>JAEYQN010000006.1 GCA_023409995.1 Cyanobacteria bacterium OH_CBB_238 | reverse complement strand
GCCATATTCACCTGATTACTTGGAGGGAATAATAAACTTAAGAGGTGATTTTATATCAATAATAAATTTAAAAAAATTTTTAGGATATGAATCAAAGGGTGAAGTTCTGATTGGAAAAGTTCTTGTTCTTGATTCAAAAGAATATAAAATGGCACTTCTTGTAGATGAGGTTATAGGCATCAAAAATATTGATGATGATAATTTTGTCCATCACTCGTCTGGAAAAGTTGAAGCAAAGTATACAATGGCTGAATTGGTGGAAAACCAACAAATTTATCATATTCTCAATGTTGAAAAATTACTGCAGGATGAAAAATTTTTTATTAATATTGAAGATTAGGAGTTTAAAATTTCCTCAATTGTTTCAAAATTGAAAAATGGGAAATGCCCTCCTTTTATCACCTTGTAATTTGATTGCCAAAAGTTTTTTTGATTTTCTGCAGGCAGAATATTATCATCTTTAGAGATAAGTATTTTATTGTAGCTATATTGTTGTTCTTTATATTTTGAATATAAATATTTTAAGAATTTAAATTCATCTATACTGCTTTCGAGAGATCTTTTAGGTTGGTTTTTGTTAAAATTCACAAGTTCATTTTTTGTTTTTAAAAGGTATTTTTCTCTAAATTCTAATGCATTGGCTAGAGTTATGTTGTTAAATATTTCTTCTTTTTGTTTTGATAATCCAAAGTTATCACTAAATAAGTTTAATGTACCATTAATTGCAATTCTATAATCTAATTGAGGCAATTTATTTGATATTATTGGAGTTATATAAACCCCGCAAGAAAATGCAACTAATTTGAACTTATTAAATTTTGAAAAATTGAAATCAAATTCTAAATCTTTATAATCATATAGATATAAAATACTGCTTTCAGAGGTAAGATGTTCCATTGGTGTTGGATCCATTCCCCATCCAAGCATAAATATTGTCAATGAATCTGTCTTTTTATCAATAAATTTTTGTTGCATCGTATACCTCTTTTTGCCCTCTCTTATGAGACTATTTTATTATCATAACAAATTTTGTAATATTTGTATTCTTTGCAAAAGGGTAATAGAATTA
Source organism: Cyanobacteria bacterium OH_CBB_238 (assembly GCA_023409995.1). Lineage (GTDB taxonomy): Bacteria > Cyanobacteriota > Vampirovibrionia > Gastranaerophilales > Gastranaerophilaceae > JAEYQN01. Next base: position 20,435 of record JAEYQN010000006.1, on the reverse strand, counting down.
TAGTGTAGTTTACATGTGTAGTTATTTGGAGAAAGACAATGAACGAAATGATGACACCAACATTTATAATGGCTCAACAACAGTTGGAAAGAGTTGGTGAACTTTTAAATCTTGATAAAGGTATAGTCGAAAGATTAAAATTTCCAAGGAAAACCTTGATAGTTTCTTTGCCAATAAAGCTAGATAACGGGGAAACAAAGTCTTTTACAGGATATAGGGTTCAACACGATTTGGCGATGGGGCCATCTAAGGGTGGCATAAGATATTATCCAGATGTTGATTTGGGCGAAGTTTCAGCTCTTGCTATGTGGATGACATGGAAATGTGCGTTAATGAATTTGCCGTTTGGCGGAGCAAAGGGTGGAATTTGTTGCGATCCTTCAAAAATGTCTATGAGCGAATTAGAGAAGTTAACACGAAGATATACCACTGAAATTCTCTCTATGATTGGTCCGGAGAAAGATATACCTGCTCCTGATATGTATACGGATGAAAGAACCATGGCTTGGATTATGGATACTTATAGTAATTACTTTGGTTATGCTATTCCAGGTGTAGTTACAGGGAAACCCGTTGGTCTTGGTGGGTCTTTGGGAAGAAAAGAAGCTACTGGGGCTGGTGTTGCATTTACTATTTACAATGTAATTAATAAGGTTTTGAAAAAAGATAAAAACACATATGATATTGCAATTCAAGGTTTTGGAAATGTTGGAGCTAATGCTGCCAAGTATCTTTATGAATCTGGAAATAGAATAATTGCAATAAGTGATATAAATGGTGGTTTATATAATAAAGATGGACTTGATATTCCAAAAGTTTTTGATTACGTTGCACAACATAAAACAATCACTGGATTTAAAGAAGCTGAATTTATAACCAATGAAGAATTATTAGAATTACCTTGTGACTTTTTGGTTCCTTGTGCGTTAGGAAATGTAATTACTAAAGATAATGCGCCTAATGTAAAAGCCCGTTTTATTGTTGAAGGTGCAAATGGACCTGTGACAAACGAAGCTGATGAAATCTTAAATGATAAAGGTATTGTTGTTGTTCCCGGTATTTTGGCAAATGCTGGAGGTGTTACGGTGTCCTATTTTGAATGGGTACAGGATATTCAACGACTATTTTGGGAAGAAAAAGAAGTTATTACTAATCTTGAAAGACTTATGAACAAAGCTTTTGATGAGGTTTTTGCAATATCTCAAAATAGGTCTGTAGACATGAGAACGGCTGCAATGATGATTGGTGTCAATAGAGTTGCTGAAGCTAAGAGAATGAGAGGATTGTATCCTTAATTTTTTGTAAAAAGATGTTCTAATTCTATTAAAGGCGCAACGAAGTTGCGCCTTTAATAATTGAACTTTTTAAATTTAATTATTAATAAGTCGCCTTTGCTTACATTTAACTCTTGGCCTTCTTCTATGTATGATAAAGGTGAATCTTTGTACATTTTTACAAATCCGGATTTTAATCTTGATCCGTCTTCGGCTTGAGTTGCACCTTGAACGAAGGAAATTCCTTGAGAAGCTCCTGCTACAATAAATCCTGCAGCTCCTTTTGCGACTGATTCTATCATTTCTTTTTTATCAACAGGAGCATATCCAACCACTCTCAAAATATAGTTTGGTTTTGATATTTGATTTGTTTTAGTCTGATATGTTACAGCAGTCGGGATAAAATCAAAATAAGCGTTTCGCTTTCCACGTTTTGCATGTTCAATATTAGTTATGTGTCCGGTAATTATCGTTCCTGTTCTTAGGAGATAATCTTGTTGTAGTTCTTTTGATTCTAATACTTGTACACAAAAAGATGTCTTTGGGTCTGAAGTTGAAAAATTATCAAGAGAAACTGCTTTGACTGAAACAGCAAAGGCTTGAGCATTTTGCATAAAAATTAAAGAAAATAATAATAGTAAGAATTTTTTCATAAAATGTCTATACTCCATACTCTTGTATAGTGACATCATACCATATATTTCTTAGGCTATTGTTGGAATATTATCCAGTTCGTAAAATAATTTTGCAGCTTCTTTAAATTTGGCAGGATTGGAGCTTACAAAAAATTCTGGTTCAATAGTTCGTTTTTGGGCTAAAAGATTTTTTTCTTTTAGATCATCACTTATATAATTTACAAAAGATTCGGCTGGGTCTAGAAAAATATCTTTACCTGTTAACTCAATTAACTGTTGCTTCAGGAAAGGATAATGGGTGCATCCTAGAATAATTATTTCTGGTTCATTTTTTAGCATCTCTAGTAGATTTATTTTGATCAGCTCAATCGATTCTAAATCACTTAAAGTGTTGTTTTCAACTATTTCTACCCATCCAGGGCAAGCTAATTCTATTACTTCAATTTCGGGGTTTTCTTTCTGAATGGCATTTTTGTATGCATGAGATTTTGCGGTTGCTTCAGTAGAGAGTACTCCAATTCGTTTTACACCTTTTGAAGAAACAAATTTTGCAGCAATTTGAGTTACAGGGTATATCAAAAAATCATAATTATTTTTTAATATATCATATGTTATTGCTGATGTTGTGTTACAAGCCATAACTACTGCTTTTGCATTTTTTTTAGAATAAAAATCGAAAATATTTTGAGTTAAATTTATTAATTCTTCTTTAGTTTTATTCCCATAGGGAATATTTTGGGTATCACCATAATAGACATAGTTTTCTTCAGGCAATTTTTTTATTAATTTGCTAAAAACTGTTAGTCCACCAACTCCAGAGTCAAATACTCCAATTATATTGTTATCCATTATCTTTTCTCTTTTACCGTGAGTTTACAAAGGAGACTATTCCGTCAGCAATTGCCTCTGCAAACTTTCTTTTTCTCTCTTCATTGAGCAACAATGAACGCTCTCTGTCATTAGAAATAAATCCCAACTCAAGCAGTGTAGATGGTGCTGCTGTGTGGTTTATAACATAAAATCGTGATTTTAACAATCCTCTGTCTGTTTCCGGAATCTTTGAAATTATACTTTTATGTATTGTTTTTGCTATTTCATAACCTTGATCGGTGTAGTAGTGGGTCTCTATACCATGTGCACTTGGTGTTGTGCTTGCGTTTATGTGAATGCTCACAAATGCGTCGGTATTTTTGGCATTTGAAAATTCGACTCTTTCTTGCAAAGAAACAGTTGTGTCATTCCAACGAGTCATTTCAACATGGTAGCCTCTATTGGTAAGGATTGCTGCTGTTTTTCTTGCTATATCAAGCGTGATGTCTTTTTCCGCTATTCCATTTCTGAGAGCTCCTGTATCACTCCCACCATGACCGGCATCAAGTACAATTGTTTTTAAACCACTTTTATTTTCTTGTGGAATTGCGCAAGGCAACTTTTCTATTCTTTTTGTAACCTCAGGGGCAGGAGCTTGTGTCTTTATTGTGAATTTTATTTCAGTAGCATTTAAATTTTCATAAAAATCTAGTTTTGCTTCGTTTTTTATGTTTGAAGATATTCTTATTCCTTGATATGGCAGCCTTTCCACTTTGCTTTCCGCAAGCTGAGTGTTTCTTATTGCTGCTTTAAATTTTTCTATATTTATGTAGCTAGCATTATATAATGTTAGTTCTAGCTTTGTTCCATCTCTTTTGATTGAATGTACCACTGGGTTTGTAAAATCAACTGTTACTGTCTCTTGTTCCCTGTTTTGTTCCTCTACTGTAAAATCCGATATTTCCGTTGTTGTATTAAATAATTTAATTCCAGACATTCTATCTTCATGGCCAATGAGTAGATTCTGTAAATCAAAGGAATATATAGGCTTATATTTTTGTGGGCTTGGTGTGTTTATTGTTATTCTTGCTAAATTTTGACCTATTTGGTTTAATTTTACACTTTCTACAGATGTTATCGGAATTTGTTTTCCCCTAAGATCTCTTGATAAAATAGTGTTTGCAAGATCCAATATTACTTGTGATGGAGAACTTTCATAGCTTAATTTGTCTATGTTTACTGTTCCTACCCCATTAATCAATATATTTCCATTTCTGATATCAGCACTTTCGACAAAATATCTTGATCTTAGTTTTTTTTCTTTGTTTGTGGATGCTGTCTGGGTTTGAGGGGGTGTATTTATTGATTTGCTTATTTCCTCATAGCTAATTGCTCCTGGTGAAAGTTGGCTGGTTGTGTCATTAAAGGCTTGTTGTATTTGATTAAATAAATCATTGTTCTTTGTTTTTTGTTTGTTTTTTTTGTTTGGCTGTTCTGTTGGAGCATTGGATACTTGAATTGCACTTACCGATGCCTCTTCCAAAATATCATATGGACTATTTTTACTTTCTCTATATATTTGAGTCAGGTAATCTTGAATTGGTGTATCATCTTTTAGTTTTATTATTAAATTATTATTATGTTTAAATACTTTTATTTTTTGGGGATCTATTTGATTGTTCGTAGTTATTACGATCCTAACTATTGCAGGATTACTGCTGAATTGTGCTATTTTTAAGCTATCCATAGCACTATTTGAAAATTTGAACTCAGCATTAGATTGAGTAATCATTGCATCTTTTATGTCAAAATATACTCTGTCAGGGTTGGTTAAACTCCCCTTTGTTACTGAAAGAGGAGTGTAATTGTCAATTCCTGAAGTGCCTAGAAATATTACCGTGTCTGAATTATCAAAGTTAATATTATTTATTTTTAATATATCTTGAGCTATCGAGGGTTGAGTGAACAATCCTAAGAATAATAGTAAAATTATTAATAGTTTTCTAATCATATTAATAATGATAAACGTAAAATGATGAATATCAATTGTTAAGCTATATAGTCCTGTTGTTGTTGTTTTAATTTTTAACTTAAAAGCTCTATTGATTTGATATTTGGAGATTGTAAAAAATATGCCTTGTAATGAGCTTTATTGTTAACTAATTTTAATATTCTAAATACTAAAGGGTCTAACTTTAGACCCTTTAACATAAAAAATATTCAATTGTTGATAAATAGATTACTCTATGTGTTATCCTTTCATATTAAATGTAGTTTTGTCTTTTCCTGCTCTTGCTGCAGAGCCCATTGCGTAAGCCATTTCATTATATTTTTCTATCTGTCTGGCAACTTCACCGCTAAAAACCTTGTCGTTTTCTTCGAGGTAATCTACCACCGGAGAAAATAAGTTCACGGCATTAGTTGCTGTTTCCTGGAATTGTTGAAGCGTACGCTGTGGCAGTGTGATATTTAACCCAAATGGGCGGTTTAGTATATTTCCTGTATTTGCGTCGCTCATTCTTTCTCCTTGGAACGTGCTTTATGTCTTACCTAAAATTTATCGAACCTAACCTCTTAAAACTTTAATTATTTTTATTAAAATGTAAAGTTATATTTACTATTGTTTACACTATTTATTTTCTTAATAAATGTAAAATATACAATTGTTTTTTGAATATGGCTATTATGCACATAATAAGCTTATTTTTAATAGTTTAATAGCTTTTAAATTATATTTTTTCGAGTTTAAATGTAACAAAATAGTATAGGCAATGGCAAAAAATAAAATTCATATGCATTAAAACCTTGGAATAATACATTTACATAGGCTAAACATGATATCAAAAATTAACAGTACACCACTTAGTTATGAACAACGATGTAGGCAGCAATATAATACACCCAGTTTCAAGGGTATAGAAGCCCCAATTGCAGCGCTTAAATGGTTAAGTGAAAGCCCAGCTTTAGGGGCTTGTGCTGTAGATTTAGGATCTATGGTAATACCAAGAACCATAACAGATATGAAAAATAGAGGGGTTGATGCTGGCACAGAAACAGGGATTAGAGAAGGTTCTAGTACCGCTAATCACTTGGCTGTTGGTGCTGTTGGAATGTTAGCAGCAGCTGTAACTTCAGCCAGTATTAATAAAGCACATGGCATTAAAGCAAATCAAATTTTTGCAAATAATGATGCTATTGATTTGTTTAGTTCTATATGGAAAGAATCTAATGGCAGTGTTGAGACTTATTATCAAAAAGTATTTGATCATATAGAGGGTTTTAATGGTTCTTATGACGTTGTTGGTGATGATGCGTGGGTAAAAATAAAAAATATTGAGTTAAAAAATGATATTATAAATACTTTAGTTAAAGAAACTGAAAAGAAAACACCTTTAGAATCAAGTGTGAAGAAAAATATAGTTGCAAAACTTATTTCTGACACAGGTGCGTCTAATAAATATAGACTGGGTTTTGAGACTGCTGCAGAATCAACGTCTAGTTCTACAGTTAAACAATCTAAAATAATAGAAGATTCTTTAGATGTAATGGTTAATACGGCTACTGAGCTCGGGCGTGCATTTAAGCATAGGGCTCAGGATTATAGCTTAGAAGATTTTGCTAAATCCTTAAAAAATACTAAAACAAAAACTGCGTTGTTGGGTCTAGCAATTTCTGGTGCAATTGGTGCCAGTGTCCAACCTATTAACACTTATTTGACCAAAAAACGTACAGGTAAAGAAGGTTTTGTTGGTGTGGAGGGTAGAGAGCCAGATAAGACGACAACCTTCAAGTTAATGAAACTTGCGGCAGCCGGTACAATGGGTGTTCTTGCTTTTAAAACTATAAGTAAAAAGCCAATTGATGTACTTAATAAAATTCAATTTACAAATAAATTACCAAATCTTAACCAATTTAAGGTTCTTTATGGTGCTACTATAATGAGTCGATTCTTGTCTTCTCGAGATAAGAATGAATTAAGAGAAAGTACAATAAAAGATTTCTTAGGCTTTGCAAATTGGCTTATTCTTGGTGGTATGGTTACAAAAGTGGCTGCAAGAATATTTGATAAAGATTTGATAAACAATCCTATAAATGCTAGTGGATCTACTGGTATAAAAGCCAAACTAAAATGGCTAACTAAAGTGGATGTTAAGTCATATAATGAGGTGCTACTTGAGAATGCCAGTGATAAAATTAAGCAAGCATTAAAAAATGGTGAAAAGTTAAAATTTTCTACTCTATGGAAAGAGGCTGACCAGTTAAAGAAAATTAAAGTAGGAAAACTTGCTTTAGCCCAGATTGCAGGTTACTTATATTCAGGAGTTATTCTTGGAGTTGGAATTGCTAAACTAAATATATTTATTACAAATAAAATAGAAAAAGGCAAAAAAACAGTGTCCCCACCCACTGATAGTGGTATCAAATACTATGCTCAGAAAAATTCAGTTAAGGATGAAGTATTTAGCAAAATAGCAGGTTAAGCTTCTTGTAAAGATAAATTACAAAGATTGAAACATGCTAGCAAAAAAGATTATATTTACAGTTACTATAAGTAGGAAAAGGAGTTGTGTGATGAAAATACCTAATGTTAAATCTCTAGCCCCTCGAGCAATCGAATTGGGTAAGAAAGTTGCTTCTGAAGCTCAAAAAGGAGCAGGTGTTGTTAAAGATTTTGCTGTTAATGAATTTAAAGGTACAAAATCTTTAATCAAAGATACAGTTGATTTTGCTAAGGCAAACCCTAAAAAAACATTGTTGTTAAGTTCTGCGGCTGTGGCGGCTTCTACCGTTATTGGTGCAGTGGCTTCTGTAGCAAAAAATGCTATTGCTGGACGTAATGAAGATTAATTCAATATTTTAAAATGTAAAAAGGGTACCTTAGTAGGTGCCCTTTTTCAATATATTTTGCTATAATGTAGTTGTGTTTAAGCACATAGTAGGGATAAAGAATGCTTTCCAAAAGTGAAATAATAAAAATATTAAATACGGACGACAATTTTGTTGATGAATTTATATTGGATGCATTCATTAAAAATTGGAAAATCGAAGCCATTTATGAAGATGAGAATGGCGTAGAGTTTTATGATGAAGCTGCTTTTGAAAAAATAAAGTCGGCTCTTGTTCCTAAAAAAGAAGAACAAAATTTGTATGATGTTGAGGTTATTAAAAAGGAAGAATATCCTGAAGTTCAGGATGAGCCTATTGTTGAATCATCTTTGAATGATGAACAAATAATTGATGAAACAATCTTGCCTGAATCGTCTATTGTTGAGGTTGTTCAACAAAGAAATGATGCAGAGATGCAAAATGTGACTTTAGACATCACCGGACAAACATTGGGAGTATTAGCTCATTCTATTGCAGAAAAAATTTCTGGAGATATTTCAAGTTACTTAAAAAATACTCAATGGATTGATGAGGCTTTTGAAGCTGGTGGTTATAAAAAAGACAATGAAGTTTTGTCCTCTAAAATTAAAGAATTATTGGAAGATAACACTATTTTAATTGATAGAATTCAAGAATTAGAGCATGAACTTGATTCTTATCAATGCATACTTGGTAATGTGTACATAAAAAAGAATTAGCATATAAGGTTAGTTAGTTGAGCAAAGTTTGTCTAGAGGAAGAATATAATTCACTTTTGTCTTCTGAAGTAAAACATGTGTTGCAAATTTGTTCCAGAGTTGCTAATAAATACAAATTTCCTCTTTATCTAATTGGTGGAATTGTCAGAGATCTCATAATGAATAAGCAAATATATGATATAGATTTACTGGTTGAAGGTAATGCTATTTTATTTGCTAAAAAGCTTGAAGGATGTGGAGTATGTAAAATTATCCAACTCCAAAACAATCTAAAAACAGCAAAAGTTCTATTTGAAAATCTGTTAGAGGTTGATATTGCCTCAACAAGATGCGAAGTTTATGATAATCCTGGTGAATTGCCAGTTGTTAAAGAGATTTCTTGTTCTCTTTCAGAAGATGTCGTTAGGCGTGATTTTACAATTAATTCTATGGCTTTGTCTTTAAATAAAGATAATATGTTTGAGTTAATTGACTACTTAAATGGATACAAGGATATAGAGAAAAAAGAGTTAAATGTACTGCATGAAAAAAGTTTCTTGGATGATCCTTCAAGAATAGTTCGGGGGCTCAAGTTTTCTTTAAGATTCGGCTTTGAGTTGGGCAATGATACAAAAAAGCTTCAGGAAGATTATCTCAGCTGTCATAATAATGTAATGCCACTAGAACGAGTAAAGAATGAATTTAAACAATTGTTTCTATTAAATAATCCAGAAGCTTTTGATAGAGTGATAAGTGAAAAAATTTATAAACTTATTTCAAGTAAGCCTTTTCCAGATGTTGATGGAACTAAAATTAAATCAACTTTGTATAAATTTGATATTTTATCTGATGATATTTGGTTGATATATCTTGGAATTTTGGTATTTAATGAAGATGAACAAACCTTTGCAAGATTGAATTTGTCAGGAAAAGAAAAAAGAATAATAGTTGAGGCTAAACAACTTTACGATAATAGAGCAGTAGAAAAAAGTGATGATTATAAGATATATAAGTTTTTTGAAGGAATCAATGAATCGTCTCTAGCAATTTATTATTCACTCACTGGTGATGAGGATGCTGTAAAGTATTCTATTAAACTTTCTGCTGTTAAGTTGGAAATTACAGGTTCGGACTTGATTCAAATGGGTTTTGTCCCTTCTGTTGAATTTGGACAAACCCTTAATGAAGTGTTAAAGCAAAAATTGCTTGGAAATGTTGTTTCCAAGCAAGATGAAATTAATTTTGTAAAAAGATTTTTATAAATTTTTTATGTTTTGGAAGCCACTGCTTCTTGAAATAGCTACTTTCCCTGATCTAACAAGTTCTTTTATTCCGATAGGTCGTAATAGTTCAACTAATGACCTGATTTGTCTTTCATCACCCAATGCTTGTAAGGTGTATGTTTTTGGAGATACATCTATTATTTTTGCACTAAAAATTTCTGCAATCCTTAATATTTCTGACCTATCTTCATCTCTTGCACACACTTTGCATAATATTATTTCTCTTTCAACGCAGTCATCAATGGATAAATCAGTAACTTTTATTGTTGGGATAAGTCGATTTAGCTGTTTTATTATCTGTTCTATAACTTTTTCTTCTCCAGATGTAACTATTGTTATTCTGGAAAACTCAGGGTCTAATGTGGGTGCTACCGTTAAGCTTTCAATATTGTATCCTCTTCCGCTAAATAAGTCGCTTATTCTGGAAAGTACCCCAGACTCATTTCTCACTAGTACTGAAATTGTATGATTCATCTTTTACTTCCTCTTAACTGATAGGACAATCATTAGATAATAAAACTTTGTTTAAAGGATTTCCAGCAAGAACCCAAGGGTATACCATTTCAAATGGCTCTACTATAAAGTCAATGAAAACAGGTCTTCTTGATTCTATTGCTTTCTTTAAAACAGGTTCGATATCTTCTTCTTTTTCAACTCTAAAGCCAAGAGCTCCATAAGCTTCTGCTACTTTTACAAAGTCCGGGCCTGAAATTTTAGTTTGAGAGTAATGCTTATCAAATAGCTTTTCTTGCCATTGTCGGACCATTCCTAAGTAGCCATTATTTATAATAGCTGTTATTACTGGTATGTTGTACTCAACGCAAGTCGCAAGTTCTTGTATGTTCATTTGTATGCTTCCATCTCCAGCTATGTTAATTACAACCTTATCTTTTAATGCTACATTGGCCCCCATCGCTGCAGGGAATCCAAAGCCCATTGTTCCTAATCCGCCTGAAGTTATAAGCTTTCTTGGTTTATTGAATTTATATAATTGAGCTGTCCACATCTGGTGTTGACCAACTTCTGTTGCAATTACTGGATCATATTCTTTAGTAATTCTATTAATAGATTCTATTACTGTTAATGGGCTTAGTTTTTGAGAATTAACTGCTGGAAGAGCCCTTTTTTGTTTCCATTCTTGAATTTGAGCAAACCATGCATCTTTTACTTCTTGATTTATGTCATATTCACGCTCTGAAAATTCCTTAAGCATTGACTCAAGAATATTCTTTGAGTCACCAACTATAGGTATATCAACTCTAACTGTTTTAGATATTGAGCAAGGGTCAATGTCTACATGTATAATCTGTGCATCTTTCGCAAACCTTTTTAGGCATCCTGTTATTCTGTCATTAAACCTTGTTCCTATTGCAAAAAGAACGTCACAATTACTTACTGCGTAGTTAGCCCAATAGTTTCCATGCATTCCAAGCATTCCTAGTGACATTTCACCTTCAGAAGGATATGTTCCCATTCCCATCAAGGTATTTGCAACTGGTATGTTTAATGTGTCTGCAAGTTCAGTTAGTTCTTTGCTTGCATTTGACAGAGTTACTCCACCTCCAGATATAATTACTGGTCTTTCTGCATTGCATAACATCTGTAGTGCTTTTGAAATTTGTCTTGGGTGTCCAAAATAGGTTGGATTATATCCTGGCAGTTTTACTTCATTTACTGGTTTAAATTCGGCTTTATCAGTTAATATATCTTTAGGTAAATCTACAACAACTGGTCCAGGTTTGCCAGTTGTAGCAATGTGAAATGCTTCTTTTATGACCCTGGGTAGGTCTTTTATGTTGTTTACTAAATAGTTGTGTTTACAACATGAGCGTGTAATTCCAACTATATCTGCCTCTTGAAAGGCATCATTGCCTATTTGCTTAAGACCAACTTGTCCTGTGAAAACAACGATTGGATAGCTATCATAGTATGCATTGGCAATTCCTGTAATTGCGTTACAAGCGCCTGGCCCTGATGTAACTAGTGCAACACCCGGTTTACCGCTGGCTCGGGCATAGCCTTCTGCTGCATGGATTGCTGCTTGCTCGTGCCTTACAAGATAATGTTTGATTTCTTTGCAGTTATATAATGCTTCATAAATTGAGAGAATAACCCCTCCAGGATAACCGAATATTTCGTCTACACCTTCATTCTTTAAACATTCTATAAATATTTCTGCACCTTTTAACATTTTTGTTGATTCACAAGTTTCCTGTGGCATTTTATTCTCCATTAGTCTCTATTTAAACATGCCGGAAGCTTTTTGTTGCTTCCGACAATGTTATTTTATTAGATTTTATGCAACGTGCTATTTTGAGTTACAGCAGCAATCAAGAACTTTTTTAAGCTCATCTATTTTATCTGTTCTTTCCCATGGAACTTCTAAGTCGCTACGTCCCATATGTCCATAAGCTGCCAGTCTTTGGTAGAATTTACCACCATTTTTTGCAGGTAGGTTTCTTAAATCAAATTGATTTATAATAGAAACAGGTCTAAGATCAAATATTTGTGTAATTAAACACATAATATCATCATCAGATACTTTTCCGGTGCCAAAGGTGTCAACCATTATCGAAACAGGTTGAGCAACTCCGATTGCATAAGCTAATTCAATTTCGCATTTTTCAGCAAGTCCTGCTGCAACAACGTTTTTAGCTACATATCTAGCTGCATATGCTGCTGATCTATCAACTTTTGTCGGATCTTTACCACTAAATGCGCCGCCACCGTGTCTTGAATATCCACCATAAGTATCGACTATTATTTTTCTGCCAGTTAGTCCAGCATCTCCTTGTGGACCCCCTATTACGAAACGCCCTGATGGATTAATTAGATATTTCGTATTTTCGTCTGGCTTTAATTCATCTTGAGCAAAGACTGGTTCAATAACGTGTTTAATTATGTCGCTTTTTATTGTTTCTTGTACAAGCGTGTTATCTGCAGAACCATTAATTTCAGGATCATGTTGTGTAGAAATTACTACAGTATCAATTCTTACTGGTTTATCATTTTCATATTCAACAGTTACTTGAGATTTACCATCTGGTCTTAAATAATTTAATATACCTTGTTTTCTGACTTCAGAAAGTCTGTAAGCTAGTCTATGGGCTAAGCTTATTGGTAATGGCATTAATTCAGGTGTTTCGTTACAAGCAAAACCAAACATTATTCCTTGGTCGCCTGCCCCTATATTCTCGGTTTCTGTTGTTCCAGTTGCTGCATTATTTTCTCGTGTTTCAAACGCTTTATTTACACCACCTGCGATATCTGTTGATTGCTCATCAATGCTAGTTAACACAGCGCAATTGTTACAATCAAAGCCACCACCAGTAGAACCTTCATATCCAATGTTTTTTATTGTATTTCTTACAACTTGAGGAATATCAACATAACAGCTTGAAGTTATTTCTCCACAAACAAGAACTATTCCTGTTGTTACAGTTGTTTCTGCGGCAACTCTTGATTTTTGATCTTTTGATAAAAATTCATCAAGTATAGCATCAGAAATCTGATCACATATTTTGTCAGGATGTCCTTCAGTTACAGATTCTGATGTGAATAAGTATTTTTTTGAGCTCATATGCCCTTCTTTCTTCGTTAGAACTAACCATAATACTATTAAAATAGTAATCTAAAAGCTGAATTAGGTCAAATTTTGAACCATTGTTGCTTAATAAAAAACACCCTAGCAAACTAGGGTGTTTTTTATTAAATTTTAATTATTATCCTCTGATATTTAGCTTTTTAATTAATTCTCTATAAGATTCGATATTTTTGCTTTTTAGATAAGATAAAAGTCTTTTTCTTTGACCTACCATCATTAATAACCCACGTCTGCCTTGAAAATCTTTAGCATTGATTTTCAAATGTTCTGTAAGTTCGTTGATTTTTTGGCTTAGCATTGCAATTTGAACTTCTGCACTGCCTGTATCTTTAGCGTCTTTACCAAATTTTGAAATAATTTCACTTTTGTTCTTTAAATTTATTGGCATCTGTATTTCCTTTTCTTAATTAAATTCTTACTTTTCGGTGGTGTAAGTTTTCATTATAAATTTAATGGTAGTTCAATGATAATAACACTTCAAGATTTTATTGCAAATGTTAATTATTTGGTTTGAAAAATTTACAAACAAGGCAATTTTTTAGATTCACTGGCTTTATGAAAGTGTAATAAAAGGAGTTTCGTAATGAGTGTTTCTCAAGTAAGTTTTCAAGGTAGAGTACCTGTTATTCCTGCAAAAACAATAAAAAAGGCTACCGCAGAAGAATTGTCGGCAGCAATTAATAACACTCATCATTTATTTGGGTACAAACCCGTGAGGCCTTCTTCCGGTATTTCTATGATAGAGAAGAACCCTGGTTGCTTTGATTTAAGAACGCATACAATGACTGAAAAAGGGCAAGCATGTTTTGATAATGTGAACTTAAAACAACTTGGTGTTACTGCTGAGTCTAAGGTTAGCGATTTTATAATTGCAATAAGAGATTTTATAGTAAAAAATGCAGATGAAGATGGTAATATTTCTCGTTCCTTTGATACTTTGGTATGATTTTTATTTAGCGTTAAAAATATCAGTCTTAATAAATTAATTCTGTAATGATTTTTTCTTTGAGTTAAAATAATTTTGTGCAAATGTTTTGTTTGCCTGTAAAAATTAAAAAGATTACGGAGAAAAAATGAGCGAAGTAAGAGTTAGAATTGCGCCATCACCAAGCGGTAATTTACATGTTGGAACAGCAAGAACCGCATTATTTAATTATCTGTTTGCAAAGAAAAATAATGCAAAATTTGTTTTAAGGATTGAAGATACAGATTTGGAGCGTTCTAATCAAGAGTATACTCAAAATATATATGATAGTTTGAAGGCATTAGGGTTGAATTGGGATGAAGGCCCGGATGTTGGAGGTGAATATGGACCGTACCAACAATCCGAAAGATTTGATATGTATCCTAAATATGCAAAAATGCTTGTAGATAAAGGATTTGCCTACGAGTGTTTCTGTACTCAGGAAGAATTAGATGCTGAAAAGGAATTGTCTATACAAAATAAACAAGCTCATAAATATTCTCGTAAATGTTTAGACCTAACGCAAGAGCAAAAAGAGGCGTTGAAAGCTAAAGGAGTCGTTCCTTCGATCAGATTTAAAGTTCCTGATGGTGAGACAAAATTTGTTGACCTTGTAAAAGGTGAGTTGAAATTTGATAATAATTTGATTGGTGATTTTGTGATTATGAAATCAAATGGAACCCCTACTTATAATTTTGCAGTTGTTGTCGACGATATGTTAATGAAAATATCTCACATAATCAGAGGTGAGGATCATATCTCAAACACGCCAAAACAAATAATGATTTATGAAGCATTAGGTGCTGAGGTTCCTCAATTCGGTCATCTCGGAATGATTCTTGCTCCAGACAGGAGTAAATTGTCAAAAAGACATGGCGCAACTGCAGTAAGCGAATTTGTTGAAAAAGGTTACTTAACTGAAGCTTTGGTCAATTTTGTTGCTTTGCTTGGCTGGTCTCCATCTGACGGAGTTGAAATTAAAGATATTAATGAAATTGCTCAAGATTTCAGGATAGCAGAAGTTTCATCTTCAAATTCGGTATTTGAATATGATAAATTAAACTGGATGAATGGCCAATATATTAAAAAAATGGATGTAAAAGAACTTACAAAAAGAATTAAGCCTTATCTTTCAAAATATGATTTGAGTGAATTATCAGAAGATAAACTTGAAAAAATGGTTGAAGTCACCCGCGAGCCAATAACGGTGTTGTCTGATATAACTAAGGATGTGGAATACTTCTTTGGTGAAGATGTTTCTTTTGAAGAGGGTGTGGAAGAAAATGTTCTCAATGCAAGTAATTCCCAGTTAGTTTTAAAAGAAGTTTTGTCCAATTTGGCTGAATGGAGTTTTGATAATGAAGAAAAGCTTCATGATGATTTGGCGTCTGTGAGAACTTTATTTAAAGAAAAAGGAGTAAAGCCAAAGGAAACAATGTGGGCAATAAGAGCAGCGCTTACAGGTAGAACGCATGGTGCTGACATTAGTGCGGTGATACAAATTCTTGGAAAAGACAAGGTTCAAAATAGAATTAAAAAGGCAATAAAGTAAGAAAAAGCCCACAATTGGGCTTTTTTATTGAGGATAATTGTGAAGACTTTTTTTATAAATAATAAATCAGATAAATTAATTGTTTTCTTTTGCGGCTGGGCTATGGATGAAAAACCTTTTGAATGTTTAAGTTCTGAGAATTTTGATGTTTTATTTGTATATGATTATTCTAGTTTAGATCTTGATTTTGATTTCAGTAATCACAAGGCTTTTTATCTAATTGCTTTTTCATATGGTGTGTTTATTGCTCAACTAACTAAAAATTTACCACCGTTCATTTACAAGCTTGCAATAAATGGAACATTAAAACCGATCGATAAAATTTGTGGAATAAATCCGAAAATATTTGAAATGACTTTAAGTGCAATTTCAGAGGAATCAATAATAAAGTTTTATTCTAAAATGTTTGATAATGACTTGGATTATGAATATTTTTTGAACCATATGCCAAGTAGAGAATCTGCTTCGTGTAAATTAGAACTGGAAAAGATAAAAGAATATTCTTTAGAGCTTAAAGAGGCTGCATTTGAATATGATGAGACCATTATTTCTTCTTCAGACAAGATTTTTCCAGCAAAAAGTCAAATAAACTATTGGAGTTTTTCTAAAGTTACTAATGTTGAAGCTGGTCATTTTTTATTTTATAAATATAAAACTTTTGATGAGATAATGTCTTTATGATTGATAAAGAGTGTGTAAAAAATAGCTTTAAAAAAAATCTTTCAACATACAATGATAATGCAATAGTTCAAAAAAAAATGGCGAGTAAGTTGATATCGCTTTGTCCTAAAAAAGATTTTTATAGAATCTTAGAAATTGGTGCAGGAACAGGACTTTTGACAGAGTTAATTGTAGAAAAAAATGATTATAAACAATTTTATATAAATGATATTGTTAAAGAGTGCTGTGGTTTTATTGATACAGACGAAAAGAAAATTTTTATAGAAGGTGATTTTGATTCTGTTGAGTTCCCAATTAATATGGATCTTATAATATCTAATGCAGCATTACAATGGTCTTCAGATAAGGTAAACTTAATAAAAAAAATAGCAATGACTTTAACTTCTGAGGGTATTTTTGCATTTTCGACGTTTAGTACTCAAAATTATAGGGAAATAGAAAAAATAACGGGTATTTCTTTAACCTATTTGTCTATATCCGAGATGTCGATGATTTTGTCAGAGTTTTTTGATATAGTGCATATAAGCGAAGACGTGCATGAACTCGAGTTTGATTCATTTAAAGATTTATTAAGGCACATCAGGCTAACAGGTGTTAATGCTATTTCTTCCAAAAAGATGTGTGTTTCTGATCTTAAAAATATGGAAAAGAGCTATAAGCAAAACTATTACCAAGGTGATAAGTTTATGCTTACATACAACCCTATGTATGTGATTGCATCCAAAAGATTTTAGACAAAAAAACAAATAGACAGTAGAATATCATTATACGAGGTATTTTGTGTCAGATATGTTTAAGTTACCAAAAGTTTCTTTTGTTGTGATTTCTCATAATTTTGAGAAATTCATATTAGAGTGCTTGGAGAGTGTAAAAAAACAAAAGTATGAAAATATTGAGATTATTGTTGTTGATGATAATTCTCTGGACGCAACATGCTCAATAATTGAAGAATTTATAAGATCCTCTTCTGGTTTGAATATTTATTTTATAAAAAACAAGAAAAACATAGGTCAACTTGCTTGTTTTTTGCAAGGGGTGGAAAAAGCGAGTGGAGAATTTATATCGCAAATAGATGGCGATGATGTTTTATTAGATAATTATGCCCTTGTACATGTTGAAGCCCACTTGAAATCTTCGGTTGCTCTTACAAGCTGTCAAAACTTTGATATAGATGAGAGAGGAACTGTACATTCTTTTGCTTCAATTGATTGTCCTCAGAAAAAAACAGAATCTTATAATCTTGATGCTTCTACTGCTGTTGAAGTTAAGAATATTTTAAAAATTGATGAGGCTGAACCTGATGTGAAACTTTTATCTAACGATAAATATAGTTTTGCTACTTGGCATTGGGCTCCTGCAACTTCAGGCATGATAAGAAAAAGCGTGTGTGAGTTATTGCTTCAGGTTAAAAATCCGCAACACATAAAAATTACTTCAGACAAATTTGTTTTTTCTTTTGCCCACTTAATTGGATCAAGCGCGGTTATATATAAGCCTTTATATGCTTACCGAAAACATACGGCTAATTATTCTTTAGCTAACCCTGTTTTTGGGAGCGTAAGATATTTAAAAACAAAAACGCAGCAAAATTATATTAAAAATAATAAATTAATTAGGCAAAGCATGCTCGTTTTTATAATGTCTAACTATTCTTTTTTTGTTGATAAGTTTAATAGAGCAAATGTTTGGAGAATAATTCAAAAAATCATCTTTTCGTTTGATATTTCGACTTTAAAAAGCCTGATGAAGACTTTGTTTATTTAGATAAACAGTGTTATAATTGCCTAATGGAAAAGTTAGTATTATGCTCTAATTTATATAGATGCGGCATTTTACTTTTAGGATAGTAGCTAAAATTAGGTGATAATATGCTGCAAGAAGCAACTAAAATATTAAATTCAGCCTTTCATAATAGTTTTATAAAGAGGCTTAGTCTATATTTGCACGATTGTGTAAGAGAAGAAGTTAAAAGTTCTACATTTAGAAATTTAAAACAAGATAAAGATAATAAATGGATTTTTATTAATAATAATGACTCTATTTTGCTTCCTGAAGATTATTCTATAGAAAATGTAGAGAATTCAATGCTGCTGGAAGAAAGATTATTTACAAGATTTAATGAACCATTGAAACTTGATGGTTCAAGCAGCTATTTGACAGAATTGATGATTCAGACTGAGATGAGTCAAAAAGACAAATATTTAATTTATGGGTATTTGTTTTTAGTTGGAAAAAGCAACAAAAGCCGCAGACAAAATGAATTTCTTACCCCGCTTTTATACATGCCTTGTAAGCTCGAGAGGGAAGGGCTAAATATAAATTGTGTTCTACAAGATGAAGTTTTATCTTTAAATACTGGTGCTCTAACAGCACTTATGAATAAGACAGATGACGAAGATGAAATGGAACATATGCTTGATGGGTTACTAGAAGTAGTTCCTGAACTGCCATTAACCGAAGAAAGTTTGCAAATTTTTCTTACAACATTGAAGTCCCTTGTTCCTGATGTTCAAATAAAGCTCACTCACGAAGATGATGAAACGGAAAATAATTTATCAACATCGCCAGCAAACCTTATTAATGCAAATGCGGTTATTAATTATGATAACTTGGAAGAAGTCACAGAAGAAAATGAAAAACCGAAACAAAAAGTTAAAATTGACAAAGTATATTTAACGAATCAAAGTGCAATAATTTTAACTAAAAGGCCAGTAGTAACGGCTGGGGTCTTGCATGAACTAACTCAAATTTCTGAAAAACCAAGCGGGTTATTTAGAGAAACCGCTTTACATGTTGTGAATGAAGAATATCTTCAAACCAAAGGTAAGTTGCTAGAAAAGCCTTTGAAGAAAGAAAAATTATCAAAAGATTTTGCTGCGGTTACGCCATTGTCTTTGAGTGATTCTCAAGAAGATGTAATAAAAAAAATAGAAGAGAATCCTCTAGTAGCTGTTTATGGTCCCCCGGGAACAGGAAAATCTCAAACAATAGTTAACTTGGTTGCTCACTTAATTGCCAACGGAAAGACTGTTTTGGTTGCTTCTAGAATGGATAAAGCTACAGATGTTGTTGCTGAACGGTTGAATGAATTGGGTGCTCCATACCTTGCATTGAGAGCAGGAAGGGTTAATTATCAAAAGCAACTTGCATTTCAGCTTCAGGATTTAATTTCAAATAAAGTGGATTTAGATACAGGATATGAAAATGCTGTTTTGGTTGATGTAAAAGATATGCACAACCTAATATCTTCTATTAGAGAATTAGAAACAAAATGTGACCAAATTATAAAACTGGAAGAAGAGTGGCAGAGTTTAATTACTGAAAAAAACGAAAATGAAAAACTTTTAGGTCAATCTTTATTTATAAAAAATAAGCTTAAAAAAGATGAAATAACACAAGTAGATTCTCTTCTTTCAAAGTTAGAAAAAAATCTTGAAAAAACAGGATTATTTGTGAATCTTTCAAATAAAATTAATGGTTTTAAGCTTAAAAAATTACTAAAAATATCTGCATTTATGCAAGAGCAAGAAGATATTTATAGATTAAGACAAGAGCTTTCTATTAGTGAGTATGCTGCAAAAG
Organism: Cyanobacteria bacterium OH_CBB_238; assembly: GCA_023409995.1. Taxonomy (GTDB): domain Bacteria; phylum Cyanobacteriota; class Vampirovibrionia; order Gastranaerophilales; family Gastranaerophilaceae; genus JAEYQN01. The sequence goes on along the minus strand of JAEYQN010000006.1, from coordinate 486 downwards.
CCAGAGTTATTGAAGGGCAAATATATAAAATAGGAAATTTGCATCAGATGCTTTCTCAAATAAAGCATTTGAAGAAAAAACAAAGAACTCTTGCCGTCGATATTCTTAGAAATAAACGAAGAGAAGCCTTAAAAGGCTTGTTGAGAGACCAAATTAAACGTCAACGATTAATCATTCACACAAAGGCTTTGGTCGAAAGAAAGAGAAATCTTCAAAATAGGCTATTGGAAGATGAGGATTTTAGACCGCTTCTAGAAGCTTTTCCTTGCTGGTGTGTGACTAGCTATGCTGTTTCTGGGTCTTTACCTATGAAGCCAGGTTTATTTGATGTTGCAATTATAGATGAAGCTTCTCAATGTGATATAGCAAGTTGTTTTCCTATTTTGTACAGGGCAAAAAAGGCTGTTATAGTGGGTGACGATAAGCAACTTCCGCATCTTTCATTCTTGGAAAAGGCCAAGGAGCAGTCTTTCTTGAGTCAATATG
>JAEYQN010000202.1 GCA_023409995.1 Cyanobacteria bacterium OH_CBB_238 | reverse complement strand
TTGCACAACGATACAAATAGACCCATATAAAAAATCATTAACTATTAAAGAAACTTTATTATCACTCATAAACTATCCTCTTAATTAATATACTACAATATTTCACGCAAAAGGGCAATTTCAGGCTTATACAGAAGTATTAAGATAAAACAAAGACCTTTAACTAGATTTATTTTTGAAATACAATACAAAAATGAACGACTTAATAAAAAAAGCCACAAATACAAACTCTCTCTCGCGTGATGAATTGGTTAAATTATTGTCTACTAACAAATATGATTCGGAAATTTTTACTGCAGCAGATAAAATTAGAGAAAAATATGTAGGCAACTCTGTTCATCTCAGAGGATTAATAGAATTTTCAAACACATGCAAGCAAAATTGCTTCTATTGTGGGCTAAGAAGAGATAATCATGAAGTAAAAAGGTACAGATTATCTGAAGATGAAATATTAGACTTTGCTCAAAAAGCAAAAAGCTATGGCTACAAAACTGTTGTTCTACAATCAGGAGAAGATGCTTTTTATAGTGCGGAAAAACTAGCAAGCATAATAAAAAAAATACACAAATTAGACTTAGCAATAACACTAAGTGTTGGTGAATTAAAATTTAACGAATATAAATTACTAAAAGAAGCAGGAACAGATAGATTTTTGATAAGAATCGAAACAACTGACGAGAACTTGTACAAAAAATTACATCCTGGAATGGATTTTACCAATAGAGTTGAATGCTTAAAGCACTTAAAACAACTCGGCTATGAGGTTGGAACAGGCTGTTTGGTTGGCTTACCTGGCCAAACCATAGAATCACTAGCTGATGATATATTGTTTTTTAAATCGATTAATGCCGATATGATAGGAATAGGTCCATTCATTCCAAACCCTAATACACCACTAAAAGACTCAATGGGAGGATCTTTTGATCTTGCAAGAAAAGTAATGGCCCTGACAAGACTTTTACTCCCAGACATAAATATTCCAGCGACAACAGCAATGGAAACACTCAATCCAAATGGAAGAATATTAGCTCTTCAAAGTGGTGCCAATGTTGTAATGCCCAACGTTACCGAGGGTGACTATAGACGATTTTACGAACTCTACCCTGGCAAAATTTGTATAAATGATACTCCAGCAAAATGTATTGGCTGTATAAGCGGTAAAATAAAATCCATTGGTCGCGCTATCGGCATAAGCAAGGGCTTTAGAGGACAAAAAGAGTGATTCTTATTTGTTTTATGTATAATGAAATAGAACTTTTTATAGGAATTAAATAATGTCAGGTATAAAATCCACACTAAGTGAGATGATTAAAGCTATGGGGCTTGTTTTTGGCGACATCGGAACCAGCCCAATCTATACACTAACCGTTATATTTTTAACAACACAAGTAACATTTTCAAACGTATTAAGTATTTTGTCATTAATCATATGGACACTTATTACCGTTGTAACACTCCAATATACTTGGTTAGCAATGAGCTTAAGTAAAAACGGAGAAGGTGGAGCCATTGTATTAAATGAAATATTACGAAAATTATTGAAGTCTACAAGATCAACTATTTTCTTTTCATTTTTAGTGTATATTGCCATTTCTTTATTAATAGGAGACAGCGTAATAACACCAGCAATAAGTATTTTATCCGCGGTGGAAGGTTTAAAATTCATAAAACCATTCAGTCACCTACCGCTCGGAGCAATTGTTACAATTACATTAATAATAGCTATTTCGCTTTTCTCTATACAAAAAAGGGGCACCGAAAAAGTTTCTAAAATATTTGGACCAATAATGGTTGTATGGTTTTGTGCACTTGGCTTATCGGGTCTTTTATACATAATAAAGCTTCCAGCAGTACTTTCTGCCTTTAATCCAGCCTATGGAATAAACTTTTTGCTTCATCATGGGCTAGCAGGATTCTTTGTATTATCCGAAGTTATTCTCTGTGCAACAGGTGCCGAAGCTTTATACGCCGACATGGGACATCTCGGAAGAAAACCAATAACTCAAGCTTGGTTTTTCGTAGGAACTGTTTTAATAATCAACTACCTTGGACAAGGAGCTTTCCTTATAAAAAATCCCCATGTTGAAAACCTGCTATTTTCAATGATACTCTCAGAACACGCTATTTTATATATACCGTTTTTAATAACAAGTATATTGGCCACCATTATTGCCTCTCAAGCAATGATAAGTGGTCTTTTTTCAATAATCTACCAAGGAATAAATACAAGGATTTTGCCACTATTTAAGGTAAACTACACATCTGAGAAAATAAACTCTCAAATATATATAAGCAGTGCAAACTGGTTCTTGTTACTATTTGTTGTTATTGTTATTTTAATGTTCAAAGAATCGGCAAAACTAGCCTCTGCATACGGATTGGCCGTAACAGGAACAATATCTATAACAGCAATAATGGTAACCGTTATATTTTTCTTAAGAAAAAAATATTTTCACTCGCTTGTGGCGGCAGGTCTGTTTCTAATAGATGCTACGTACTTTTTAGCTGCCTGCTCAAAAATACCAACAGGGGCATTCTGGTCATTAATAATTGCTTTATTTCCATTCTGTCTTATTCTTTTATACACAAGAGGACATAAAGCACTATACAAATCTATGGTATTAATGAATAAAGACACATTCCTAGAAAAGTATGAAAAAATATACCCAAATATGAGTAAAATTAAAGGCACCGCTCTATTTTTCTCAAGAGGCATAGAAAAAGTACCACCTTACGTCGTTCAAACAATGTTTACAAACAACATAATGTACACGGAAAATGTATTTGTAGAAATAAACAAAACAAGTGAAGCTCACGGAATTTTATATGATTTAACACCAGTAACAACTGGTTTAACCCTATTAAAAATAAACGTAGGATATATGCAGGTATTTAAGCTTGAATCTGTTCTAAAAGAGTTAAACATAAAAGAAAAAGTCATCTTTTATGGAGTAGAAGATATTGAGACAAATAACATTTTCTGGAATATATTTGCATTAATAAAAAAAGTAACCCCAACCTTTGTAAGCTTTTACAACTTACCTGCACATAAAATCCATGGTGTTATAACTCAAATAAGAATCAAATAAAAAAGAGCAAATGCTCTTTTTTATTTTACTAAAATAGCAAAAAACAGTATAATATTGTTGTGAGTTGCATCACATTTAATGTCTCAATATAAACTCGTACAAAACCAATAGGATCAAGGGTTTGATTTATGTTCTTGTTTAAACTAGTATTAATTAGTGAAAATAATCACGAAAATAAAAGGACACTAGTTAAATGAAAATAACAGTCTGTATGGGAAGTGCCTGCTTTGCCAGAGGTAATTCTGAAAACCTAGAGTTTATAGAACAATACATAAAAGAGAACAACATAGAAGCAGAAATAGAACTCTCTGGGTCCAGATGCGAAGGCAAATGTTCAATAGGTCCAAATATATTAGTTGATGGAAAAGAATATCACAACGTAACTAAAGAAGTTATAGAAAAAATATTAAAAAATGAATAAACTGTATCCAGTATACACTTTAAATAACGAATGCCATGATTGCTATAAATGTATAAGAGAATGTCACGTAAAAGCAATCAAAATAGAAAATGGTCACGCATCCGTTATTAGTGATAAGTGTATAGCTTGTGGAAACTGTGTAAAAACCTGTCCAGCTAATGCAAAAAGAGTAAGATACGATATTGAAAAAGTCAAAAATTTATTTAGGGCAAAAAAAGAAGTATATGTTTCACTAGCCCCAAGCTGGAGCGGTGTTTTTGAATATTCAATTCCTAAAATGATTGGAATATTGAAAAAACTTGGCTTTAAAGATGTAAGTGAAACAGCTCTTGGCGCGCAAGAAGTATCAATTAAAACAGCCGAACTCTTAAGAAATGCAAAAAATGAACTTTTTATATCAAGTGCATGTCCTGTAATTGTTGATTACATCAGACTTTATAATCCACAATTTACAAAAAATATAACTCCAATAGCTTCTCCTGCTTTAACGCACTCAAAAATGTTAAAAGAAAAATACGGAGACAATATTTCTGTTGTGTTTATTGGTCCTTGTATAGCAAAAAAAAATGAATCAGATAAACACCCCGAACTAATAGATGTAGCGCTCACTTTTGAAGAATTAAAATTTTGGATAGCCGAAGAATTTATAGACCCCGCAGAAATAAAAGAAGATAAATCATATAAATTTGTACCTGAAAGATCAAATGAAGGCGCACTATATCCAATTGAAGGGGGAATGAACGAAACAATTAAAAGAGTTGGGGTTGAAAATGATGTACAACTTTTAAACATAAGCACCATCGATGCACTTGAAAAATCACTTAAGGGTCTATCTACAAAAAAACTTAAAAAAACTATTTTTATAGAAGCATTGTCTTGCCCTGGAGGTTGTATTTCTGGCCCCTGCATTGCAACAAAAAAGCCTGGCGTTGCCGTAACCTCAGACATATTATCAAATATTGAATATAGAGAAAAGGTTCCCACAAAAGCGACTGTGGTTGTAAAAGAAGAATACAACGCTCAACCACAAGAAAATTTAGAATACCCTCTTTCTGAAATAATGAAAGCCATGAACAAAATAGGAAAACATAAAGAATCCGATGAATTGAACTGCGGCGGTTGTGGGTATCCAACATGTAAAGACCTAGCAAAAGCATTAATCTCTGGAGAAGCAGAACCATCAATGTGCGTTTCTTATATGAGAAAAATAGCAATGAGAAAAGCTGCAGCAATGCTAAGATGTATGCCTTCAGGTATGGTTATGGTGGATCAGGATCTTAAGGTTGTTGAAGCTAACGATGCTTTTTTAAGAATGTTCTGCGGCGATATGTATGATGTTTTCTCAGAAAGGCAAGATGGTCTTGTTGGTGCCTCAATAGAGAGAATTATAGACTTTTCTGATATTTTCAAAAAGGCTTTAAAAACAGGAAAAGATATTCACAAAGAAAGATATCCCGTAAAGAACAAACTATACGACATAACAGCATTTACAGTAGAAAAAAGTGCCATAGTTGGAGCGATCATAACCGATGTTACTTTGGCAGAAACTAATAGAGAAAAAATTTCACAAAAAGCTCAAGAAGTAATTTCAAAGAATATAACAATTGTTCAAGATATTGCGAAACTACTGGGTGAACACATGGTAGAAACAGAATTATTACTGAGTTCTATCGCCCATGATTTTGACAATAAAGAGGAAAATGAATAATGTTTATAGATATCGATTGTACACAACAAAAAAAGTACAATCAAAACACGTTTGGAGACTATTTTTTATCAAAGAGATATCCGGAAGAAGGTAGATTAATTGCCGTGCTTTCAGACGGATTAGGTAGTGGAATCAAAGCAAACATTCTAGCCTGTATGACAGCAACTATGCTTCTGAAATTTGTAGAAGCTGGCAGTAATATAAAAAAAGCTTGCGAAACAATAATGAATTCTCTTCCTGTATGCCAAGTGAGAAAAATAAGTTATTCAACTTTTTCCGCCATAGATTGTAATGACGAAGGTGAAGCTAAGATTGTTGAAGAAGGAAATCCTCAATTTATTTGGATCAGAGACAACAAAATTATGGAACCAAATTTTAAAACAATAACATCAAAAAACTTTTCTAATAGACATATGCATCTTTATGATATAAAGCTGGAAAAAAATGATAGACTAATTTTTTGTTCTGATGGTGTAACGCAATCAGGATTAGGTACTCCTAACTATAAACTGGGACTAAAGCGAGATGGACTAATAGAAATAGTATTGGAAAAAATAAAAAAAGATCCATTAATTTCAAGCACAAACTTATCAAAATATATTGTTAATAAAGCAGAAAATATGGAAACAGATAGAAAAGCAAAGGATGATATCTCCGCCTGTGTTCTTTTCTGTCGAGAACCAAGAACATCATTGGTTTTTACCGGTCCACCTTATCATATAGAAAAAGATAAAGAATATGCAAAAATATTTGAAAAATTTCAGGGTAAAAAGGCAATTTGCGGAGGTACAACAGCAAATTTAATTTCAAGAGAGTTGAATAAAGAAGTTGCAACAAATCTCTCAGAAATATCGGGAAACTTACCTTCATGTTCATATATGGACGGAGTAGACCTAATAACAGAAGGCATTCTAACCCTTACAAAAGCTGTGGAGTATCTCGAAGAAAGCAATAAAAATCAACCAAAAGATGCCGCTGGTGAACTTGTAAAATTTTTACTCGATAGTGACTGCATTCTATTTATGGTTGGAGCAAAAATTAACCAAGCACACTATGATCCAAACCTTCCAATTGAAATAGAAATAAGAAAAAATATTATAAAAAAGATGGCAACATTATTAGAAGATAAATATTTTAAAAAAATTACGGTACAATATATGTAAGGAGAACTCAAATGAAAAAGATTAATGTAAAAGTATGTTTAGGCACTACTTGCTTTGTAATGGGAGCAGCGCATTTGCAAGAATTAATAGAAACTGTTCCACAAAAATTTGGAGAAAACGTAGAAGTATCCGGACACCCTTGTCTTGGACTCTGCTCTATTGATTGGGAATATTCAAGAGCCCCTTACGTAAAAGTAGATGAAGATGTAATAGTTGAAGCGACTGTTGAAAAAGTCTTAAACGCAATAGAAAGAAAAATTAGTAATGAACAATAATAGCCAGTCTGTGCACTTAAAAAAAGAAATATTAATAAGAATAGTTAAAGCATTTTTTTCAGATAACTTTGAAGGAGAAACAAGATTAATACCATACGACATGAGACCAAAAGGAAGTGATGTTCCTTACAGATGTTGTATCTATAAAGAAAGAGAAATTTTAAGAGATAGAACCATTGCCGGATTGGGCTTTTCTATTGAAAATGATGATGAAAGAGATCTTTTATCAGATTATGCAAAAAAAGCACTAGACAGAAAAGAAATAGAAGAAAATCCATTAACCGTCCTAGAAGCCGCATGTAAAGGGTGCGTCCCGAGTAGAATATATGTAACAGATTTATGTCAAGGATGTGTTGCAAGGCCCTGTCAGAGTTCATGTAAATTTGGTGCAATAAACTTTGTTAACAATAAATCTGTCATTGATGGAGAAAAATGCAAAAACTGTAAAATGTGTGTGAATGTGTGCCCATATAACGCAATAGTAAAACTGAAAGTTCCCTGTGAGGATTCATGTCCTGTTGATGCCATTGCAAAAAATGAACATGGGTTGGCAAGGATCGATTTTAGCAAATGTATCAGTTGTGGTAAGTGTGTTTCATCTTGTCCTTTTGGCGCTGTTCATGAAAAAAGCCAAATCATAGACATTTTAAAACAAATAAAAGCTGGCAAAAAAGTTATAGCAATGGTTGCACCTTCAATAGTCGGGCAATTTCCAGGAAACATATATCAGCTAAATACAGCAATGTTAAAAGCTGGATTTAGCAAAGTATATGAAGTAGCACAAGGAGCAGATATAACAACAAAAAATGAAGCAAAGGATTTCAAAGAAAGAATGGAACAGGGCGATGCATTCATGACAACCTCGTGCTGTGCCGGATATAACGAATTCATAAAAAAACATCTCCCCGAAATAAAACCATTTGTTTCTCACACAGGAACTCCTCTTTACTACATTGCAGAAATTGCAAAAAAAGAACACCCTGATTCAGTGACGGTATTTGTTAGCCCTTGCGTTGCCAAAAGAAAAGAAGGCATGATTAATGATAATATAGATTATATTTTAAACTTTGAAGAACTCGGTGCGCTATTTATTGGCAGACAAATTGATGTTGTAGAATGTGGAGAAACTCCTTTTGATGTTGAAAGCTCAAAGCAAGGAAGAAACTTTGCTTTATCTGGAGGTGTGGCTGAAGCTGTTAAATCAGCAACAAAAAACAATGAAGGAATTTGCCCATTCCACATAAACGGCCTAACAAAAGACTCCATTAAACAACTAAAAAAATTCGCAAAAGATGGAAAATGCCAAGAGGGAAACCTAGTAGAAGTGATGTGTTGCGAGGGTGGTTGTATTGGAGGCAATGCAACAATAAATGCAATTAAAAAAGCAGCAAAAGTTTTGAAAGATTTTTCAGAATTAAGTAAAGATATAGAAGCTGAATAAAAATAAAGAAGACAACTAAAAAATCCTCTATATACTTTAGGGGATTTTTTATTATGTAAATTTAAGATTTACTATTTTTAGACGATAATAACAATGTAAACAGCTAAGAGGTTAGTATTAGTGAAATGTACTCATACGAAGCAGAACTAGAAGACTTTGAACTAAAAAAGGTTGGACTTGAACTTATGTTTCTAACGCCGGAAAAATACCAACATGAAAAAGGTATTACAGCTGTTGAACTATCTAAATTAGTAGAAATCCCTGCCGATACAGTAAAGAAAAAATTAAAAATACTTTTAGAGAAAGAAATTGTCAGAGTATGCGGGATTAACCCCAAATTTTGGAAATTCGATGAATATAATTTTCAAAGAATGGATGAAGATGACGAAGTCTTTAAATTACTGTGTTGCTTTGATGATGTAGACTTTGACAAATATTTCACATATTAGTCATCAAACTAGTGTTTTTTGAAAAAATATATGTAATAATTAAATTGACTCTATATGGATTCTATTTTGTTCCTTCAATTTTTAAAATTGGGAGAGTTGACTCTAATAACTTTGAAGTATACCCGCCTTTGTTGCAGGAAACGGATAGGTTAAGGCGCTCACCCACCTGCGAGACCCGCAGGCAACAAAATACGTCTATATAGAGCTTCTTTTTAAATTTCTGAAACATCTTCATAAAGAGTAGACGATTCTTGAATAGAAACATTATTGTTTGGTATTTTTAATATTCTAACAACAGTCTCACCATTACTTCTGGCTCTTTTTATTTCATCTCCAACCTTAAGCTGCTTTGATGGTTTTGCAACATTGCCATTGACATAAATTCGCCCTTGCTCTGAAACTTCGCTTGCAACCTTCTTCTTTTTATTAATCTTGATCCTTTCAAAAATTTATTTACTCTCATCTACCAAGCCCCCCTTCTTTTTGTTGTTATTATTCAACATTAGGAACGAAACATTCTCTTTGCACGTTTACTTAAAATTTACTCTACAATCTTAATGGCAAATTTAATATTTAGAATGTTTTATATTACGGTTATCAGTTAAATATTTTGTTAAAGGAAAAACTATGAAAAGTATGACAACTCAGGTTAGCTTTACCTCAACACATGTTAGAAGCTTCAGAAGAAGTGCTAATAAAGTCTTCAAAGAACTAAAGGATGTAATACCCGGATCAAGCGATTATACTCCAGAGCTTCGTTCCAGACTTCTTAATGTTATATACAAAGCAAAAGACGTTAATTCTGCCAAGATAACTATGTCAGACAGCATGCTACATGAGTCACTTAAAAAGAAGTATAAACTATATCAAGAAGCCGATGATTTTGTAGATGCAATGATTGCACCCTGCGGCGGCCACTATATTGATCGTACCCTAGATATAAAAATATAAACGTTAGAACAAACAATTATGGTGGAGAATTCTCCACCATAATTGTTCTCAAAAAACTATTTATAAGTTATTTTAACCTGCCAAATTTAAAATATAAGTTCTAAGATTGTCCAATAACTTTAGATCATCAACATAAGGAGCACTTTTAAATCTTGGCTTGAAGGTGATATTTTGTCACCCTCCATTTTTAGTCCAAGTATAAAAAGTATTATCTGAAATAACTATTTTTCTGCATATTTATGAAACAGAAGTCCATTCTTCTGCTTGCCTTATGGCAAAAGCTATTTGTGTTTCTGTAAATCTAGTTTTCTTTATTTTTATTCTCCTTTAAATATTTATATTCTAATAAAAACAACCATCTTTTGAACGGTCTAGTTTTTGGGGAGAAGTTCACTAGCTTATGAAATAACCTCATAAAGAGAGGAAGCTTCCTGAACAGAAACATTATTGTTTGGTATTTTTAATATTCTAACAACAGTCTCACCATTAATTCTGGCTATTTTTATTTCATCTCCAACCTTAAGCTGCTTTGATGGTTTTGCAACATTGCCATTGACATAAATTCGCCCTTGCTCTGAAACTTCATTTGCAACTGTTCTTCTTTTTATTAATCTTGATACTTTTAAAAATTTATCTAATCTCATTATTTAATCCAGTTTTTATATTCGAAATTTAAGTCTTTAATCTCTATATTTAGTTCTTTTGTTTTTTGTGAAAGTATTTCTATTATATTTTTTTTAGATAAAAATAATTCATTTGCTACAAAAGAATTAGCGCAAGAAACCTTTAAAATACCTTTATCATTAATCTCCGTCAATTTTGAAACAGATGATATTTTTTTTCCAATAACTTCTTCCCAAGAGTCAAATAATAACTGTTTATTCATTTCTTGATTTTTATCATAACCCAAATCTAATGAGTCCATAATATCTTTTATTGATTCAAAATTAGAATACTTTATTTTATCCATTATTTACCTATACAAAAATTATCAAATATGTTGTTTAATACATCATCTGTTATAACTTCACCACTAATTTCACTCAGATGCAATAGGGCTGTCTTTATATCTATAGAAATCAAATCTTGTATTTCTTCGTTTTTAATAGCACCTAAAGCCTGTTGCAAAGCATTAAGGGTTTTTCTAAAGCACTCTTGCTGTCTTTGGTTTGTTATAAATTCAGTTTCTGTATTATTTTTATCCAAAGCAAGGTCATATATCTTCTCCTGTAAAGTCTTTATATTTTCTCCCGTTTTTACAGAAATAGAAAAAATATCAGCATTTTCTGGTTTCTTTAAGTCGTTTTTAGTAGCTATTTTTATGAATGGTTTAGACTCAATCAACTCAAAAATTTTAGCATCTTCATCTAAAAAGCCCTCGTTAGAATCAAATAAAAACAAAACAATATCAGAATCATCGATACATTTCTTTGTATAATCAATCCCAATCGCTTCAACCTTATCTATATTTTCTGAATCTCTTATCCCCGCAGTATCAATGATTGTTGAATTAATTCCACCCAAATCCAAAGACTCTTGAATAATATCTCTTGTTGTTCCTGCTATATCTGTGACAATAGCTCTATCCAAATTTAACAAAGCATTAAACAGTGAAGACTTACCAACATTTGGCCTACCAACAATTGCTATCTTTACACCTTGTCTCATAATATTTGAATTTTTTGAAAAAGAAAGTATTTTTGATATTTTTTCAGAACACTCATTTACTTTATTTTGTATGTAGGTATACTCGGGTTCTTTCACATCCTCTGGAAAATCGACAGCCGCTATTATTTGAGAATATAAATTAAACAACTCATCTTTTATGTTTTTTGTTTCTACTGAAAGTTTACCAGAAAGGTTATTTGCGCTTTTCATAGCAAAATTAACTGTTTTTGCGTTAATCAAATCCAAAACGGCTTCTGCTTGTGATAAATCCATTTTGTGATTTAAAAAAGCTCGTTTTGTAAACTCACCTCTCTGAGCAAGTCTAGCTCCAGAAGCAATAACTACTTCTAAAATTTTCTTAATTACATTTACTCCTCCATGACATTGTATCTCTACAACATCATCACCTGTAAAGCTGTTGGGAGCTTTAAATGGAAGAACAATTACTTCATCTACTAGTTTTGACTGATCATTTATCCAACCATGAAAAATCTTTCCTGCTACTAATTTTTTATTTGAAAATATTTTTTGAACTATATCAAAAGAAGAGCTTCCAGAAACCCTAACAATACCAACACCACCAACTCCTAGTGGTGTTGCAATAGCCGCAATAGTATCTTGTTCATATATCATAACCATTACTAAATAATATAATTAAAAGTCATAATAAACAAGAAAAAACAAATAGCCGCTAAAAAAATTAACGGCCATTTGTTCAATTACAAAAATTACAACAAACTACTACCTAATCCTGATAAATAGCTATATAAATTATTTAATTGACTGCTTGTAATTTTATTTGAAGAATTAGAAGCATTTGAATAATTATAAACATCGCTTTGGTAGTCATTATTTAATGATAAACTAGATTTACCTAATTCCAGGGCTGTTATCATATTAGAGAAGGTTTGATCTTTATAATCAGTTAAAAAATTTAAATAAGAATATTGTCTATTTAATTCATCATCAATTAACTCACTTTTTTTGGACAAAATTCCCTGAGCTAAATCACTCATAGCATCGGACCTTTTAGACTCCAAACCACCCAAGCTGTCTAAAAAAATTGAATTATCAAGATTACCAAATCTCGAAGCAACATCTTCTTCAAGAGATTTTATCATTGGAGTATATGTATCATTAATTGTATCTATACCGCTTTGCGTATATGCATCAATTTGCGAATTTATATTATTAATCGTTTCAGGCAAAAAAGTATTAATACTAGCAATCCCCGATAAAAGAGCATTTTGAACATAATCATTAGTTGCTTTTTCGGCATCTGAAAAATTATAATTAGATGAAATAGAGCCGCCATCAGTTTTTGTTGTAACTAGTGGAGTCCCATTAACACTAATAACACTTGATGAATTAGATGGAGTTGCTGTTGTAGTATTTTTTGATGTTTTTCCCATTTTAGTTCCTTTCGTTTATAAAGGAACAATTCCTAAGGATTAACTGGCATTTGAATAAATCTATTATAACATTTAGGGTTATTTTTTGTAAACTCAGAATAAATGTTATATTATTATAAAAAAGAAAAGAGAAATATATGACAGATTGCCTTTTTTGTAAAATAGCAAACAAAGAAATACCATCAAACATTATTTATGAATCTGAAGATATTGTGGCTTTTAATGATATAAATCCACAAGCACCAACCCATATATTGGTTATTACAAAAAAACACTATGCGTCATTAAATGCTGTTGAAGATAAAAATTTATTAGGTAGTTTGTTATTTTCAATAAAAGAAATAACAAAAAAACTAAATATAACTGAATATAGAACAGTAATAAAT
>JAEYQN010000052.1 GCA_023409995.1 Cyanobacteria bacterium OH_CBB_238 | reverse complement strand
GGACTATATCCAGCAGGAATGAAACCGGAATTAAGACTAGATTTACTAAAAGAAATCAAGTCAAAAGTATCTATCCCATTAGTTCTGCACGGAGGATCGAATAACCCAGATAAAGAAATTGGGGAGTCTGTAACATTAGGAGTTAATAAGATTAATATCTCCAGTGACATAAAAGCAGCATATTATGTTAAGATGAGAGAAGTTCTGAAAGATGATAGTCTTAGAGAACCAAATATGATTGAGCCATCTTGTATAGAAGCAATGAAAGAAGTTGCATATCAAAAAATCCAGCTTTTCAAGGCTGATGGAAAAGCCACTCTCTATTAATTAACATACAGACCTAAACAAAAATTCTGACATTGGCCCCGTAAAATGAAATTATAATTTTATGGGGCATTTCCATGCATTAATAGAATAAAAGAATAATTAAGTACAACCATATTTTTACATAAAAAGCTTGATAAAGTTGCTAGAATAAGGCAATATAGACAATAGAGGGGAGGTACATAATGTTAGACAGACCTGTATTAGATGTAATCAAAGACAATTATGAAAAGATTTTTTCGGCGGAAAAGAAAGTGGCAGACTATATTTTAGATCACCCACAGGATGCAGTGGATGCCAATGTATCTGAATTAGCAAAAGCAAGCGGTGTGAGCGATGCAACTGTTGTACGTATGTGTCACCATTTAGGTTATAAAGGCTATTATCAATTTCGGTTGATGCTGGCGAAAGATGTCGGAAGAGATGAGTCAGATGAGATTGAGGAGCAACAAGATAAACCCAATCACGTTTTGAAAATTTTTCATGATTATGTAAATTCTTTAACTGCAATAGGAGAAAATTTGAATGAGGAAGATATGCAGGCTTGTGCGAATTTAATTAAGACTTGCAAACAAGCACATATTTTAGCAGTGGGAAATACTACTCCACTGGCGCTTTATATGGGATTCCGATTAGGAAGGCTGGGAGTGAAATGTACCTATGATATTTCGCCCGAGTACTTTTTAAATCATGTGAATTTGGCTGATAAGGGAGATATCATAATAGCCATCTCTCAATCCGGCGGGTCCAGACAAGTAATACAGGGGATGGAGCTGGCCAAAGAAAAAGGCTTAAAGATGATAGCAATTACTGGATACAGACAATCTCCCGTTTCAGATCTGGCAGATTATGTATTAATATCAAATGGAAGAAAAGAATCTTTTAATTATTACAGAAATTATGCGCATTTAAAAGAAACAGCTCTTATTGATGTTTTATTAGAACTGGTAACGAACTGGGAAAAAATCGAAGCAGTGGCTGCTTATAAACCAGAAGTTATATTGTCTGAATATAAGTATTAAAATGAAAGAAGTAAAATCCTTATTTTGTGATTGCATGATAAGGATTTTTTGCATATAAAAATTTTATAAAAGTTAAATAAAATTGATTGAATAAAATGCTAGTTGTGATATATTGAATATAACAGAAGCGGAGGCGTGATTAATTATGATTATAGAAATTGATTTTAATAGTGAAGAAGCGCTATATATACAGCTTCACGATCAGATTATTATAGGAATTGCGACATGCAGATTTAAAGAGGGAGATGCATTGCCATCCGTTAGACAATTAGCAGACAGCATTGGCATTAATATGCATACAGTAAATAAAGCATATACAGTATTGAAGCAAGAGGGATTTGTGAAAGTTGATCGACGCAGAGGCGCTGTGATTGCAATTGACATAGATAAATTGCAGGCACTTGAAGAAATGAAAAGAGATTTAAGAGTAGTATTGGCAAAAGGAAGTTGTAAGAATATTTCCAAAGAAGAAGTGCATGCTCTTATAGAAGAAATATATGAAGATTATGGAGGACTCGAATAATGCAGTCACAATATACAGACAAGGCAAAGACAGCATTACATCTTGCTACTAAGATGGCAAAAAATCTAAGACAGAACTATATTGGAACAGAACATATTCTGTTAGGCTTATTAAAGGAAAATACTGGTGTAGCAGCAAAAGTGCTATTAGATAATGGCGTGGATGAAAAGCAGATGTTGGATATGATTAAAGATCTTATTGCTCCCGGAAATGCTATTGTATTAGAGGAGCAGGATGGATATTCACCTCGTGCACGTAAAGTACTGGAGGACAGTCATAGACAGGCAGAGCGTTTTCATTCGGAGCTCACAGGTACGGAGCATATCCTGCTATCTCTTTTAAAAGAGGGTGAAAATGTAGCGGTAAGGCTTTTGAATACCATGAGCATTTCGGTACAAAAGATTTACATTGATATTTTGATAGCGATGGGTGAAGATGGTATGTTATATAAAGATGATCTGAGCTCAAAACAGGGAAAGAAAAAAAAGAAAGAAGGAACACTTACCCTGGATCAATATAGCCGCGATCTTACCGTACAGGCAAAAGATGGTAAGTTGGATCCTGTCATTGGAAGGAATGAAGAGATTCAAAGAGTCATTCAAATCCTTAGCAGAAGAACGAAGAACAATCCATGCCTAGTAGGAGAACCGGGTGTTGGT
>JAEYQN010000039.1 GCA_023409995.1 Cyanobacteria bacterium OH_CBB_238 | reverse complement strand
GAACTATGCTGATAGAAAGACAGAAGCAGATACCAGCGAATACCTCTTATGGCATTGATTACATGCCGGAAGCCATAGAAAAAGCAAGAATAAATACAGAAGCGGCGGGACAAATCATTCACTATATCAATAAAAATTATTTTGATTTTACACATGATTATTTATTTGATGAGATTTTTACCAACATGCCTTTTGCAATCGGACACAAAACAGAAGCAGAAATTTTTGATTGCTATCAGCAATTTTTCGTAAAATCTAAAGAGCATCTGGAAAAGAGTGGAACAATCATCCTATATTCTCATAATAAAGAATATGTGAAAAAGCTTGTACCGATAAATGGTTATCGAATCATGAAAGAAATTGAAGTAAATGTGAAGGAAGCGACTTATTTGTATATCATCAAAAGTCTGTAGTATCAATCCGAGTAACATCACATTAACGTTGTGAGTTTATCGCCTATAACAATAGCAGCGATTGGTTATCCATGGAAGACACGTTTGTACGTAGTAGCGCAGGTTTTCTTATGGATAATTCACTTGCCGCTATCAAAGGTTATGGGCTTTAAGTTCTATGATATTCACCTTACCAGATCCATTCTCAAAATCTCCATTCATGATATGCTGTACAGCATGATGATATCCCAAAAGGATTCTTTCCCAAGATAACCTGGCATTCAAGAAAATAGTATAGGTATCATCCTTGTTCTTAACTACATGTTCTGCAATAGCAGTGTCCATATCGATTACTTGTGTAAATATTCTATCCATTTAGTCATCCCCTTTATGTCTTAAATTATAACAAATGGCCTGTACAATAAAAGGTACTTTTGGTTGTTATTCATCCCCTTACATAAAATTAAATAATAAAATTATAATTCTGAATCATGCAATTTTTTCATGAATTCAATATGAGCCTTTAGTCTCTCCGGTGTCATTTTGCGAGACATATCAAAGAGTGTTTTCATATCTTGATTTTCAAATATCTCTTGTGCTATTTGAGCAGTTTCATCGTTGAGATAGTACTTACTCTCATTCTCTTTTCCTGTCATGAGATATTCAACACTTACCTCGAAGTAATCGGATAATTTCTGGAGAATTTCCATGCTTGGTGAACTTATTTTCCATTTAGAGGAAGCCCCATTGCTTATCCCCATCTCTTTTTCCATTCTCCCCTGTGAAATACCCCGATTTTTACATAATAGTTTTACTCTGTCTAATAGGTTCATATGCTCCTCCTAAATAATTACAGAAATAATTCAGCAAAACTATTGACAAACTGAAAATAATCAGTATAATACTAACTATAGCACGGAAATAATTCAGTAATATCTGAGATCTGCTGATATTCTGTTATTGGGCAAACAACAATATACAGACATATAATAGAATATTTTCAGTCAAATGTCAAATAAAAACTGAATATCTTCCGTGTAAATAAAAAATAGAAAGCACTATGCATCTGCATAGTGCCTTATCAAATCAAAGGGTCCAGAAGGGAGAATCATAATGGGAAGTGAAAAGCAGTCATGTGAAATATGTCCTTATATAGCGCAGATCGGTCAATTAATGGAAGACAGCGTAAGAAATACAAAACAGCACAAAGAATTTTATGATAAGTTTGAAAATCTAAGCATCAGCACGGCTGTGACAGAAGAACGTTATAGTGTAATCATTCAAAGTATAAACAGTCTGACTGCAAAAGTGGAAGGAATCAGTAATGTTCCGGCTGGACGTTGGAATGCAGCAGTCATGGTCATAGTGAGTACACTGATAGGTGGAATTATTACAGCATTCATTACAAAATTATTTTATTAATTCAAAAGGTATAAAAAAGGAGGCATATTATGTGATAAAAATAGGTTTCAACGCAAAATATAGAACATATTGTCAACAACGACATATACTTTTACTAAGGATAAGCTTAAGAAATAAGGCAGAAACAATAACGGATAAAGAAGCAAGGATACCATTAGTAAGAGAAAAGTTGGATTTCGATAGCATGAATGGACATGCGAAAGATATCTATGAAAGTGAGGGACACCTATGAAAGCAGCTATTATTAAACTATTAAAAGTGAAATCAATCGTAACACTTGTATTAACTGTTGTATTTTCATATTTATCGATCTGCGGAGTGATAGATGAGGATAAATTTATGACTATATTTTCTATGGTCATAGCATTTTACTTTGGAACGCAATATCAAAAAGTACAAGAATCGCAGTTTTTGCAAATGAATGAGAGTGAGGAAGTGGAATCATGAGTTTGACAGGGAAGGGACTTGCCGAATTTGGAAAATCAAAAATTGGCACTCCTTATTTTTACGGAGCTAAAATACAGGAGGGAGTACTGACAGAAAATAAAGTAAAAGTCATGCACAAATTATATCCTACTATCGTAACATCCTCCTATATTGCAAAGACCAGAGCTAAAAATCAGATTGGCAAAGTAAATGTCGATTGCAGCGGGCTGATCTATGGATATCGGGGGAAGAATCTGGGCTCCTATCAACTCTATACAACTGCATATACAAGACTTCCTATTATAAAATGGAAAAGTTTTGCAGTCGGAACAGTGTTGTGGAAATCTGGTCATGTTGGTATCTATCTTGGAAATGGAGAGGTAGCAGAGGCAAAAGGATTGCAGTATGGAACCATAAAATCTCCAATTAGTGTAACCAGCTGGGTTTATGGACTTACCTTTCCTGATATCGATTATTCTTATACGGATAATCTCGTTTCTGCTTCCACCTGGAAGGGAATAAACCCGTATTCAGAACCGACCAGGTTGCTTCAAAGAGAAAGCACAGGGAATGATGTAAAATGGTTGCAATGGGAACTAAGGGAGGCTGGATTTAATACCTCCTTTTCCTTTGGAGACAAAATGCACAAGGCCGTCTTGGTGGATGGAAATTTCGGAAAAATAACAGATGCAGCCCTTAGAGCATTTCAACAATCCTGCAAGATCACGGTAGATGGAAAGTGCGGTGTGATCACACGCAGTTATTTAAAAACAAAGGAATGAAAGAAACAAGCCTGGGTCATGGACCTAGGCTTGTTCTACGTTGCTCATACGATCTAGTAGATCAATTTTAATCTGATATAATTTTACTGATAAGTCAACATATACATTATGAGGATTTACAAGACGCCTTGTTTCATCCCATAGAGTATTTAATTCCTGCTGACAGTATGCGCGGATATCCATAACTTTTGGTGATTTGTATACACAATTACCATCGATAAAAATGGGAACCATGATTTCCCTTAAGGTATAGCTCTCCGCTTTTAATTTCGTCTTCTTCCAAGGTTCAATTGGATCAAATAGAAGCAGGGGATCCTTTTCATCAAATATCTCATTATTCAGGCAAATGAGATCAGCCTTTATTTTACCAGAATCTTTTTCATAAACACGATAGATTTTCTTATTCCCCGGGTTGGTTATCTTTTCCGTATTCTCAGACAATTTTATTTTCGGTATGAACACATCGTCATCATTCATGACGGCGGATAACTTATATACCCCTCCAAATGCGGGCCAATCTTTAGAAGTGATCAGATTCGTACCAACGCCCCAGGAAGTGATGGCAGCCCCCTGCACCTTTAAGCTGTCAATTAAATATTCATCTAAATCATTGGAGGCAGAGATAATCGCATTTTTAAATCCCGCTTCATCCAACATTTTTCTTGCTTTTTTGGATAAATATG
>JAEYQN010000195.1 GCA_023409995.1 Cyanobacteria bacterium OH_CBB_238 | reverse complement strand
CCCGACGAGCTACCAGACTGCTCCACTCCGCGTTAATATATCTTACTTTTCTATAATCTCACAAGCAAAATTATTTTTCAAGTACTAACATTTTATAAAAGAAGAGAGCAACCATGCTCCCCTCTTTATTCTATATAATTAATTATTTTTTCTTCTTTTTTAGTTGAGTTTCAGTCGCTGAAGCCAATTGAGAATTTTCTGAGTCAATTGCAACCTCTAACTCTGTTTCTTCCTCAGCAACGGTAATAGCCTCATCTTCAGTACAAACTTCTTCATCAGAAACAATAATCTCTACTTCGTTGTCAGTTGAATCACAACCTAATTGTTCATCATTAGCTACTTCAGATTCATCTGAATCCTCGATGTTTTCATCTTCAGTTTCATCAATAGTTTCTTCAGCTTCTAATATCAGCTCTTCCTCTGTTTTAGCCCTAATTACTGGAATATTAAGCATTAAGGCGACAGAATCTCCTTCTCCCTCAAGATTCAGTTCTAGTAATTCTTTGTCAATAACCACATACTTAGAGATGACGTTTACCAGTTCAGAGCGCATTTTTTCCAATGTTAGAGGGTCAAGCTTTGTTCTATCATGCATTAAAACTAGCTTTAGCCTATTTGTGGCTGTTTCTTTACTATTATCAGCTTTTTCTGCTTGAAAAAAGCACATAACCTTGCTGTAAAATTCTGCTAAAATTTCTTTCATTGTGCTTTCTCCCTAACCCTTCAATCCTGCAAAGAACTTTTTAAATTTGGCAATTAATCCAATTGGTTCATCGATATCAAGAAAAGGAACTTCTTCTCCTTGAATTCTTTTAGCTACATTAAGATAAGCTTTTCCAGCTAATGATTTTTCATCATTGACTATAGGTTCACCTTTATTTGTAGAAGTTATTATACCAGTATCCTCAGGAATAATACCAATCAAAGAACAAGATAATATATCAACCACATCATCCACACTCATCATGTCATTAGATTTAATTAAATTTGGTCTGACCCTATTTAATAATAACTTGTATGATTCTATTTCTTCTTTAGCTTCTAACAAACCAATTATTCTGTCAGCATCTCTTACTGCAGACATCTCAGGAGTTGTTACAACTATTGCCTCAGATGCGCCAGCAACAGCCGTTTGGAAACCGTGCTCAATACCCGCAGGACAATCTACTAATACAAAATCAAATTCTTTACGCAATTCTTCTGTTATTTCTTTTAGTTGATCTGGAGTTACCGCAGACTTGTCACGTGTTTGAGCAGCAGCAATTAGGCAAAGATTGGGGTTTCTCTTGTCCTTAACCAATGCTTGTTTTAGTTTGCAACGCTCTTCAACTACGTCAACTAAAGTATATACTATTCTGTTTTCTAAACCCAATAGTAAGTCAAGATTTCTAAGTCCAATATCTGTATCTATTAACACAACAGAAGATCCGGATTTTGCTAAAGCTGTACCAATGTTTGCACTGGTAGTGGTTTTTCCTACTCCACCTTTTCCGGAAGTGATTACAATTACTCTACCGCTCATTTATGTCCACTCCTTTAATCATTTATTTTAAATACAATAATCTCGCCATTAACAATTCTTGCCTCCTCTGGCGTGAATGTGTTTGTTTTATCTACAAAAATTGAGTGCAAATAGTCTGGTCTTCTTGCATAGCAATTTGATATTCTTAATTGAATTGCATTCATCTTTAATGCACGAATTTTTGCTTTTTCATTACCTTTAGAACCGGCATGAGCAATTCCACCAAGAACACCCCACACCGTTATGTCTCCAGCTGCTATAATTTCGCAACCTGGATGGCAATCTCCAATAATGACAATATTCCCATCAAATTTTATTATCTGTCCTGATCTGATTGTTTGTTTTATATACTTTGTCGGCAATACATCGATTTGAATATCTTCATCAGTATATGATTGATCTGCCACTGAAGGATTATCAATTTTATCAGCTATGTCATTTTGATTATCTTTAATAGAATCAAAAACTATATCAAGTTTTTTTTCAGCATCATAGATAGTATCGAGTTCTTCAAATTGTTCAACATCAGCTATTTTAGTTAGATTTTCGTCTTCTGATATTTTTTCAACCGAATTCTTCAACTCTTGATCCGCATCATCATTTGTAGCTTTTTCTTGCTCTTCAATTTCTTCAGCCGATTCTTTAATTTCTTCTAAAATTATATCCAATTTTTCATAAACTCTTGGTGTTGAAGGAATAACAATGTCTTTTTCCAGATCTTCGTATTCATTTTCATATTGTTTAAGATATTCATTAGGTTCAAAGTCTTGCAGTTCTTCATTATTATCTGTTATTTTTTCTTCAACTTGATTAGAAAAATTAGCCAGATTTTCAAATCCAAATTCTTGAACTGATTTGTAAGTTTTTTCGGGTTCTTCCATTTTTTTAGAAGCGGCATTTTCGATTATTATGCCAATAGAAGACGCTGCTTCTTTTGTTACTTCAGAAGTCGTATCTATATAACACAATTTAGAATTAATACTACTAATAAGAGACTCTATACTCAACAATTGGGACTTATTCAAATCAATATTGCCCAGCTTTAAAAGAATCCTCTTCCTACGAGCTTCTTCTCCGTCCAAAATAGTACTTAAGTCATACACTATTTCAGATGCTGTTTTTACGTAGCTTAAATTTATAGTGTATATTTCTTCATTAAAACCCTGATCCATATGCGTTCTCTCTCACTATATAACAACCCTACCTACATTGTATTAAAACATTGATTCTAATCGGAAAATAAGTTTCCAAAAGGGTTATAAAAAGAATATATTAAATTTTAAGAGAATACAATTGTTTTTTTTATTTTTGTTTCATTTTGTTTTATTTTAAATATTAAGCAAAGTAAACCCCTAGAAAACTCCAACTTAGAAGGAATTTTTCTATAGCTTGATCTTATAAAATTTGTCCTTAAAAATAAAATAAGCAATAATATATTTATGTGATTTGGTTGCATTACTGTTGAGAAACTTGTTGTGCGGGGTGTGACCTAAATTTAGGAAGAGAAATATGGATTTAAAAAAGAAGTTAGCATTAGCGCTATTAGTGGGATTTGTATCATTTTCTGCAGGCAATGCGAAACCCATAGATGCCCCGAATATTAAACCCCCAGTAAAAATGCAAGCAAGTATTTACAATGACAGAGCATCAAAATATGATTACACTCAATTGACAAAACAGTACAAAGAAATAACAAGAGAGCCAAGAGTAATGGAAGCTTTAGAGCTTATGAAAGGCACTATTGGTGAATTTTCAAGAAACGCCATTTTAGGTGATAATCTCACAGCTAAAAAGATGAAAGTTGAATTCAAAGATCTAGGACAGCTAAACCAAAATTATGCAAACTTTGATGCGTTAGGTTGGAAAAGATCAGGAAAACTAACGATTTATATAAACCAAAAGCACTATGATGCACCACCAGCAGCACTTGCTGCACTATTATCACACGAGGCCCTGCATCAAGATGAATTAGATTCGCTAAATGAAGAAACTTACGCTTGGACTTTAGAAGCTGCTGTGTGGTCACAACTGGTTGATAAAAATCCAGAAGTAGCGAATAAGAATCATCCTCTTGTGTTTAGAGAAAATACTTTAAAGCAGTTATTTGAGAAGGGAAATTATACAGATAAATACCTTAGAAAAGCTGTATTTTCAAATCCAGGCTATCAAAATTTGCCAGTTAGATCACCAGGATATGAAGACGAAAATTTATAATTATCAGAGTGGGTTGAGATTTACTGATTTATGCGGCTATAAAGCCGCTTTTTTTATTGCAAAGCAGAAGAAAGCAACTTTTGTTCTGAATTTTCTCTTTCGTCAACCCATAGCTGACTTTTTGCAAAAACACTAACATTCTCAACAATAATTTTCTTAAGAACAGCAAAATTAATATTTATAAAATTAATTTTATCTAACTCTTCTAATACATATTCCTGAGAACCGCAATTAGGACAGAATTTTTCAATAGGTTTTATTTTATTAAAACGAGAATAACTTATTCTTTTTATATTGCAACATTTACATCTGGTCAAAAACCATTTGCTCACAACATAATTGCCACAGTCTGGACAATATGTGCCTTCTTCATCTGGGCTAACTTTTGTATGCTGACACTCTTTAATAGTTTTAAATAAATTAAAAATCATACTTTGTTTATAATGAAAGTATAATTATAGTCAATTTTATTTTTTTAATAATTTTTCAAAAAATGCTTTTATACCAACAAAAGTTTTATTTTTTTTAGCTTGAGTCTCTAATATATCAGCATCATCAGCCTCTATTAGGATATTATCAGCAATTGTTTTTCTCATAGCAAAAGGGTTATCACTATTTGACGAAATAGAGTAAACATCACCATATTTATTTTTAACAGTAACTTTTTGCCCGGGCACAAATCCAACTTCTCTAAGACGAGTTATGACTGCGCTGACTTCTTTTTCTTTTTTTGTTAAATTAGCTACATCTTTATAGCCTTCTCCTACGCTATGTATGATGCCTGTTTTAGCCAATTTTAATTGCGTTACAGGTATAATTCTCATAATTATCTCCAATTCTTACTTATAAATAAAGTCTATTCCTGCTTTTAAATAGTGTCAACGCAAAATATATATATTTGAAACAAATTTATACACAAAAAATATCCAAATTTATAAACTTGATTGATGCTAAAAATTAAATTACACTTAATATAAGCAAACATAAGGAGTGTTGAGTTGGATCTTCAAGTTGTAAAAATTGAACCTAATGAAAAACAAAAAGAATGTATTGAAAATATAAATGGAACAATAATGGTTCTTGCAGGTCCTGGTACAGGAAAAACATTTACCCTGATTCAGAGAATCAAATCAATGCTTCAAGACAGGGAAATATTGCCTACAAACATTCTTTGTCTAACATTTTCGGATCCAGCTGCAAGCGAAATGAAAGAAAGGCTTGTTTCGCAAGTAGGAAAAATAGCATCCGGTGTTGAAATAAACACCTATCACTCTTTTTGTAATAACATTATTCGTCAATATCCATCTAAATTTGAATTGGTTGATGATGTTAATTTAATAGATGATATTACCAAAAACACTCTTATGAAAGAATGTTTAGATGAATTTTCTCCAAATTTTTTGGTTGATAAATGGAATAATAAATATTTTTATTTAAATGAATTAATAAGAACAATAGATGAAATAAAGAAAAACAGATTAACAAAAGAACAATTCTTCTCCAATATGAAAACACATCCTGCTTGGTGCAAAAAGATGGAAGAATTAGAAATAGAAAAACAAGAGCGCGAACAGAATAATAAAGCACTAAAAACATTCATGTCTCAAAAATATGAGCCTATGGTCAAAAGAATTGAAAAAGCAAAGGAAGTTTGGGACATATTTGAACTATATTCAACTAAAATGTCACAACAGAATTTTATTGACTTCAACGATATGGTGAATTTTGTAGTAGAGGCATTCGAAAATGATTTTGAATTCCTACAAAAAGTATCTAAAGACTATCAATATTTATTTGTAGATGAATATCAAGATACAAATCTTTTACAAAATAGACTTATAGACTTAATTGCTCAAGGAGCAAAAACAGAAAACATATTTGTTGTTGGGGACGATGATCAGATTATTTTTGGATTTCAAGGAGCAAAAGCTGATAACCTTGAAGGATTTTTAGAAAAATACCCAAAAACTAAAGTAATTTGCTTAAATGAAAACAATCGATCTACACAGTCCATTTTAGATTTAAGCTATAAAGTAATTTCTCAAGATTTAACAAGATTAGAAAATAACCCAAAATTCTCTAAGCACAACATTTCTAAAATTTTGTGCGCCAAAAACCCAAAAATTATTGAAAAAGATAGAAAAATAAAACTTGTTTCATACGTTGATAAAATTCAAGAAAACAACAAAATAGTTGAAAATATAGAAAAAATCATTTCTTCTCAATGCTTACCTAAGCTAGAAGATAATTCATATGATCTTTCACAAATAGCAATTTTAGCAAGAGAACATAAGCAGCTAAGCGACTTTGCCAGATTACTTGAATCAAAAAATATACCTTTTCAAATAAAAAACACAAAAAGTATATTTGAGATAAAACCTTCTATATTAATTTACTCTTATTTGAAAATTTTAGACAACCACGTGAGAGCAATCGATAAATTATTTTCATTACTTCTTGCGAAGCCATTTGAAATTGACTTAGAAGATTATAACTATCTTCTCGAATCAAATAGACCTATAAAAAAAGATTTCATAACTCTCATAAATGAAAATAAGGAATATGGATGGAAAGATAAAGAAAAAATTGATTTATTTATACAAACTTATGAAGAACTAAAAAAATTAAAGTATCACAGATCAATTGCAAGTTTAGTAATTGAAGTTGCTAATAGAACAGGAATACTTGCTTACTACACCAGTTCTGAGTCTGATATTGCAGAGAGTGTTCTTGCAATAAAAAGAATATATGATGAAGCAAATTCATACAATAGATTGCATAAAACTGCATCACTAAGTGATTTTATAGAACACTTAGATACGGCACTAAATGAAAACATAAAAATTGATATAGACAAAGATTCCCATATAAAAAATGCTATCCAACTTTCTACACTCCACGGCTCAAAAGGAAGGGAATTTGAATATGTATTTATGCCTTCACTAGTTACTACATTGTGGGAAAAGAAACGTTCCACGAATAGACTTGAATTGCCTTTGCAAGCTGATATCGTAGATGATGAAGATATAATCAAAAAAGCTGAACAGCTAAAGCTTCTATTTGTAGGTATAACCAGAGCAAAACACTCATTAGAGTTAAGCTACTCTAATACAATTGATTCCAAAACATACGCATTAACATCCTACCTTTCAGAACTTGGAGGCATAGATGATATAGTTGACGTAATAAATTACCCAGCTGGTGAGTTTGATTACTTTTCTGAGCTTTCAAAAACATTTATAACTGAAAAATTTAATTCACACTTAGCTTTTGAAAAAGAGCTAAAAGCAAGACTAAAAGATTTCAAACTCAGCGCTCACTCTTTTAATGTTTATAAAAGCTGTCCACGCAAATTTCTGTATGAAGAAGTCTACCAAATACCTGTTTTGGACAAAGACTCACAAACAATGAATTTTGGAAATGCAATCCATAAAACACTAGAGTGGGCTCTTAAATATACAATTGAAAAGAATTCTTATCCTCTAAAAGAATCTATGATTGAGACCTTTAGCAAAAAATTGGCTCTATATAGCTTTGAGACAGAAGAAAAATATCTTGAATTTTACAAACGAGGCAATGACTGTATTGAAAAGTACTATCATCACTTTATATCTACACCTATAAAAAACATTTATGCAATTGAAGCAAGATTTGACGATGTTAAAATTCAAGACTACCCCATAAAAGGTTTTATAGATAGAATAGAGAAAAATGAAGATGGTTCTTTCGCTTTATTTGATTACAAAACAGGTAGCGCAAGATCTCTTTCTAGCATTGCAGAGGGCAAAGAATATGAACACTACTATAATCAATTGAGATTCTACAAAGTTGCTATCGAAGAAAAATATAAAGAAGAAAAGGTTGAGAAGGTCGGATTAATATTTGTTGAAGAGCCGGAGAAAAACATTGAGATCTGTCTTACAAAAGAGGACAACGAAAATATAAAAGCACAAATCATCGATGTTATGGAATCAATTAATAACCTTAACTTTGATCCAACTGATTATGATAAACAATCTGAAAAATCTTGTAAATATTGTGATTATAAACTGTCTTGTAAATTGAATGTCATATAAAATAAACATTTCTAAGAAAGAGTGCTACTGATTTAATTAGCACTCTTTATAATTTTAAGAAATATTATGATATTTCGAATAAATATAATAGGCTGTGAGCTAATAGAGATAATAGTATTCAGAAGTGAATACATGCGTATGCATGTGTTCATCATGTTTTTGGGGTTTTGAACCATGGAATCCATGACGGCACATGGGATACGGCGGTTTGGGTATTGATTTGTTGTGTTGCTACTGACACATGGGATAGTCATGTGCGTTATGGCGTAAATACTATGTTTACATGACTTTACGGCTTGTGTATCATGCGAAACATAGTCATGGAGTCATTTTTGCAAATTAAGCAAGAAGAGTGTGGTAAAAGTGGCTAAATAGTGAATATGTGAAAGAGAAGTATGTATAGAGAAGAAAAAGGATTTTCAATAGCAGAAGCGTTGATAACGTTAATGATAGTGAGTCTGATATTGGCAGCGGTGTTACCGGTGGTATCTAAAAAGAGTAAGACAAGTGATGCGATATGGCATTATGTAAGTAATGGAGTTGGAGCTAATTCAGATGTATATTATGGAGCATCAAATTCACAGAGTGCGATAATAGGAAACACATCAGCACCTGATTCATCAAAGGGAAGCAGATTAGTAATAGTAACACCAGAGGATAGTAGTGGGGATACAA
>JAEYQN010000160.1 GCA_023409995.1 Cyanobacteria bacterium OH_CBB_238 | reverse complement strand
TTCTTATCATGTCCGGCTTTTGAAACAGCGAACATTCCAATCATGCTGATTACCTCCATTTTATACTAAGGTAAGTATTTCTGGTTCACCATCTGTTATAAGAATAGTGTTTTCATAATGAGCAGATAAAGAACCGTCCTCCGTTACAACAGTCCAATCATCATCAAGCCACTCCACATCGCATCTTCCCAAGTTGATCATAGGTTCTATCGCAAGTGTCATGCCAGGTCGCAAGAGCATTCCTTTTTTTCTTTGTGCAAAGTTCGGAATCTGTGGTTCTTCATGAAGACTTGTTCCAATCCCATGACCCACTAAATCCCTCACGATTCCAAATCCAAATGGTGTTACATATGCATCAATAGCATTGGAAATATCATATAAGTGATTCCCAGATCTTGCCATTTTAATCCCTTCAAAGAAGCTTTGTTTTGTAACATCTATTAATTTTTGCGCTTCCGGACTAATCTTTCCCACAGCATGTGTTCTGGCCGCATCGGAGTGATATCCTTTATAGATAAGCCCCGCATCAAGACTTACGATGTCGCCTTCCTGCAAAATATGACGATGATTCGGAATTCCATGAACCACTTCATCATTTACAGATACACAGATGGACGCCGGATATCCATTATAATGTAAGAAATTTGGAATACATCCAAAACTTCGAATCAATTTGTCACCCATAATATCGATGTCCTTTGTCGACATTCCAGGTCTAATAGCTTTGCCTAATTCATCATGAACTTGTGCCAGCAATCTGCAAGACTCCCGCATAAGTTCTATTTCTTTGGCAGATTTAATTGATACAGCCATTCTATCTACTCTCCTAAGATGTTTACAATACCTGCAAAAACATCTTTCATATCTACCGTTCCATAAACAGTCCTTAAAATTCCCTTATTTGTATAGAAATCAATTAACGGTTGTGTCTGCTCATGATATACATCAAGACGATTCTTAACGGTTTCCGGTTTGTCATCATCTCTTAAAATTAACTCTTTTCCACATCTATCACATATTCCTTCTTTTTTAGGTGGAATATGTTTAATATGATACGTAGCACCACATGCTAAACAAGCACGTCTGCCTGACATTCTATGAATAATATTTTCGTCTGGAACATCAACATTAATTGCATAGTCGATCTGATCATTTCGTTCAGCTAAAGCTTTCTCTAATACTTCTGCCTGCGGAATTGTTCTAGGAAATCCATCTAATACATAACCTGTTGAACAATCCTCATTGGCTACTCTGTCGAGTAAGATCTTAACTGTCAATTCATCCGGAACCAAAAGTCCCTGATCCATATATCTCTTAGCTTCTATACCAAGTTCAGTCCCGTTCTTAATATTTGCTCTAAAAATATCACCTGTCGAAATATGCGGAACACCATATCTGTCCGCGATCAACTTTGCTTGTGTTCCCTTGCCAGCGCCCGGAGCTCCTAACATAATAATTTTCATATCTAACCTCCTGTATGCCTTTTGCATGCATACGTAATAATCAAATCTTCCGTTGTCTCAATTTTCCTCTTAAACGCAACATGTCTTGGGACAGAAAGAGTGTCTGTCCCAAAACTTAATGTATCTGTCTATTTCATATCGCTTAATCGGTCAAAAATCCTTTATAGTTACGGACTAACATCTTAGATTCTATCTGTTTGATCGTCTCAAGTACGACGCTCACAATAATAATTAAGCTTGTTCCCCCAAACGATACAGAAGCATTGAATACTCCATTAAAGAAAAATGGAATGATGGCAACAATAACAAGACCTACTGCTCCAATAAAGATAATATAATTCAAGATTCTTGTTAAGTAATCACTTGTCGGCTTTCCCGGACGGATTCCTGGAATAAAGCCTCCTTGCTTTTTCATATTATTTGCGACTTCCAATGGATTGAAAGTAATAGAAGTATAGAAATATGCAAAGAATATAACTAATATTATATAAACCAATAGACCAATGGAATAAACTGGTGAACTTGGTTTACACCAGTTTCCTGAATGCAATCCTTTTAGTATTTCACCCCAAACTCCAGTGGCATTATAACCTACCAATGATACAATAATAATTGGGAATTGCATGATAGAAGAAGCAAAAATGATAGGAATAACACCTGCGGTGTTAATCTTTAACGGTATATTCGTTGATTGACCACCTACCAATTTTCTACCTTGCACCTTCTGTGCATATTGCACAGGAATCTTACGTACGCCACCATTCAGAATAATGACAATAACCACCATAGCAACCATAATTGCCATAATAATTATTGCTGAAACAACGCCGACTGCAACTGATCTACCTTTGATAAATTGCTCATATAAGCCAAGCAGATCATTTGGCAAACGTGAGATGATATTTATAACAAGGACGATGGAAATACCATTTCCAACTCCCTTTTCTGTAATTCTCTCCCCAATCCACATTAAGAACGTACTACCCGCAGTTAAGGCAGCTATTGTAGTTATCACATTGATAGCATCATATGTTTGTAATAAACCTTGTCTTCCAAAACCGATTGCCATAGCACCCGCTTCCAAAAGAGCAAGAGCAACTGTCACATAACGAGTTAATGAAACAAGCTTCTTTCTGCCATCTTCACCATCTTTCTGCATTTCTTCCAACTTCGGTATAGCAATTGTTAACAATTGAATAATAATAGAAGAAGTAATATATGGTGTGATATTTAAAGCAAGAACAGACATATTCAAAAATGACCCGCCAGTGAAAGCGTCAAAAAAGCTAAATGAGTCACCTGTTTGTGATGCAAACCAATTGGAAAAATATTCTCTATCAACTCCAGGTACTGGAAGC
>JAEYQN010000078.1 GCA_023409995.1 Cyanobacteria bacterium OH_CBB_238 | reverse complement strand
ACTGATAATACTTCACACAGACAAAATCGTTATTACGGTATGAGTCCTGATGCTTATAACTCTTCAACGCCTTTGGACTCTTCAGAAACATCTTCTTCTACAACAGCAGAATGAGGCGTTTCTGAGCCGTATTTAACATGATGTCATGTGCTTGGCTCTTAGCTATTCTATAGGAAACGATGGAGTTACTTTTTCGTCAATAATAGATTTATTAAATGAAAGTTTTTTATTCTTTGGGTTGAATGTGTCAAGCTTGCTCCTGAAAATTAATGCGGCAATCAACATTGATAATCCATTTATCATAAAGGTTAAAGGTAACCCTATTTTTTCTGCAATAGCCCCCTCAACCAAACTTCCAATGGGCGCTGTTCCAATAAACGCCATTGCATATAAACTCATTACCCGACCTCTTTTGCTTTCATCAACATAGTGTTGGATTATCGTGTTGCAAGAAGCCATTATTGTGACCATTCCAAAACCAATTATGAACAAAAATACGAGCGATATATGAAGATTCCGTGTAAAAGTGAGTCCA
Organism: Cyanobacteria bacterium OH_CBB_238; assembly: GCA_023409995.1. Lineage (GTDB taxonomy): Bacteria > Cyanobacteriota > Vampirovibrionia > Gastranaerophilales > Gastranaerophilaceae > JAEYQN01. The sequence continues at coordinate 48,070 of JAEYQN010000078.1, read as the reverse complement.
CACATTGCCAAACCAAACAATATGGATGCAATTAATATAAATATTTTGAATCTTGATATTCTCTTTTGTGATGCTAAATGAAGTGCCCCAACTAATGCTCCACACCCAGAGGCACTCATTAACCACCCCAATGTTTGTGCATTACCACCAAGTACTTCTTTTGCAAATATGGGCATAAGTACAGGATAAGACATTCCTATAAAGCTGGCTAATGCAAGGTATAGTAATGAATTCTTTATTATTGGAAAATTTGCAGTGTATTTTATTCCTTCTTTAAACTCGTCTAAAAGTTTTTTGTCAGAGGTTTTGCGGTTAGGAATATATTTTATTTTCATCATAAATAAGGCACTTAATACAGCAATATAACTCAATGAATCAATTAAGAAACATACTCCTTCTCCAACTGCTGCAATCAAGACTCCAGCAATCGCTGGACCTATCAGTCTGGCAAGATTGAACATTGATGAATTTAGTGAAATGGCGTTGCTTAAATCATTGGGGTCGTCCACAAGCTGAACCACAAATGATTGTCTTAATGGCATATCTATTGCTGCTGTTATTCCTATAATTATACTTAAAATTATTATGTGCCAAACTTGTATGCTTCCTGACAGTGCCAGCATTGCCAGGATAAATATTTCTAGCATAAATATAGTCTGGATTATTAAAAGACCTTTGTATTTGTTGATTCTATCTATGAATACGCCTGCGAAGGGAGAAATAATCAATGAAGGAATTGAACCTGTGAAAACGATTAACCCCATTAGAAGCGCAGAGCCTGTTAATCTATAAACAAGCCAGCTTGTTGCTATCTGTTGTATCCAGGTTCCAACTAGTGAAATGCATTGTCCAATAAAAAATAATGAGTAATTTTTATGTCTTAATGCCCTAAATGTAGAGAATATTTTGTCTTTCACGGTTTTTGTAATTCCTCATTACAAATTTAATTTCCAACTATATAATTATACAACTTATTTTAAAGAATTTTCTTTAAACTCTTATTATTATACTGCTGCTTAAAATTTATGTTAATATTGAATCGAGGAGATATGTTTAGAGGTATTAAATGAAGGGCTTTTTAAATAATATTTTTGTTGCTTTTGTGGTTGCTGTATTTATTTTTATATTTAATTCTTTACCGTCGAAATCAAGTACTGTTAGATTTGCACAACTTTCAGATGTTCATTATTCAACTACAAGATTAGATACTACATACAAACTTCTTTCACATTCAAAAGAACTTTTGTTAGACGCTGTCAATCAGATTAACTGCCTTGAAAATCTTAATTTTGTGATGGTTACGGGTGATCTTATTGATCAGCCAATAGTAGATTCTGCTAAAGAAACAATATCTATTTTGAACAGATTAAAATATCCTTGGTATTACGCAGTAGGGAATCATGATACTGCAAGCGGAAATCATTTGACCAAACAAGAATTGATCGAAATGCTAGCTCAAGATAATCCTTGTTATAAATATGACAAGCTATATTATTCTTTTACTCCTAAAAAGGGTTTTAAGGTAATTGTTTTGGATGGAGCGAGTGATGTTGGCTATATTTCAAATGGAAAAATATCAGGAGAAGAGTTGAAGTGGCTAGATTCTCAGTTGAATGAATCCAAGCATGATGTCGTTCTTTTATTCATTCACTTTCCCCTGTTAGAGCCATTTCCTGCTTCTCATCATAGAATATTGAATGCTGATGAATTTAATTGCGTTTTGGCAAAATATAAAAATCCGATAGCAATTTTCGCGGGTCACTACCATACTACCAAGATAGTTAAAAAAGGAAATATTCTTCATGTTGCTTCGCCTGCCTTAGTTAGCTATCCTAATGCCTTTAGGCTTGTAACGGTCACTAATTCAAAAGATAAAGCTGTGTTTAACTTTGAATTTAAAGAAACCGGTTTGAAAAACATACAAACAAAAGCCAAGTTAATGACATTGGGAAGTTCAAGTTATTATGGTGAAGAGTCTGATAGAACAACAACTGTTGTTATAGACAAATAGTCTTAAATAACGTATCATTATACTGGTTATAACTGTAATTGAGGGTTGGTATGAGCGATATTCAACATGGTTTTTCGGTAAAGTTTAGGGGCGTTAGAGGTTCTCATCCAACTCCGAATGCAAGGTTTTTAAAATATGGTGGAAATACTTCTTGTGTTGAGGTAAATGTAGGCGGTCATTTGATAATTTTAGATGCAGGAACTGGGATTATTTCTCTTGGAGATGAGTTAATTCGAAATCACATTGCTTCAGCTGATGAATTGTTTGCAAGAAAACAAATAAAAGCAACAATATTATTGAGCCATATACATCAAGACCATATACATGGGCTGACGTTCTTTAAGCCATCTAACGTACTTACAACCAAACTAAATGTTTTTGGATTTAGTGATTATGAAGAAAGCCTGGAAGAAAATTTATCAGAATTATTATATGGAAAATCATTCCCATTGAATTTATATGATATAACCTCAGACATTGATATTATTAATATTTCTGATTCTGATGTGATTCTATTTAAAGATCCATATAGTGATCCTGTGATAAAAAGAATTGATTCTCAAGATGATTTGTATCCTAAAGATGAGGAGGTTTTAATCAGCTGTTTAAAATCTAACTCTCACCCACAAAATGGAGTTATGATTTATAAAATAGCATATAAGGATAAATCTATTGTGTATGCTTCAGATAAAGAAAGCTTTGTTGGTGGAGATAAGAGACTTGGGATTTTTGCTCGTAATACTAATTTATTAATTCATGATAGCCAATATACAAGTGAAGACTATTTGTCTCCGGTAAGCGCTAAACAAGGTTTTGGGCACTCTACTTTTGAGATGGCAATTGAAAATGCAAAATTGTCACAAGCGCATAAGCTTGCATTTTTTCACTTGGATACTTCATATGATGATGAAAAGTTGTCTAATATAGAAAAATATTATCAACAACAGTATAGTAACTGCTTTATCTCAAAAGAAGGTGATGAAATCCGTCTTTTATGAAAAAAATTCTATTGAATTTATTAATATTTATTATTTTCTTTCTAAATATTGCTGCAGTTGTTGCAATTGATGCTGAAAAAAACGCTTATATGCATAACAATATTGGGGTTAATCATATGAGAGAATTTGATTACTTCAGTGCAATAAAAGAGTTTGAAATTGCTATTCAACTGAATCCTAATACTCAAGCTACAGCGGTCTATTATAATAATTTGGGAAGAGTCTATCTGATAATAGGTTATCCTCAAAAAGCACAAACCTGTTTTGAAAGGGCTGTTATTCAAAACCCTCTTAACTTTCAGTATTATTTAAATTTGGTCTCCGCGTTTAAGTGCAATGGAAATATGGATGCAAAGCTTAAAGAGTATAAGGCAAAAAAAGATAATCCTCTAAATCAGATTGTAGTTGGGTTGTTATATATAAAAAAAGGACAATTGGCAACCGGGATTATGATTTTGGATGAATTTTGTAACAAAGAACCAAATTTGGTTATAACTAAGGCAGTGCGATCATATATGTTAAATAGGACAGAAGATTATCGAACTACAAAATAGTTCCATGCGAATCTGATCCACCAGTCTGAATTATGCCATATTTTTGGGCTATTCTTTTTACTGCACTTGCAAGGTGAAATTTTATTATCCCACGGTGTCTTTTATAAGGATAATATACTTCGATGCCATCTAATCCCATATTTATTAGTTTTGAAATAAAATCATCTAAAGATATTGCCCAATAGCACGCAGGGTGAGCTAAAATTGCTATTCCGCCAGCGTTTTTTATTGCATTAATAACTTTTTTAGGGTGTCTATATGAGAAAAATCTTACCAAATCTGATTCGGTTCCCGATTTGTTTTTTGCACACAATGATAGCAGCTCTTCATTGTTTACATCAAAGCCATAACCCAATATGTGTATTAAAATTCCTTTGTACCAACAATCAAATTCTATGCCTGATATAATCATTTTGTTGTTTAGTATTTCTGACTTAGAATATGCATCTAATGTGTTATGGTCACATATAGAAATATACTTTAAGCCCTTCGTTTCGGCTTGTTTAAGTATTTCTTCCGGACTCATTTTCCCATCAGAACATGTTGAATGTATATGTAAATCAACAGTATCAAAAAAATCAAATTCTTCTAATGATCTAATTATCTCAGTAGTATTTTGTTTCATCTATCCAGAGTTTCTTGCTATTTAAAAAATATAAAATTTATAATAATATGTTATTACAAAAAATATGCTACAGCATTATTTGTTTTTGATTTGCATTAAATAAAAAAGTAAGAGAGATTTATGAAAAAAAATAGTAATAAGTATTTAGACGTTATAAATATTTTCTTTTCTGGAATTGCAATATATTTTAGAAATTTAGATAATTTTTTGAAATATATGGCGTTCCCTGTTCTAGGGCAGTTGGTTGGCATAGTTTTAATATTTTTTATAACATATTTATATGCTGAAAATATTCCAAATTTAGCCAGAACTAACCCTTTGTTTGACAATATATTGGTTACGTTGTCTTTGCTTCTCTTGCTTACTTTGCCTGTATTTTTTCTTTTATGTAAATCAATATATGATTATTTAATAGCTCTTTCTTCATTAAATTCTTTAGCAAATAATCTTACAGCAAAAAGTAAAAATAAAATATTGGATACAAAAGTCCACGATGAACTTATAAAAAGAAGATTATTTAATTATATACTTTTACTTTTTGTAATGAGCTTCATATATCTTATTGGATCAATTCCATTTGTATGGGTGATTTTAATTGCGTTTATTGTTTACTCTTGTTTGACCTTTCAGGTTTTTGCGCTTGAAGAAAATGCAGGGCCGATCTTTGCTATAAAACGCAGTTTCATGTTAATAAAAGACAATTTCTGGGCAACTAGTATATTGTTGGTCCTTTTATTTGGATTAACGTTTGTCTTATTGCCAAATGTTATTGTCTGGGCGTTTGACGAAATTAATGTAATCTATTATCTTGCAGGAGCTGTTGAAAAATTTGTAAATTTGTTGCCTATTGATGCTGTAAATCAAACTATTCAGGTCTATTCGCCCAAATTTAATATAGAGCCGCTTGAACTTGCAAGGTTGATAGTTTCAACCGGAATTTCTTCTGCTGTTATTGGTTTTACTCTTCCTTTAAGAAGTTGTGCTTGCACCCTATGGTATAAGTATTTAGACGACGAAAAAATTGAAGAAAATAGAAAAGCGACGAAACTTGATGGCAGAGCCGAACTTAAAAAAATTATGCGAAAACCCAAAAAGGAAAGTTCTTAGCACACTTGATGTTTAAATGTAAAAAATGCCAGTCCATTGATAAATTTGAGCTTATGTTTAGCCCTGATTACAACGGCGGAAAGTCGTTTGAAAAAAAATATAATCAGTCGGGAAACATTCAAATTACTGTGGATGGGTATACGTTTATCCCTGATTTGTCTTTTATGAACCACCATGCTGTTTGTAGCTACTGTGGCGGTATATACATTTGGGATTATTCGACTGTGTAAAAATTACTTAATTCTTCTCTTTAAATATCCTATATTTATAGGTCTATTTTTTATTTTTTATCAGGCATAATTATGCTAGGTAACTATATGAAAATTCCAAAAGATAACATTTCGCATAATAATTTTTATCTGAACCCATCTATAGAAAATATAGAGATAGAGGGGTTAGATTTGGACTTGTCTAAAAAACCAAATGTTTTTAGCTCTATAACAACAACAGCTCCAATATCAAATAATTCAAAGCATTTTCCTCGAGTTAAGAGGTTGAACTCGATGGACAATGAGTTTCTCTTTAATGAAGGAAAAAATATTGAAGCTGACACTTTGAATAAGTCTAATTCTTTTAATGTTTTTCATTTAGTTAATAGAGCTTCTGTTGCTTTTAAAGGTTTTTTAGAAAAGATGCCGGTAATCGGCTATTTTGTGACAAAGGAAAAAAGAGCAAAGATAAAAGAGACGCTTGATTCACTCAATGCAATAAATAATGATGTTGACTCTTTATTGAAAACATCTGTGCCTTATGGTGAACAAAGTGGGGTTTATGAAGTTATTACTGAAAACATCATGAAGGCTAATAACATTCATGCTCAAATGCAGAAAGATATTAGTAGATAATTAATGTCTTGTTGTTATAGTGTTTTCGAATATGTATCTATTCGCACTTAATGCTGCTGTTTTAAGCGAACACATACCATTCCTGTTTAGTACTCCAATGCTTGTTAATTTTCCTAAAACAAGCTCATTTACCTCTTCAGGTGATACGAAAAGGGCACATTCGTTGTTGCAGACTTCATTTTTAAAAGGACAGGTTTTCATTAGATTTCTTCTCTCTTTAATTGTTCTGTTATTAACATTATAGTTTGAGAATAATTTATTGTTAACTTTATTTTACCATCTGAGCGGTTTGCCATAGTCTACAAAATCTAAAAATTCAGATAACTTTTCCACTCTTTCTTGACTTAAAGGCTTGTTTTTTGGTTGATCTTTTAGTATTTTATAAATGTCCAGCCATCTTGGCGTTACTGTTGTTACATATGAACAGCCCATATACAGTGGACCAGGCATATCTTTGTTATTGCCATCAAGAATATCTATAAAAGCTTTAAGATCTTCTATTTCTCTATTTTTAGAGTTAGCATATATTTTGGGGTTTTTTGTTATTTCATTTAATATGTCATAGTTGTATGGGGCAAGTGTTCCATTCCCAATTTTGCTCAATTCCATATAGTTTAGTCCTGCATCTAAGGAATTTTGTTTATAGTAATGATCATTTTTTAACAAATATAATACAGAATTTATATTGGATTTTTTTAGAAGTTTAGCGATTTCGGGTTTACCACCTAAGGATTGCCCAACGTATAGTTTATCTTTTATTATCTCCCCAAAACCTTCAATGATTGGTTTTGGTCTGTAGTCCCACTCATTCAAACGCAAAACGGATCGATCAGCGGGTATTTTTTGAGATAACGCTTGGACATCTACGTGTTTAATCGATTTAGTGTCTTCTTTGTCAAATTTTGGCATTATTGCTTTTTGCATTGCCAAAAAAGCTTTAGCTTCCCCAACTGACATTTTACCTAATTCTTGGCTGTATACATATGTTGGTCCAAGTTGACATTCTATATGTTCTCTAATATTCTTGCGTAACTGAATGTCTGTAGTTTGATATCCTTTGTCAGTTTTTCCAAAAGAAATGTTCTGATTTGCAAAATTACTTGTTAAAAACATAATGCCTCCTTTTCTCTTCCAATGATTCTGAAGGTTATAAATTTTCCCAAATAGTTTTATTTGTAAACAATCTTTACAGAAAAATGTTTTTTTGTTTTTTTATTTTAGTTTTGTGGAAATTCACTCATGAGACTGGCAGAAAAAGTGGAGATCTAAATTGTAAATAAGTGTAACAAGTATAAAAAGTATTGAAATTGTATATAACAATTTGTTTTTATATAAGTGTGTAAAGTAAGAGGTTATAAAATTGTCTGATTTAACTATAAATAGCATAACATCAAATACTGCAATGGTTGCTGATACAACAACTGTAGCAAATAATACCACAACTACTTTAGATGATTTAGTATTGGCAAAAACAACATCAGATGAATATTCTTCATCTCTTTCTACAACTAATACTGCAATTGCTGATATAAACACTCAAATAAGCAATGTGAAAAATTCAACGGAAAAAGATGCTTTAGTTGCTCAAAAACAAACTTTATTAAAACAAAAAGCTGACTTAGAAGCTAAGCAAGAAACTCTACAAAAACAGATTAAACAAGCAGAATCTGACTATGCAAAATATAAAGCTGTATATGATTCTGTTAAATCAGAAGTTGATTCTTTACAAGCAGATAAGTCAGACGTTGAAGACAGCGTTGACTATGATTCTTCAGAACTTGTTAAAAGCCAAAATTCTTTGAAAGATATAGATAAAAGTATTGAAGTAGCAAAAAAGAATTTAGCAAATAACTATTCTGAAATGCAAAAACAAGCTAATGAAATCGAAAAGAATTCAAATAATGAATTAAACGCGCAAAGACAAGCGATATCGTTGGCTACTGAAGAAGCTATGGAACAAGTTCAGGCTGGACAGATAGAATCGGCTGACATGCCATCCTTTATTGCAGGAAAAATTAGCTCTTTTGCTTCTGTTGGTTCAACAGATCAAATGGTTACTTTGTCTGCTCAAGAAAGCAAAATTCAAGCTAATTGTACTGAACTTGCGAGTTTAGTTTCTCAAAAGACTACAGTCTCAACATTGGTTTCTGCTTTGACAGCAAAAGTTGAAGCCAAGTCTCCTATTTTAGAATCTTTGTCTTCAAAATTACAATCAAGAACTAAAGATTTGAAAGCCAGCAGTTCTTTGATGGGATCACAAGGAAATACATTAAGCTCTTTGAAAAAAGAATATAATACAAATGATACTCAGTTATCTTCTATAAACTCACAATTATCTGCAATGGAAGCAGTAGATTCTACTTCAGTTGAACCTACTCAGGCAGTTGTTGATTCTCAAGATGTATCCGATTCAGGTAGTTTTGCTCAATTTTTCTCATCCACAACAGTTAATGATTTAAATATTGATGAAACCCTTGCAGCAATTAACAAAAAGTATGATAGTATGCTAGACGAAAAGGTAGATAGCTCTGATGTTAAGAGTGTTTCTTCTACTCTTTCAGAAGCCGATAAATTGATTACGACATTAAGAACAAGACTAACTGATAATGCTCAAAAATTGATTGAAGAAAGATTATCATCAACACAAAGAAATTAGGATTTATAAAAGAGGAGATAAAATCTCCTCTTTTTGTTTGTTAACATGTATTTTCAATTTTAAACTTATATTAAATTTCGTTGTTTTTTTTCTGAAATTTCTTTACTAATTAAATTATTTAAAATACTATATTAGGTAGTTATTTTACGAGTAGGATTACAAGTAAAAGTCCTAAACCTTCGTAAAGGCTGGCTGGTTCGCTTAAAATTGTGAGCAAGCAGACTACTACCTATTAGAAAATAACCTTTCAACAGCCATGGATAGAGTTTGGCTAAATGTATTAGTGAAAAAAATAAGAGGGCCTTATTAGTGGAAAATTTTGGACCAGATATTTTCGGAAGAAAAGAGAAGGCTACACCAGAGCCTGTAGTACAAGCAGGAAATCCTGCAAAAATTAAAGTTGTTGGCGTCGGTGGTGGCGGTGGTAATGCTGTTAATCGAATGATCAAAGCGGGCTTAAGCGGTGTTGATTTTTGGGCTATGAATACTGATGCTCAAGTTCTTGAAATGTCAGCTGCTGACAATAAAGTTAGATTAGGGAATAAGCTTACAAGTGGTCTTGGAGCAGGTGGAGATCCTGGAATTGGAGAAAAAGCCGCTGAAGAGACCAGAGATAATATCGTTCAGGCTTTAGATGGTTCTGACATGGTGTTCATTACTGCGGGAATGGGTGGTGGAACGGGTACTGGAGCTGCTCCTGTTGTTGCAAAAATAGCTAAAGAACTTGGCGCTCTTACAATAGGTGTTGTTACCAAACCATTTAGCTTTGAAGGAAAAAGAAGACTAAATCAGGCATTGCAGGGTTTAGAAAAATTGAAAGAGACTGTTGATGCTCTTATCGTTATCCCTAATGACAAATTAATAGAAGTTGTAGAACGTAGAACAACAATGAGAGAGGCTTTCCAAGTTGTAGATGAAGTTCTATTACGTGGTGTTCAGGGTATATCTGATATCATTACTGTTCCCGGTTTAATTAACGTTGACTTTGCTGATGTTAAGGCTGTTATGCAATCTTCCGGTTCAGCATTAATGGGTATTGGTAGAGGAACTGGTGAAGGTAGAGCGATGGAAGCTGCTAAACTGGCAATTAACTCTCCATTACTGGAAACTTCAATTAATGGTGCTTCTGGTATTATCATGAATGTTACTGGTGGTGCGGATATGACATTACATGAAGTTACTGAAGCGGCTCAAGTTATTCATGATGCGGTTCTGGATGATGCTATTGTTACTTTTGGTTCTGTTATTGATGATAGAATTCAAGGAGAAATTCAAATTACAGTTATTGCAACTGGTTTTGAATTAAAAGGCTCAGGATATGCTCCAATTAAAAAGGAAGCAGAACCTACTATAAAACCATTGAATGTTGCTGATTTCTTTTCAGGTTCGTTCAATTCAAGTGTGACTTCAACGCCAAGTGCTCCAACGTTGCCAAATCCTACACCAAATAAAGTTACTCAGGACGTTGCAACAAGTCTTGATATCCCCGAATTTCTTAAGAAGTAACAACTCTATAAAATAAATAGAAAAAGACTACCTTAAAGGTAGTCTTTTTCTATGAGCAATTATTTTTGTGATTTGTTTTATTTCAGTTATGCAAATCTCTTTTTTAAAAAGTCAGAAAACTTCAAATAAGCCAACTCAGAAGCAAAATTATGTTCCGCCCAGTCGAGCAATCCTATTGCAAGACACAGTTTCGTTTGGTTCCATTAAGAAAAAATCTTTATCTTCTTTTCAACTTGCATGCGCAAATTTTTATAAAGCTCCTTTAGAAAAATTTAATAGTGATTCCGATCTTGAATCTTGGGCAGAGTATAAGGTAAACAAGTTATATCAAATGGAACAATCTGGGCGCACCTCTAAGGTTAGATATAATCGTTCCCAAATATTAGAACAGTGGAAAAATTATTTACAAGATCAAGATGGCAAGTATTGTGGTAAGAGTGCTTTGACGCTTATTATATATGATTCTTTGTTTAAAGACCTTAAGGCTAATTCTGATAGGATTCCTCCTGTTTTGTCAAAAAATACTCTTGATAAAACAGTAAATCAGCTGGAAGACCAAATAAAAAAGAATCCTAAGACTCAATTTGATTTTCTGAAAGAATATAAGCTTAATCTGATTAAAGATTGTTCAATTCCAAAGAGTGGTTGGGTAAAAATTCCATCATTTAACCATGATAAGGAAAATTTTATGAAAAATGCAGAGAAGCTTGCAATAATAAGTTCCAGTACTTGGTGCACGAAAAATGAAGAAACTTATAGCTACCTCTTTAAGGGGGATTTTTATGTTTATATGGAAAATTATGAGCCTAAAGTAGGTATTAGGATTGAACAAGGAAAAGTGCAAGAAATCCAAGGTGTTAAAAATGATTGTAAAATTCCACAAGGATATATTAATCAGGTCGAAGGTCTTGTTTCTTCTGAAAATTTAGTTGGGGCAGATAATTATATAAAAAAAGCCAGAGGTATTGAAAAAGAACATATTCTTATTTTTAAAGAAATTGGTGACAAAATAGACAGAAAGGATTATGAGGCTGTTCTTAACTATTTTAATATAGATATTTCTCATCTTGAAAATGGTTCTATGGAATTTTCTCAATATCACCAGCCTTCTAAAAATATTACATTTAAAGATTTAGGAATAGATGAAAGACTATTTTTTGGTAAGGTTTCAAAAATATCAGGGAATGCGGATTTCTCTAATAGTTCTTTGAAAAATTTAGGAGAGCTGAGTTATATTGGAGGAAGCGCAAACTTTTCCAGAAGTTTAATTGAGGATCTTGGTCAATTGACGCTTATACAACATTCTGCTCGATTTAATGATTCACGAGTGGAGTCTTTAAATAATGTTGAATTTATTGGTGGAGATGCCGATTTCACTCATAGTGAAGTGGCAGATTTGGGCAAGTTAAAAACCATAAAAGGTTCATTATGGCTTAACTATTCCCCAGTTTCCAATATTGATTCTCTTGAATATGTTGGTGGGGATTTATTTGCAAAATATAGTATCGTTAATGATTTTAGCAAAGTTAGAATTGGTGGAGAGTTAAAATAAGAATCATTTTAATCTTTCTTCAATATGGATTCATCAAGTGACTTTTGGCTTGCTACTATAGATGTTATTGGTTCACCGGCAAAAATATAATTTGCTGCATTTTGTATATCTCTTGTTGTTATTTTTTCAATTGCGTTTAAAAATTCTTGCCTTTCGGTTATTCCATATGGACTATTTTGTCCTTTTGATATTGCACCTAACTTACCATCTAGCGTTTCCACTGAATTTAGGATATTGTTCTTAAGCATTAGTTTAGCTTTTTTTAGTTCTTCTTCGCTTACTGGTTCAGTCTTTAGTTTTTGAATATGTTTTTTAAAGCCATCGAGTGATTTGTTTATATTTTGCGGTGAGCTTGATGGATCGCTGTTGTCATCGGTTGTGGTTAGAATTAGTAGATTTATTAGACCTGTATCCCCAAGTTGATCAGTATATGAAGATACGTGATATGCAAGTTTTTGTGATTCCCTAAGGTCGTTAAAAAGTCTAGATGTTGAATTTCCACCAAGTATGGTGTTCAGCACTTTTATTTTTGCAATGTCATCTATATTTTCACTGTACTTGTATTTATATGATTGAATTACCTCTGCCTGATTTTTTTGTTCTACTTGAGTTAATATGTTAGCACTGGTATTGGGTGTATATGTTTTTTTTGTCTCTAAAATAGCTGGCTGAACTGCCTGAAAATCTTTTGATAGTGAGCTTAATATTTCATTATTTAAATTTGAATTGCTGTCTGTTGGAACACTTATTGCCACCCTTCCTTGCAAATTAGACATTAGTGAATTATAAGTATTAATTATGTCATTTAGAGATAAATTTTCAAGTTCTTTGAGTTGTTTTTCTTTTGATTCAAACATTTTTATATCGGGGAATAGGGCTTCATATAAGTTATCCCCAGCTGATTTCTTGCTACATTCCAATGCATTTTTATATTGTTTTTTTGCTATTTCGAAATCTTCTTGAGTAAACCTTGGTGAATAAAGGTTTTCTTTTATAAGATTTAAAGTTTCTTTTGCTTTAGAATTATGGGATTTGCTATATATATTTATTCCTTCTGGGGAAACAAGTAGGCTTATGTTTATATTATTATTATCTTTTATTGAATTATAAGTTTCATTGTCTTTGTATAATGAGCCTCTGTTTAAGAGTTGCGTGAGAATTTCCATTTGAGGAGAAGAGAGATTAATCAACGTTTGTGATTTTAGATTTATATCACAAGATACAAATTCACTTTTTGTAGGCTTAATTGCCACTTCCATATTATTATTCAATCTATACTGTTTGACGTCATAAAACGTATCATTGATATTAGCTGTAGGCTTTGATCCAAATGAAATCTGCTTAGCTTGATTTGCTTTAGTATAATTTGCTCGTATTTGTTCTGTTGTTGATGATTGAGGATGTACAACACTTATTGACGTTTTGTTTAAATCTAAGTATTTTTTTGTAACATTAATAATATCTTGAGGTGTTATTGAATTTAAAATATTCTTGTAATTAACCAGATAATTTGAATCATTATCCAGGAATGATTGTCCAATAAATTCATTCACCCCTAATGATGTTTCTATGCTGTTTGAATACACCATTTTTAGTTTTTCTTTTGCCGCATCTATTTCTTGCTGAGTTGGAGGAGCTGTTGTCGTTAACTTTGAAATTTCACTATAAATTGATTTAATTGTTTCTTCACAATTTTTATCAGCTGGATTTGAAGATATAATTATAGCTTGCTTGTCTCCTGATTTATTTCCTATTTTTTCAGAATACAATCCCGCACCTGTCTGTAATGACTCTAATGCTTTTGCAAATCGAGCATTAGAACCATAAGAAAGTATTGTTGATACAATGTCTAGGGCAATCTTATCTTTTGTATTGTTGTTTTCGGGGCCTACAAATCCCATATTTATAACTGCTGAATTACAATTCGGTCTTTTAGAGTCAACTCTGGTTGTTTTCTCAAGAGGGTTTAGCTCTTCATATTTTTTTGTTTCTGGTTTTGGAGAAAGCTTTTTTGTGAAGTTTTTTGATGCTAATTCCATAACTTCTTGAGAATTAACATCACCTGTGACTATAGTTACGGCATTATCTGGTGTGTACCAAGTGTTATAGTAGTTTACAACATCTTCTCTTGTAACGTTATTTATATTTTGAATGCTTCCCGCTACTAAATCAGCAGAAGTTGATTTAATACCAAATAGATTTTTTAACATTATATTTTGGCCATAATTTGAAGGGTCGTCAGCATACATGCTTATTTCGGAGGTTACTGGTCCTTTTTCTTTTATAAGTTGCTCTTGAGCAAATATTGGATTTTGTAGTTGGTCAGAGTGTAATTCAAATATTTTTTTTAGATAATCTTCTTCTAAAAGCTGCGACTGAATAAAATAATTTGTTTGGTCAAAACCTGTCATTGCATTTGTATATGCGCCCAGGTCAGAAACTTTTTTGAAAAATTCTCCCGGTTTTAATTTTTCGGTTCCATTGAATAAATTGTGTTCAATGTAGTGGCTTATTCCTCTTAGATTGTCAGGTTCATTCATTGAGCCAACATTGAAGTAGGTTCTTACGACTGTTGGGCCATTTTTTGGTAAAATTACAATTCGTTGTCCATTTGCTAATTTATATACTTCAGCCTTATTTTCGCATTCCGGAACAGTAAATTCTGTTAGTTTTTTATAAGCCATGGGGGGTTTTAAGTTTATTTGCGCAGCCGCAGTCGGGTTAGCTGAAATACTATTTTGCACATTGAAATTTTTGGCACTACCATTTTGTTGAGCTTTTGATTGCTCATTTGCCGTGCCTTTAAAGTAGATTGTATTGATTTTTGATGGGAGAATATTCATGTAGTTACAAGTTCTCTAATCTATATCCATGTAAAGGCTATGAGCGTCAAAATATTACTATGTTTGTTAATAGATTTGATAAAAATTTACAAAGATTATCTGATAGTGAATGATGCTTTAGTCTCAACTTTTATTTTTCCAAACACTTCGCAGTCAATAAATCCATTATTTATGTAATAGCATTCTCTCAAGGTTCCTTCTGATCTGAAGCCGAGCCTTCTTGCCACGGCTTTACTTCTGAAGTTGTCGGCTGCTGTTCTGATTTCTAGTCTATGGATATTAAATTCTTTAAAGGCTTTTTCAATAATGGCATTACAAGATTCTGTTATTATTCCTTTACTTTGAAAAGCCTCATCAATACAATATCCTAAATTTGCACATCTATTAAGTCTGTCAATATTGACTAATCCTAACGTTCCGACTAGCTTTTTGTCATACCATATTGAAAAGTCAATGCTTGGTGCTTTGTTTATGTCTTGCAACAAAGAATCGAGATATTTTTTTTCTTGTTCCACAGACTGAATAAAATTGACCCAATTAAGCCATTTTTTTAAGTAATCTCTATTTATATTTATAAATTCAAACAAGATCTTGGCATCTTTTTTTTGAAATTGTCTAAGCTCTATATTTTGGTTTACTCTTATTGTCAACATATTAATTTGGAAACCTGATCTTAAATGCTCTAAAAACAAAACCCATTCTAGTGAATGGGTTTAAGTGGTGCCCTGGGCCAGACTTGAACTGGCACTAGGGGTAAGCCTAATTGGATTTTAAGTCCAACGCGTCTACCGGTTCCGCCACCAGGGCATATTGTAGTTAGAATAGTAATATAAAAATCTTGTTATGTCTAGTATGTTTTTTAAATTTGTATGATTCCTTGTTTCAAATGTCCTGTAAAATAAGTATTCTGATAAAAAACTCTTGTTAAAAGCCCATAAGATGTGATAAAATGCTCCTAGTTATAATACAAAAATCACTTTTTGAATATATGAAATAAATTAATTAACAGTTATTCATGAATATGAGCCCCAAATGTACCGCTTAGAGTATGTTCGGTGGTGTATGTATATAGTAAAAGAATGAGGTATAGGACAATCGAAAGCGTAAATCAGATAAGCATCCTTCTAATTATACTAATTGTTGTCTTGGTTGTTACATTAGTAGTTGTTGTGCAAAAAATTAGAAAGATAGCTGGAGAAAACAAAAAGCTTCTCAATGAGAGTAAAGAAAAAGAAAATTTAATCAAAAAAGAAGCTATGATTTCAGCAAAGGAATCATTACACAATGAAAAAGAAAAGTTTCTAGAAGAAACCAGAGAACGTAGACAAGATTTGGCAAGACTGGAGTCTAAGCTTGCAAAAAAAGAAGATGCCCTTGAGGATAAACTTCAGGAAGTTACAGACAAAGAGTCAACTCTACAGAGAAAAATGGATGAAGTTCTTGAAAAAGAAGACTATTTGGCTGATCTTGTATCAAAACAAATTGGTGAGCTGGAGAGAATTTCAGGATTATCCTCTGATCAGGCTAAACAGATTCTTCTTGATCAACTTAAACAAGACCTACAGCAAGAAGCTAATCATTTGATCAAAGAAAATGAAAATCGTATAAAAGAGACTTCTAATGAAAAAGCGAAAGAAATTCTAACAACAGTTATGCAAAGATGCTTAATAGATCAAGTTGTTGAGTCTACAGTTGCTGTTGTTAACCTTCCTTCAGATGAGATGAAGGGTAGAATAATCGGTAGAGAAGGAAGAAACATTAGAACACTAGAAACACTTACGGGAGTTGATCTTATAATAGATGATACCCCTGAGGCAGTTGTTCTTTCAAGTTTTGACCCAGTCAGAAGAGAAATTGCCAAGCTTGCTCTTGAAAAATTAATTGTTGATGGTCGTATTCACCCAGTTAGAATAGAAGAAATGGTTGAGAAGGCCAGAGAAGAAATTGAACAAAAAATTAAGCAAGAAGGTGAAAATGCCGCTCTTGATATGGGGGTTATGAACTTAAATAAAGAATTGATAAAAACCCTTGGAAGGCTTTACTATCGTACAAGCTACGGGCAAAATGTTCTTAAGCATTCACTTGAAGTTGGGCATATAGCTGGAATGATCGCAGCAGAAATTGGCGCAGATGTAAGAATTGCAAAAAGAGCCGGATTACTGCATGATATTGGCAAAGCGGTTGATCAAACACAAGAAGGAACCCATATTGAGTTAGGTGTGGAACTTGCCAGAAAATATGGTGAAAAAGAGGAAATTATTCATGCAATTGAAGCTCACCATGATGATGTAACGGCAAATTCAATAGAGGCAGTACTTGTGAAACTTGCGGATGCTGTTTCAGCGGGTAGACCTGGTTCAAGAAGAGATACACTGGAAATATATATTAAGAGACTTCAAAAACTTGAAGAAATAGCATCAAGCTATGATGGTATTAAACAATCATTTGCGGTTCAAGCAGGAAGAGAAGTCAGAGTTGTCGTCCAGCCTGAAAAATTTGACGATATGGCTAGCAATAAATTGGCTAGAGATATTGTAAAAAGAATCGAAGATGAACTTGACTATCCAGGACAAATCAGGGTTACTGTGGTAAGGGAAATTAGAACAACTGAAATTGCGAAATAGTCTATATTAGACTATTTCCTTTTTCAATTTTTAAATGCTTAAGCATGAAAGTTGATACAATGACTGGTAAGGTTAATATACTTTTTTTAGGCGATATGGTTGGCAAACCTGGGAGGCTTGTTGTCAAAGACTTCTTATTGAATATGCCTGAAGATGAAAAACCAGATTTTGTAATTGTAAATGCAGAAAATGCATCGCATGGATTTGGACTTACTGAGAAGAATCATAATGAACTTGTTTCGTTTGGAATAAATTGCCTCACATCTGGTAATCATATTTGGGATAAGAGGGAAATCTATAGATACATTAACTCTTCAGCGAACCTTATTCGACCATTAAATTATCCTAGGGATACGGTTGGTGTTGGTTCTAGGGTTTTTGATTTGGGTTTTGTAAAGATAGGTGTTATAAATCTTTTAGGTAGAACCTTTATGGCTCCTGTTGATTCTCCGTGGGATGTGATTAAGGAAGAAATTCAACAAATCAAGCAGTATACTAATATTATAATTGTTGATTTTCATGCAGAAGCAAGTGCTGAAAAAATTTGTTTTGCTAAGTATTGCTCTGAGCTTGGTATTAGTGCTGTAATTGGTACGCATACGCATGTTCAAACAGCAGATGAAAAAATTATAGATAATAAGACCGCCTATATAACTGATGCTGGGTTCTGTGGTGATTCAGAGGGTGTGATAGGGATGGAATACGAAACTTCATTAAGAAGATTAACCACATCTATACCTGAAAGGTTTGAGGTTGCTGATAGTGGGGAAACACAACTAAACGGGGTTAAGTTCTCCGTTGATATTTTGACAGGTTGTGCCCTCAGTATAGAAAGAATTAATTTTATAAAATCTAATAAAGAGGCAAATATGATTATGAAAGGGTAAAAAGTGAAGATTGACTTACACGTCCATACCACGTATTCGGATGGTGTATTTTCGCCTGAGAAAATAATAGACACCGCTCTTGAAACTGGTTTAGACGCTATAGCGATAACGGATCATGACAATGTCTTGTCTTATGATTTGGCTGTTGCTTATGCCAACAAAATTATTCCAAAGGATTCGGCAAAGCCGCTGGAAATTCTTCCAGGGGTTGAAATTAATACTATGTATAAGGGGTATGAAATTCATATCCTTGGTTACTTTATGGATTTACAGGACGATGATTTTCAAAAATTGATAAAAAACCAGCAGGCTGCAAGAATAAATCAAACTAAGGAAATTATTGAGTTATTAAATAAAAAAGCAGGTATTAAAATTAACTTTGATGATATCAAAAAACTTGTTGCCGAAGGAGGTAGTATCGGGAGACCGCATATTGCCAAAGCTATTACAACGGCCGGCGGCACTTCCAGTGTGATAGAAGCATATAATAAATACATAAATGACCAATCTGGTGTTTATGTTCAGAGAAAAACAGTGACTCCGCATGATGCAGTTGAGGTGATTTACGATGCTGGTGGTATCCCTGTTTTTGCTCATCCTTTTGATGTTGATATTGCGGAAGCTTTAACTAAGGAGCTTATGAACTTTGGATTGAGGGGTATAGAGGCTTATCACCGTAAGCATTCTCCAGCTATGGTTGAATATTACTCTAGTATTGCTGAACAACTTGGTTTGATTATAACTGGTGGATCTGATTTTCATGCACCTAACCCCAATAACGGAAATATAATATTGGGTAAAAACTTTGTTCCGGAATGGATATACGATGAATTGATAAAAGAAAAAAAACGATTGGACATGGCATAGATGGCTAAACGAGCTTTTACAGTGATAGAAATATTGATTGTTATTTTTTTGATTGTTGGGGTTGCTTCGATCTTTATTCCATTAAATTTAGCAAATGTTAAACAGGCGGAATTTATATCAAAATGGAAAAATACATTTGAAGAATCAAAATACGCATTTCAATTGCTAAAAGCTCAAAACCCAACTGTTTTTTATACTTCTGAAATTGACAAAGACAGAGCGTCTGAAGAAGTTTTTGATGCAATAAAAAAATATTTAGATATTGATTCTGAAAAATCAACGAGTAAATATTTTGAAAAATATAACTACAGGTTTCTAAACGGAAGGAAGGTGGATAAAAATTCTAAACTATATGTTAAGAATTTTGCAACTCTCGATAGTGGTGTTATTATCGGATTTAAGTTAAACAAAAACAGATTAATATATGGAAATACGTCAATAGGGATTCTGCTCTTTGATGTAAACGGTCTCGAAAAACCAAATAAGATAGGTAAGGATATATTTGGAGTAACTATTCATAGAAATGATATAAAAGCTTTCGGTGAGGGGCGTTCTCTATCTGCCATGAAGACTAATTGTTCCCCCATTGGAACTGGTGTAATGTGTTCTAAATACTATTTGATCGGAGGTAAACTTTAGTAGTATTTTAAGTAAAAGTTTCTATAATAGCTTTTAATTAGGTCTTTTTAACATTTGTTGTAGTTATAAAATTAAGGAGAACAAAAGATGACACAAAAGAAAGTATGGCTGTTCAAAGAAGGTGATGCTTCAATGCGCAACCTCCTTGGTGGCAAAGGTGCGAACTTGGCTGAAATGACAAATGCTGGCTTACCAGTGCCTCCTGGGTTAACAATTACTACTGAAACTTGCATGGAATACATTAATAACAACAATACTATGCCTGAAGGTCTAATGGATGATGTTAAAAGTGCTTTAGAAACTGTGGAATCTCAAGCTGGTAAGAAATTTGGTGATGCTTCAAATCCATTGCTTGTTTCTGTTCGCTCAGGTGCTAGACTTTCTATGCCTGGCATGATGGAGACGATTCTTAACCTTGGTTTAAATGATGAAACAATGAAAGGAATGATTGAACTAACTAAAAATGAAAGATTTGCTTATGATAGCTATAGACGATTTTTAACTATGTTTGGTTCTGTAGCTTGGGAAATCGAAAGAGAAAAATTTGAAGAACTTTTGGATGAAGTAAAGAAAAGAGAAGGCGTAACTCAGGATACAGATGTTTCTGCGGAAGGTCTTAAGTCATTAATTCCTCTTTACAAAGAATTAATTAAAAAAGAAACAGGTAGAGAATTTCCACAAAATCCATATGAGCAATTACAAGCTTCAATTGAGGCTGTATTTAGATCTTGGAATATTCCTAGAGCTGTTGCCTATAGAAATCATTATAAAATTCCACATGATTATGGTACAGCGGTGAACATTCAGACAATGGTTTTTGGAAATATGGGTGATGATTCTGCCACTGGTGTATCGTTCACCAGAAATCCATCTACCGGTGAAAATACATTTTATGGTGAATATCTCACAAATGCTCAAGGCGAGGATGTTGTTGCAGGGATTAGAACGCCAAAACAAATTGCTGAGCTAGAGGTAGAGATGCCAGAGCTATACAAACAGTATGTTGAAATTGCAAAAAAACTTGAGAAGCACTACAAAGATGTTCAAGATATGGAATTTACAATAGAAAAGTCCAAATTATATATTCTTCAAACTCGTAATGCTAAAAGAACAGCAGCTGCAGCCGTTAGGATTGCAGTAGAATTGTTTGAAGAAGGAATAATAACTAAAGAAAGAGCAATTGAACTGGTTGATCCAAATCAATTATACCAATTGTTACTTCCAAGTTTTGATCCAGTGGCTATGAAAAACGCCAAAACAATTGCAAAAGGTTTAGCCGCTTCACCCGGAGCTGCTGTTGGTAAAGTTGTTTTTGACACCGAAGAAGCTGCCGAGCGTGGAACTAATGGGGAAAAAGTTATATTAGTAAGAATAGAAACTTGCCCTGATGACATTCATGGAATGATTGCGGCTCAGGGAGTATTAACTCTAAGAGGTGGTATGACCTCTCACGCAGCAGTTGTAGCAAAAGGAATGGGTAAACCTTGTGTTGCAGGATGTGAAGACTTAAGAATAGATCTTAAAAATGAAACATTGACTGCAGCCGATGGAACTGTTTATCATAAAAATGATATTATTTCGTTGAATGGAGGAACTGGTGAAGTTCTTTTAGGCGAAGTTGACACCGTTGTTCCAAAGATGGATGAAAATTTTGATAAATTATTCCAGTGGGTCGATGAGACTAAAAAACTTGCAGTCAGAGCAAATGCCGACACTCCCACCGATGTTGCAAAAGCTCTGGAGCTTGGAGCAAAAGGTGTTGGTTTGTGCCGTACAGAACATATGTTCATGGATCCTGACAGACTACCTTGGGTGCAAAAAATGATTATTGCTGGAACAACAGAGGCAAGAAAAGATGCTCTAGATAAATTGTTGCCAATGCAATATAAAGATTTTTACCAAATGTTTAAGGCTCTTGGTGAATTGCCAATGACTATCAGGCTACTTGATCCGCCGCTACATGAATTTTTGCCATCAAAAGAAGAATTAATAGCTAAAGTTGCAACTAAAAAAGCATTGAAAGAAGATTGCAAAGAAGATGAAGATTTGCTTCATATTGTTGAAAATCTTTCTGAGTCAAATCCTATGATGGGGCTTAGGGGTTGCCGTTTGGGTTTGACATATCCTGAAATTAACGAAATGCAAGTTAGAGCTATTTTTGAAGCCGCTTGTGATTTGAAAAAAGAAGGGTTGGATGTAAAACCTGAAGTTATGATTCCTCTTATCGGGCATGTAAACGAGCTTAAAGAAGCCAGAAATGTGTTGGAAAGAGTAGCAAAACAGGTAATGGAAGAAAAAGGTGTAGACGTAGATTATCAATTTGGTACAATGATTGAGATTCCTCGGGCAGCTCTTACTGCAGACCAAGTTGCAGAATATGCTGAGTTCTTCTCATTTGGAACAAATGACCTTACTCAAATGACCTTTGGTTTCTCCAGAGATGATGCGGAAGGCAAATTCTTGAATAGATATGTTGAAAATCGAATATTATCAGCTAATCCGTTTGAAACATTGGATCAAGAAGGTGTTGGTCAGCTTATGAAAATAGCACTTGAAAAAGCATTAAAGGTAAGACCAAACCTCAAACGAGGCATTTGTGGTGAGCATGGTGGTGATCCTGAATCTGTAAAATTCTGTCATAGAATCGGATTAAATTATGTTTCGTGTTCCCCGTTTAGAGTTCCTCAAGCCAGACTTGCTGCAGCACAAGCAGTGATAGAGGAAAAAGGATCTCAAGTTCTTTGTACTCATTAAGTCTAGATTAAAGACACAAGGGCTCAGTGTAATAGCTGAGCCTTTGTGTTCCCATAAAAGGATAAAAATCTAGCTGTGTGGCTAATATCGAAAATAAAAACCTTGTATTAACATTAATACTGAACAGCTAGGTAATATCCAGGTGAGTTATGAAGTTAGATGACTTTTTTATAGAGCCCGAAGAGATTCCAACTATGCCGCATGTTATAGTAAAGGCTCTTAATATTATTAGTGATGATAGATCTGGATTAAATGAGTTAGCAAGGATTATTGCCTGTGATCAATCCCTTTCTACAAAAGTATTAAGATTGGTAAATTCGGTTCATTTTTCATTACCTAATAAAATAAATTCTATAAATAAAGCGGTATACTTATTGGGAATGAATCAGGCTAAAAATATAATAATAACGATATCCATGCAATCTGCGATTTTTAGTGACAATGAACAAGAACTTTGGGCTCATTCTATACGGTGTGCTGTAGCATGTGAGATATTAGCAAAAGAATTCAAGATAATAAGTCCTGAAGATGCTTTTGTGCTTGGATTTTTACATGATATTGGAAAAGTTATTATAAGTAGAAAAGATGGATTTTTGCACAAAAGGATTTTTGATTTGATGAAAAGAGGTATTTCATCGATTGATGCAGAGGAAATGTATTTAAAAACAAATCATTCAGTAATTGGTGCATATATAGTAAATCAATGGAATTTTTCAGATATTATAATTGATGCTATAAAATATCACCATAATCCACTGAAATCAGCTCATATAAAACCAACAGCGATTGTTTATTATGCCAATATACTTGCTGAAGAAACATACAAAGAGCCAATATTTGACCCTCAAGTGTCAAGGGCCTCTGGCATTTATATAAGTGATTATTTTAGAATAAGAAATATGATTGAAGTAGAAACAGAAAAACTAAAATCTATTTTGACTAATGTGTCAGTTGGCGTTTAAATATGGTTTTTTAGTTGTTGCTTTGCCTTTTTCCACAGGTTATCCCATTCTTCGAAAGATAGGTTTTCTAAATTTTTAGGTGCTAATTTTTCCATTATTCTAAATCTGTTTGAGAATTTTTTATTTGCTTTTAGTAATGCCTGTTCTGCATCAATTTTATTCCAACGTGCAAGGTTCACTGTTGCAAATAAAATATCACCAAGCTCATCTTCTTTTTCTTCTATTGTTTTTGCTTCTTGAAATTCTTGTAGTTCAGAATATACGCAATCCCATAGAGATTTCTCATTTGGCCATTCAAATCCAACTGAAACAGCTTTTTTGCTGATTTTCTGTGCACTCATAAGAGCTGCTTGGGATTTTGATACACCATCCATCACAGACTTGCGATGAGATTTTTCTGTTTTTTTTAATTTTTCCCAGTTTTCGATAATTTCATTTGAGTCTTTTACTTCTAGATCGCCAAAGACATGGGGGTGCCTGTATATTAACTTGTCTTTTAAGTTCTTTGCTACCTCTTCGATGTCAAATTCCTGAAATTCTTTTGCTATTTGAGAATGTAAAAGAACCTGAAGCAATACATCACCTAGCTCTTCTTTTAAATGCTTTGGGTCTTTGTTGTCAATAGCATCTACGGCTTCATAGGCTTCTTCCAACATATTTCGCCTTAAGGATTCATGTGTTTGTTCTCTATCCCATTGACATCCATTTTCAGAACGAAGTATCTCTATTACTTTTATTAATTCTTCAATATTTGGGTAGTTCATTATTTCACCATTTGATCCACTGTCATTATTAAAATGCCTTGGCCGCCAATTGCTTTTAGTTTTTCTACGCTGTCATAAACTCTGTCTTTGTCTACAACCACATGCACAACTGCCATTTTGTCGTCTCCCCATAACGTTGTTACTGTTGGGGCTGATAGACCTGGTAGAAATTCTTTTAATTTATCTATTGAAGATTTAGGGATATTTACCATTAAATACTTTTTCTCCCTTGCATCTATAACTGCTTGTAGTGCTCTAATTAAGCTATTTGTTTTTTCTTGTTGAATCTGTGTTAGCTCTTTTCTGGCAATTACAATTGCTGTAGATTCGAGAATTTTATCAATAATTTTAAGTTTATTTGATTTTAATGTTGAGCCTGAAGAGGTGATATCAACAACAACATCCGCCAATCCAAGCCTTGGAGTGATTTCTGTTGCTCCAGAAACTTCAATTATTTTGGGTGTTTTTCCAAGCCCCTCAAGGTATTCTCTTGCTATATTGGGAAATGAAGTTGCGACTTTTATTTGTTGAGGCAATTCCATTGCGCTATTGTAAGGGTCTTCATCTTTCACTGCCACTATCATTTCACAGTAACCGAAATCTAAATCCATGATTTTATCTACATTAGCTTTTAACTCTGTTACTATATCGAATCCTGTAAAACCAATGTCGGCCACCCCATCTTCAACAAACATTGGAATATCTTGTGTTCTTACAAATATAATTGAATACTTACCATCTTTTGTTGTTACCTGTAAGGTTCTCTCATCTTTTGAAGGAAAGGTAAGTCCTGCACAATTTAGCAGTTCATAAATTTTTTCAGATAAGCGACCTTTATTTGGGATAGCAATTTTTAATACTTCCATTTTCAACCTTTCTCTTCGTTAAAAATTTTCACCATATTTTTCTTTTGATACCACTTCGTCAAATTCCTTTCGGAATTTCTTTGGATAAACTGTGCTTTCTGCTTTATAGCCAAGTGTTATCATCCCAACTATATAATTGTTCGTGGGTATATTTAGCAGTTGTTTTACTTCGATATATAAATCGGAATTGAATTCAGTTAATTCATTTCCAAAAGCACCAATTACGCAAGAATCTATTTCCATTGCTTTTGCTTGTAATAAAATATAGGACATTGCATAAGATGTCTGTTCAATGGTTCTTAATAAAAGTCTTTGTTCTCCGTGCAGCTTAGGATAGAGTGCAGAATTGCTAAATATGGATTCAAGTTTTTCCTGATCCATACCTTCTTTTTTTTCAAGAATTTTAGTAAAACGTTCTTTGTTCCAAGCATTTAAATCGGCAAGCATTAATATAACATGAGACGCATCGGCTATATGCTGTTGCCCGCTTGCGAGTTCACATAATTTATCTTTTGTTTCTTGTGAATTTACAGATATGAAATGCCAAGGTTGAACATTCATCCAAGATGGAGCCAATCTTGCTGCATCAAGAATTGTTTTTATTTCAGCTTCTGGTATCCTTTTTTCAGAATATTTTCTTATGCTACATCTGTCTCTTAGAAGATTTAGCACCATAGATACCTCCTTTCATTGGCTGTTTTATGATCCTGCTATAATTATTGTGAAGTCGCTTTTTACACAGTAGGTACGTATTGGATCATATACAAATTGTGAATGTTTAACTTCAGGAACTTCTTTTTTGAGCCAATTTATAAAGTCGGTTGTTACTGCTGCGTCGTGACCAATTAACTGTGAATGTGGAAGGTGGGCTCTACCTATACAATTAACTTCATATCCATTTTGTTGAAGTTGCTCTTTTATTCTCATTGCCTCATTTTCTTTGTCAAATGAATACATTATTCCTGCAACCAGTTTTGCATCTTGATAGTTAGGTTTTCTTCTATATATCATTCTATCTACAACTTCTTGAGTTTTCTCGGGGTCAAGAATCCAGTAGCTTATGTAGCCTTTTTTATTTGGTGCACCCGGCAGAGTTGCTACTTCTATACCATCAAGGTCAATTCCTCTAGCCATTGATGCATATTGTGACATTTGATAAAGATTCATGTCTGTTTTTATGTAAGCATTAGCTATTTTTAGTGCTTCAGGAATTTTTGTTATTGCTTCGGGTGATTGAAGTTTCTCCATTAAAGCTTTTAAGAACCATTGTTGACGTGACGTTCTTCCTATGTCGCCTAAGCCATCTTTTCTGAATCTCAAATAACCTTCAACGTCTCGTCCATTTAGCACATGAACACCCTTTGAAAGGTTTATATGAAGATTTCCGGAATTGTCGTTATAATACATATCTTTTTCTATATAGATAGGTACGCCTCCAATTGCATCTACAAGTTTTCTTACACCTTCATTATTTACAACGACATAGTTATCTACCTTTACCCCAAGAGTATCTTCTACGGTTTTTTTAGCTAAGTCTATTCCTCCAAGTGCATGTGCAGCGTTAATTTTTTGTACCCCAAAATTGTTAGCCAGATATACCTTGCTATCTCTTGGAATCGATATTGCATTAATGCTATGTGATTTAGGATCAATATTTAACAGTATCATAGTATCAGAACGAGTTCCTTTAAATGGATCGGCATCAGAACCGTTACTGTCTACACCCATTAATAGAATATTTTGCCTTTTGTTTAAAAACTGAAGATTGAAGCTTCCATTTTTGTTTTTACTCGATAAATTCTCAATTATAGGGTTTATTGCTTCCTTTATGGCCACAGCCATTTCGCTGTCACTATTATAAGCAAATACCAAACAGGCGCTTATTGATATTATCAAGGTAAAAAATACTAATGAAAAAATAGTTTTACCAAATTTTTGTTTTTCTTTATGTTTTGACTCGTTATATTTTAAAAACATGCTATATTGTTCTTCTTTATTTCGTAATTCTCTCATTTTGCGCTCTCTATTAATGTCGGGTTTTATTTAGTTATATTAGTGATGGTTCTGCCATTTTGACATACTCTTAAATATAATAATATTCTACTTCAAAAAATTTTATTTCAATATCTTAAAATTGAATTATTTTACACTTAGTTTACTTCAAATTTGAATTGATATTCTCTTTGTGATTTTATTGAATTATGGAAATGACGAAAAAAGACATTATAGCGACATCGGAAAAAAAGCTTATTAGCCAATTTGCCATTGTTGATGAGATAAAAGAATATAACCAAGAAAAAGTGTTAACGGCTTTTAGAGAAAATAAAATAGGGGCCGAACATTTTTCTTCTGTTTCGGGCTATGGGCACGATGATCTGGGGCGAGAAGCATTAGATAATGTTTTTGCTAATATTTTTAGAGCCGAAAAGGCAGTTGTAAGAACACAGTTTGTCTCTGGAACACATGCTCTAAGCTGCTGTTTATTTGGTAATTTAAGATATGGTGATAAGTTAGTATCCCTTGCTGGTGCTCCATATGACACTATGGAAGAAGTTATAGGAAAACGAGGCAATTTTAAAGCTTCTCTTATGGGACACGGTGTTACTTATGATGAAGTTCCGCTTTTAGATGGGATGGATATTGATTTTGATGGTATTTTGAGTAAAGTTGATAAGAATACTACAATGGTATTAATACAACGATCAAGGGGATATTCATTAAGAAAATCATTGAATATAGATACCATAAGAAAAATGATAGAACTTGTAAAAAGCATCAATCCAAACTGCATCTGTTTTGTAGATAATTGTTATGGTGAATTTGTTGAAAAATTAGAACCTACCGAAGTAGGTGCAGACTTAATTGCCGGATCATTAATTAAAAATCCAGGTGGCGGCATAGTTGAAGCTGGAGGATATGTCGCAGGCAAGCAAGAATTTGTTGAGCAGACTGCTTGCAGATTAACGGCTCCCGGTATTGGCTCAGAAGGCGGAGCTATGTTCAATCAATCTAGATTAATGTTTCAAGGAATCTTTATGGCGCCGTCTATTGTTGCAGAAGCTGTAAAAGGTGCCATATTAGCATCTCAGGTATTTGAAGATATTGGTTTTGTCTCTACCCCAAAGCCTGATGAGTATAGAACGGATATTATTCAAACAATCAAGTTTGGTAAGCCAGAGCCATTGTTAGAGTTTTGCAAAACCCTTCAATATTATTCTCCTGTTGAGTCTTATTTAACTCCAATTCCAGACCAAGTTCCTGGATATGAAGATAGTTTAATTATGGCTGGAGGTTCTTTTATCGAAGGTTCTACGATAGAACTTTCTGCCGATGGTCCACTTAGAGAACCCTTTGCCGCTTATATGCAAGGTGGATTAAACTATGCTCATGTGAAAATAGCTTTAAGAGGAATAGTTGAGAAGTTAGTTAAATAGTTTATTTATATTTTCTCTTTTGTCTCAAAATTAAAGAAAGTTATACTGTTTGTATTTATTCGCAGTTGTATATTTTCAAAGTCTTCGGCTGTTGTTGGTATTTTTGCACAGCATTTTGAATCATTTGAGTTAAAATATATAACCTTTTCGCTTCCCAACATTTCTGCTATATCTATTTTTGCGTTATATTCAAAATTGTGCTTGCTCTCATACATTGATTCAGCCCTAATTCCTGCTATTACTTTTTTGTAGGGGCTTAATAGTTTTTTTTGTTCATTGTTGAGTTGAAAAGTGCTTCCGTTTATTTCGCAGTGACCATCTTGAATTTCAAGGGGAATGAAATTCATCCCCGGTGAGCCTAAGAAACCTCCTACAAAAGTGTTTGTTGGGTGATTATATATATTGTCAGGGCTATCAACTTGTTGAATTACTCCTTGATCTATTACTGCAATTCTATCTCCCATTGTAAGTGCTTCTGTTTGGTCATGAGTTACGTATATAAATGTTGTTTCAAGCTTTTTATGTAGCTTTTTTATTTCTGCTCTCATCTGAACTCTTAGTTTTGCATCTAAATTAGAAAGAGGTTCATCCATAAGAAAAACTTTTGGTTCTCTAACTATTGCTCTACCTAAAGCAACCCTTTGCCTTTGGCCGCCAGATAGCTGTTTTGGCTTTCTCTCAAGGAGTTCTTTTAAATCAAGTGCGTCTGCTACTTTTTTGACTTTTTCTTCAATTTCAGATTTTGAATATTTTCTCATTTTAAGGGGGAACGCAATATTTTCATAAACACTCATGTGTGGATAAAGCGCATAGCTTTGAAAAACAAATGCGATGTCTCTATCTTTTGGGTGAATTTCATTTACGCATTTATCGTCTATAAATATTTCCCCATTTGTTATATCTTCCAGTCCTGCAATCATTCTCAATAAAGTTGACTTTCCGCAGCCAGACGAGCCTACAAGTACAAGAAATTCTTTATCTTTTATTTCAAGACTTACATTATCTATAACTTTTTTTTTGTCGTATACCTTAGATACATTTTTTAAGATCACTTTTGCCATAAAAGTAGATTATTCCTCTTTTGTCTCTTCAAGCGTTTCTTCAGCGCTTTCATCAATAGGAAGATTTTCAATTGTTTTTTCATATTCTCTACTGATTGGAATGATGAAGGAAAACTTTGATTCTTTCATCAACTCTGACTGAGCCCATATTTTACCTTTTATTTTTTCAACGAATTCTTTTGTTACGCCTAAGGTTAAACCTTTTAAAAGATTTTTCTTTGTGTTTTTATCAATTTGTATATATGGGTCGAACAGGTATGGAATTTCATTAGACTGCATTCCAACACCTGTATCAATTATATCTACCAGTAAAAAACATTTTCTATCAACAGAATCTAATGATAATGTTCTGCTGATTAGTTCATTTGACGGTGTTGATAATTTTATTGTTATTGAACCAACATCGCAAGATGCAATTGCATTTTTTAATAAATTGTCCAGTGCAATTTTAAATATTGTTTCATCAGTGTATGCGGTTCTTTTGTCTAAGAAATTAGTATCCAATTTAAGTTGTAATTTCTTTTCTTCAATTGATGGTTTTACATCTGTAAGAACAGAATGAAGCGCATTTAAAATATCAAAACTTTTCATGCTGGGTTGAAACATGTTGGATTCTGCCTGCGACAATTCTATTATCTTTTCTATTAAAGCTAATAACTCTGTTACATTTTTGTGGATAATTCTAATATATTTTTCCTGTTTATCATTAATATCGCCACCAAGTCCTTCCAGTATGGCCTGTGAGAATCCTATGGCTGAGTGAAGTGGTGATTTCAAATGATTTGCCATTTTGACTAACAACACATTTTTTCTGTGATTATTTTTTTCTTCTTTTTCGCATTCGGTTTTATAATTTTGAATTACTGAGTTGATTTGAGTTATATCATTAATTGCAACTACGAATACAGATTCATCAGGAATAACAGAGGCTTGAACTTCAAAGAATTTTTTTGCCCTTCCGTCAATGGCATATTGCGCTACGCTTTTTTCATACCCTATTTTTATTAGGCTTTGAAAATTTATAGCTAAAATATCAGATAGTTTTCTACCTGATAGGTTTTCATACCCTAAAGTATACGCAGCCTGAGGATTTGCAAACGTTATTGTCCCATTTTCTGATACAAGTAAAATAGGAGAAGGACAACATGTCAGGATGTCAGTCTGCTTGTGGGTTGGTGTTTTAAAAAAACTCATAAGGTTGCCTCTCTTGGGTTTTGAATTTCATGATTTTATATCTTAATTCCTTGAATATTTATATTAAAAGTTATTTTACCATATTCTTTTATTTTTTATAACATATATTCATATTAGAAAGCAGAGAGAATGCATTTGCATTCTCTCTGCTATTTGTCGGGGTTTTACGGGTTACATAATTAGTTTAAGTAGTCTTTTAAATGTTTGATCTGAGAATTATGTCGAAGTTTCTTTATTGCCATGTTTTCGATTTGTCGTATTCTCTCTTTTGAAAACCCCATTTTTTTACCTAACTCCTCTAATGTTTTTGGCTTTTCTCCGCCAATTCCAAACCTGTTAATTAGTATTGTTTTTTCTTTATCATTTAGTTCACCCAAAATTTTGTCTACATCTAAAGATAAAAATGTTTTATTTGTCTGAGATTCTGGGGACTTGTAACTGTCGTCAGGAACATAATCTTCCAGAATTAAGTTTTCTGCAATAGGAGTATCAAGGCTTATCGGCTCTTTTTGCATTGCACTTAGAATCACTTCTAATTTTTTTACAGATAATTTTAAATGTTCAGATAATTCTTCAGTATTCGCTTCTCTCCCCAGTGAACAACACAAATCATTTTGAGCTTTTTTTACCATCCTAATTTTATCTGCCATATGCACAGGAATACGTATTGTTCTAGAATTGTTGGCGATTGCTCTTACTATTGTTTGTTTTATCCACCAAGTTGCATAGGTACTAAATTTGAATCCTTTTGAATAATCAAATCTTTCCGCAGCTCTTATCAAGCCTAAAGAACCTTCTTGAACAAGATCCATAAATAATATCCCTTGTCCAACATATTTTTTTGCGATACTGACAACAAGCCTTAAATTCGCCTGTATAAGTTTCTTTTTTGCTATTTCAGCGGCCTTTTTGTTTCCCTCCTGAATATCTTTCCCAAGAACTCTTTCATCAGATGCCTTTAAAAGATGTATTTTCCCGACATCTTTTAGATACATTTGAAGCAAGTCATCTTTGTATGCAATTGTGCTAAATGAAACATCTTCTTGTGCTTCATCTTCTGGTGTCTCAATTATTTCTGGAATAAATTCCGGGTAGGTATCAGTGTTACAGCTACATGTGTAGCCGGCATTAATGTTTTCCACGCTCATACACTTCTCTCTCACTCTTAGCTAACTTTTTTTTTGACGCGTTAAGAGAGAAAATGTTTCTGGTAACATTGTTAATTTATAACTTTGTAAATAAGATTTTGCTTGGCTGGTTTTTCCGTTGTTATTTCAAAAGCACTTTTAATAAGAGCTTCAGCCTCTTGAATAATTTCTGAATTATTTGAGAAAATTGTTGCGAAAACTTCATCTTTTTCAACTTTTTCTCCAAATTTTCTATTTAAGTATACTCCTACAGAGTAATCAATAGAGTCACTTTTCTTCTCTCTTCCGGCTCCAAGATGTTTGCAAGCTTTTGCAATTTTAAGTGCATCAATATTCTTTACGTAGCCATTTTCGTTTGCTTTTAATTCATGCTTGATTTTTGCTTGTGGTAGCAAAAAGTAATTATCTACTATGTCTACATTTCCTCCTTGAGCGGCTATAATTTCTTTGAATTTTTCAAGGGGTTTCCCACTTTTTATTAATTCCTCAAGGTAATTTTTACTTTCTTCTATAGTTTTGAACATACCTATTTTATAAAAAGCAACTCCTGCAAGTTCAAAAGTTATTTCTTCAAGATCCTCGCTCATATTGCCTTTTAAAAATTCAATTACTTCTTGAATTTCTACCGCATTCCCTATGGCTCTTCCAAGAGGTTGATCCATTGAACTTATTACTGCACATATATTTTTTCCTAGATTTTTGCCCACCTGAACCATCACTTCTGAAAGTTCTTGTGCTTTCTCTGCTGTTTTTATAAATGCACCTGAGCCATATTTGACGTCTAAAATAATATGCTTAGATCCAGATGCTATTTTTTTAGACACTACTGATGAAGCAATTAAGGGAATTATATCTACAGTTGCAGTTACGTCTCTTAATGCGTATAATTTTCCGTCAGCCGGCGCTAAAGAAAGAGTCTGTGAAGCAATAGCTGCACCAATTTCCTTCACTTTTTCTTTAAAGTCATCTATTTCTAAATTTGTTTGAAAACCTGGTATAGAATCAAGTTTATCTATAGTCCCGCCAGTGTGCCCGAGTCCTTTGCCAGAGAGTTTTGCAACAGGTATTCCGGCAGCGGCCATAATTGGCATAAACATCAATGTTATTTTGTCTCCAACGCCACCTGTCGAATGTTTATCCACAATGTCATCTGATATGTCCGATAAGTCCAATATTTGTCCTGACTCTACCATATATTTTGTTAGATATGTTGTCTCTTCAATATTCATTCCCTGGAAGTAAATAGCCATCAAAAGAGCACTGGTTTGATAATCTTCTATTGATTCATTCATTATGCCGTCTATAAAAAATTTAATTTCATTTTCAGATAAAGCAATACCGTGTTTCTTTTTTTCAATTAATTCAAGAATTTTCATATTTAAGACCTCTCAGATGTATGGATTAAACAAGAGAAGCCGTTTGTAAAAACAGCTTCTCTTAAAGTATTTATGTTCTAAATTTTATTTTGCTGGTGCTGGTTTTCCATTTAAGTATTGTATAACGTCGCTTGAAATGTCTAAACCACCTGTGAATACGACCCTATAGTCAAGAACTATATCTATGTTTTTGTTTGCAGCTACAACTTTTGTTGCTTCCATTATATTTTTATAAATTTCATCTTCTTTTTGAAGTTTTAATTTTAAAACTTCATCTTCTTTTGCTTTATATTCTTTTTGGATTTTGTCTTCAAAGTTTTTCTTTTGAATAGGAGAGTCAATAGCTTTAAATTGCTTATCTTTGTCAATTACATATTGTTGTAATTCTAAGACTTTATTGTCTATTTCTTTATATGATTTCTTTGCATATTCATATTCAGACTCTATTTTTTTAAAATTAGCGTAAGCAATAGTTTCTGCATTTGCAGATAAATTTGTTATAGCAATCATAATTAATGCAAGTAGTGCAATTTTTAATTTTTTCATATTAATCCTCCGATTCACCTTTACCAATTCTATCAGTTTATTTGCATATTTACAAGCCTTTACATTTGTCTATGATAACATTGTAACTACAGACTAAATAAACACAGGAGATGGTAATGCTTATTATAATGAAGCCTAATTCAACAGAAGAACAAGTTGAACATGTTATAAATTTTATAAAGAAAAAAGGATTTGATGCGCACGTATCTAAAGGTGAAGTCCACACAGTAATAGGTGCTGTAGGTGGAAAGTTGATGGATCCCAGAGATATAGAGTTAATAGATGGAGTAAAAGAGGTAATAAGAATTACTTCAAGTTACAAGCTTGTAAGTAGGACTTTTCAGCCTGTTGACACGGTGGTTGAAGTTGGTAGTGTTAAATTTGGTGCAGAGCACTTTGGTGTTATTGCCGGCCCTTGTTCAATTGAGAGCTATGAACAGATGGATGCTGTCGCGAAGAAGCTAAGTTCATATGGGGTGAAGGTTATAAGAGGTGGAGCTTTTAAACCAAGAACTTCTCCATATGCTTTTCAGGGGATGGGTGAAGATGGATTGAAAATCATTAGAGAAGTTGCGAATAAATATTCTATGGCAGTTACCTGTGAAATTATGGAAATATCTCAAATTCCTGTGTTTTTGGAGTATGTTGATATGCTTCAAGTTGGTGCTAGAAACATGCAAAATTTCAATCTGTTAAGAGAGCTTGGAAATATTCAGAAGCCTGTTCTTTTAAAAAGAGGTCTTAGCGCAACAATTGAAGAATGGTTAATGTCTGCAGAATACATAATGTCTGGTGGAAACCGAGATGTTATTCTTTGTGAAAGAGGGATTAGGACTTTTGAAAAAGCTACAAGAAATACCCTAGACCTATCAGCTGTACCAGTTGTTAAGAAATTGAGTCATTTGCCTGTGGTTATAGACCCTAGTCACGCCACTGGACTTAGGGATAGTGTTGCACCTATGTCAAAAGCTTCAATAGCAGCAGGATGTGATGGTTTAATTATTGAGGTTCATGACGATCCTGAAAATGCGTTATGTGATGGCGCGCAGTCATTACGTCCCGAGTCATTTAAAACTCTATATGATCAAGTTAAACAAATTGCTCCAATTGTTAATAAAATTCTGTAAAGTAATTTGTCCAAAAATACTGCAATAAAAAACTGCCGAGAATTTATCGACAGTTTTTTATTGTTTTAAGTTAACTATTTTTTAGCAACTTCTTTGCTGTTGTTAACGATATCTTTGAATTTTTTACCAGCAGAGAAAACAGGAGCTGTTTTAGCAGCTATTTTAATTGGGCTACCAGTTTGTGGGTTACGGCCAGTTCTAGCTGCTCTTTTCTTAGCTTCAAATGTACCAAAACCAACTAAAGTAACTTTTTTGCCTTTTGAAACAGCTTTTTGAACTGTTTCCATAAAGCTGTTTATGATATCCGCAGTTTCTTTTTGAGTAACCTTAGCTTTTTTTGCAACTTCCTGTACTAATTCTTCTTTGTTCATTGTAGTAAATCCCTTTCATAAATGTACAATTATTATTATATTTAATTTTCCAAAATACGCAAGTGATTTTTTTCATATATATAAGGGTTTTTAGAAGTTTTATTTATGTTTCATCGTTGGAAATGCAATGACATCACGGATTGTAGGTGAGTTGGTAAGCAACATTATAATCCTATCAAGCCCTACACCCAAACCACCCGCTGGAGGCATTCCGTATTCTAAAGCATTAATGAAATCTTCATCTATATCACAAGCTTCTTCATCACCTTGGGCTTTTGCAAGAGCTTGGGCTTCAAATCTGCCTCTTTGATCAATGGGGTCTGTTAATTCTGAAAATGCATTACATATTTCCCAACCGTTTATTCGTGATTCAAATCTTTCGGTTAATCGCGGGTTGTCTCTGTGTACTTTTGCAAGTGGAGAGATGTCTCTAGGATAATCAATTATGTGGATTGGTTGAATCAAGTGTGGTTCAACTTTTTCTTCAAATATTTTATCCAGAACTTTACCCCAATTGTCATCTTCTTCAACTTCAATTCCAAGTTCTTTTGCTTTTTCGGAGGCTTCCTTTACCGTGTAGTAATCATTGAAATCAACCCCAGTGTATTCTTTGATTGCTCCTAGCATTGTTTTTCTGTCCCAAGGGGGTGTTAAATCAATTTCTTTGTCACCATACGTTATTTTCATTGTGCCAAGAACGTTCATAGCGATTGAAGAAATCATATCTTCAACAAGTGCCATCATTTCGTTATAGTCAACGTATGCCTGATAAAGTTCCATCATAGTGAACTCAGGGTTGTGTCTTGGTGATAATCCTTCATTTCTGAAGTTTCTTCCTATTTCGAAAATCTTTTCCGAAACACCACCAACTAGTAATCTCTTTAAATGAAGTTCTGGAGCTATTCTTAAAAACATATCCATATCAAGTGCATTATGGTGAGTAATAAATGGCTTGGCAGTGGCACCACCTGCTTGAGTATGAAGCATTGGTGTTTCTACTTCTAAAAACCCAAGATTTGTCAAATATTCTCTTATTTTTTGTATAATAAGGCTTCTCTTTTTAAATGTGTCTCTTACTTCTTGGTTCATTATCAAGTCAACATAGCGTTGTCTATATCTTGTTTCTACGTCTGTTAATCCATGAAATTTTTCTGGTAACGGCTTGAGAGATTTTGTCAACAATTTGTAGTCGTCAACTTTTATGCTTAATTCTCCTCGGGGCGTTCTTCGGATTGTTCCGTAAAAGCCGACAATGTCACCGATGTCTAGTAATTTCAATGTTTTAATTTTTTCTTCAGGTAAGTTTTCCTTGTGGCAAAATACTTGGATTTTTCCACTATCATCCATCAAGTCAATAAACATACCAGAGTTTCTCATTGCCATAATTCGTCCGGCAACAGCATATTTGTCTTCTGTTTCTTCTCCATTTTCAAGATTTTGATATTTTTCTTGTAATGATTTTGAATTTATATTTTTATCAAAAGAATATGGGTATGGATTTATTCCTTTGTCTGCAAGTTCTGCTAACTTTTGAATTCTTGCATTTCTTATATTCTCAAGGGATGAGGTTGTGTTGTTTTCTTGCATTTTGCCTCCAAATTACTTAGTCTTTATATTGAAATTTTAACATTAACAAAAAATTTATGTGATAATAAAACTCATGAAAAATGAGAATAGAGTTATAATTCCTGAAGAATTGGCAATAGTAGAGCCTAAAAAAGATTTGTTAAAAATCATAAATAATAAGCAATTTAAAGATACAATCTTATACGAGAAACAGTCTGCGTTTCATCGTATTTCGGTGGTTGAAAATGAAATAGGTCGCTTTCTTCATTATAATGATACTTATCAGGCAGGTTTTATATCGACAGATGAGTATAGTGGAAATTTACCTTACATTAATTATTTTTTATTGCCATATTTTCTAAATAAAAATTTGAAGAAGATACTTTTAATCGGAATGGGTACCGGGCTTTTAGTTAAGCAATACGAGACACTTTTTGAGCATTTGGAGCGTATTGATGTTGTTGATTTGGAAGAAAATATATTAGATATTGCTACTAAATATTTTAATTTTGAACCTTCTTCAAAATTTAGTTTTCATTTGCAAGATGGGAGAATTTTTCTTAGAGGATGCAAGTCAAAATACGACCTTATTGTTGTTGATGTTGCAAATAATGAGGGTATTGATGCCAGATTTTTGGAGCAGGAATACTTGGATGAGATAAAATCATTGCTTAAGAAAAATGGGATATTTGTGTCTAATCTTTGCTCAAGTGCTCATTTTGAACATGAAGATAATAAATTTTTACAATCAGTTTTGACTTTATATAGGGATAATTTTGCAAGTACTCTTGTTTTTAAAGGAGATACTTCAGATAAAATCTATTACAAATCCTTTTTTAATATTGATGAGAGGGTTATTGATATAACTAATTTGGTGTTGATATCTTCGCAAGGAGATTTGTCTTCAATTTCAGATAACTTTAACAACATTAACAAATCAAAATTTCTTGAAATAGGTGTTGATATAGAGTCCTTCTATGGAGACCTTTATTCTTAAACAGAGGGGTTTTACTATATCGTAGTTTTACTATATAATTAGTGGTAGTGAAATTGGCTATAAAATATAGTCTGAAATTAAATTATATATATGATTGCAAACCATCACAATTAGTGTTAAATGGAGCATGAATAAAGGAGTATGTAATGGATATAACCTCGATATTAGGACCATTAATTGGGATTGGGCTTGTATTGCTCGGTCAGGCAATGGAAGGTGGAAGTATCACTCAATTAATTCAGGTTACTGCTGCATTAATTGTTTTAGGAGGTTCCCTCGGGGCAGTTGTTAATAGTTTTCCTTTGCCTGTTTTAATCAATGCAGTTTCAATGTTAAAAGATGTTTATGGAAATATTGATGTGAACTATGAAACAACTATTCAAGAATTATTGCAGTATGCTCAGAAAGCAAGAAAAGAAGGAATCATTTCTCTTGAAAAGGATGCCAAAACTGCTTCAGACCCACTGATGACAATGGGGCTTGAATCTGTAAGTGATGGCTCTGATCCTGTATTAGTTAAATCTATGATGGAAAATCAATTATCAAGGCTGGAGGAGAAGGTTACCGCTGCTGCAAAAGTTTGGGAGTCATTTGGTGGGTATACACCCACTCTTGGTATCGTTGGGGCTGTTTTGGGTCTGATACAGGTAATGCAGAACTTAAATGATCCGTCAAAATTAGGTGCTGGAATCGCGGTTGCTTTTGTTGCAACTATTTATGGCTTGATTGCTGCTAACATATTCTTTATTCCATTTGCATCAAAACTTAAATTTAAGTATCAGGGATTGATTCTTAAAAAAGAAATAATTATTGAAGGAATACTTGCTATTCAAGCTGGAGAAAGTCCAGCGTTAATAGAAAGAAAACTGCAATCGTTTTTATTAGAAAATAAAAAGTCTGAAAAATAATTATGGCAAGAAAGAAAAAACATGAAGAACATGAAAATTTAGAGCGTTGGTTGGTATCATACGCAGACTTTATGACTCTTCTTTTTGCTACTTTTGTTGTTTTGTATGCCCTGTCTCAAGTTGACGTTGCAAAATTTACTAAATTAGGTC
Source organism: Cyanobacteria bacterium OH_CBB_238 (assembly GCA_023409995.1). Taxonomy (GTDB): domain Bacteria; phylum Cyanobacteriota; class Vampirovibrionia; order Gastranaerophilales; family Gastranaerophilaceae; genus JAEYQN01. The sequence goes on along the minus strand of JAEYQN010000078.1, from coordinate 9,132 downwards.
AGTCTCTACATGGTGCTTTTACTCAATCCGTACTGGAAGGCTCAGAAGGTATTATGGATTCTAATGGACAAAGTGTTCTTGACTCTTCATCTTCTAATTCAATTATGGACTCGTTAATTTTTGAATATTTGAACCCTCAGTATGAACAAGAGGGGTTTGATGATATTCAAAAAGAAATTAAGTCGTCAAAAGATTTAAAAGATGTTCAAGTTGAACAAAGTGATAGAGGATTAATAATTTCCTTTACGGACGAAGCTTTGCAATTTGAACCAGGTTCAGCCAAGTTAACAAGCATTGCTAAAACGAAGTTAGATAAAATTGGTTCTATAATTGGTCAGAAGTTTTTGGTACACATGATGAGGGTTGAGGGGCATACGGATAACATTCCATTTGCAAATGCCCAATATCCTTCTAATTGGGAACTTTCTGCTGCTAGGTCTGGCTCTGTTGCAAGATATCTGATGGGGAGATTTAAATTTTCTCCAGACTTATTTACAATTGTTGGTTTTGCTGATACTCGTCCTAAGGCACCCAATAATAACCCTAAAAATAGAGCAAAAAATAGATCTGTTGATATAGTAATCCTGAAAAATCAATATAGAACGCTTGAAGATTCCAGAGACAAAATGGTTTCTCTTGATAAAAAAGAGCAAAAACAAAAACGAGAACAGCAGCTACAAACAATAAACGCGGTAATGACCTTAAGCGATGCTGCAAAACAGCTTACGGATGACGCAAATAATGCACAGCAGGTAATAAAGCTAAAAGGAAATTAAAGTTTGAATTACCTTATCATTATTATGGAAAATTGACTATTTTTGTATTAAAATTACTTGGTAGTTCAATCTAAGGTTAAATTTATGTCAAGAAAGCCCATAGTTGCAATAGTTGGTAGGCCAAATGTAGGTAAGTCTACATTTGTGAATCGTCTTATTGGAGCACGTCAATCTATTGTTGATGATGTGGCCGGTGTTACAAGAGACAGAATTTACTTCGATGTTGAATGGCAAAATAAAGAATTTACAATAATCGATACCGGTGGCATAATTCCTGGTGATGAAGATGAAATAATGTTGAACATCTTTACTCAGGCCAAAGTTGCTTGTGAAGAGGCTGACAGCATTATCTTTCTGGTTGATGGAAGAGATGGAATTAATCCTATAGATTATGATATTGCAAATATTCTAAGAAAGTCTGGTAAACAAGTATTTTTGGCTGTGAATAAAATCGACTCTCCTGAGCGTTTTGCTATGGTTGCTGATTTTTATGAACTATCACTTGGTGAACCTCATGCCCTGTCTGCTTTACATGGTTCTGGTGGCGTAGGTGATTTGCTTGACCTTGTGACAAAAGATTTTGAAGACCTAGTAGAGGAAGACAAAGAGTCAGCTATTAAAATTGCTATTGTTGGTAAGCCTAATGCGGGTAAATCTTCTATTGTAAATGCTTTGTTGAATAAAGAAAGAGTTATTGTTTCAGATGTCTCTGGTACAACGAGAGATAGCATAAATTCAAAAATCAAATATGAAGGCGAAGAGTTTATTCTGGTGGATACTGCAGGAATCAGAAAAAAAGCAAAGGTTGACTGGGGTGTCGAAAAATTTGCAGTAGATAGGGCTATTCGGGCGATAAGAGAGTGTGACGTTGCTATATTGGTTATTGATGCGATAGATGGAATAACTGATCAAGACAAAAAAATATACCACCTTATAGAAGAAGCTGGTAAGGGTGTTATTCTTGCCATAAATAAGTGGGATTTGGTAGAAAATAAAGAATCCACTACTATAAACAAATTTGAAAAAGAAATTGCTAAAGAAGCACCGTTTCTTGGGTATGTTCCCAGAATTTTTATAAGTGCTAAAACAAAGCAAAGACTAGTTAGTATATATAAAGAAGCAAAAGTTGTCTATGAATATTGCCAAAAGAGAGTTTCAACAAGCATACTAAATAAAGTTGTATTAGATGCGATGGCAATGAATCCACCAACCTCTATAAGGGGAAAAAGAGTTAGATTGTATTATGCTACTCAGGTTAAAACCGCACCTCCGACTTTCATTTTATTTGTGAACAATGAAGATTTACTAAAAGATAGTTATAAAAGGTACCTTGAAAATAGGCTTAGAGAAGCTTTTGGGTTTATTGGTACCCCGATTAGACTTTCTGCCAGAGAGAGGCAGGGAAAGGATAAATAATGGAAAATTTTTTAGAGTTATTAAAAATAGCAGTAATTTCATACTTAATTGGTTCTATTCCTACGGGATACATTGTCGTTAGACTTTTTAAAGGTCAAGACATCAGAAAAGTAGGCAGCGGCTCTACTGGTGCTACAAATGTAAAAAGAGTTATGGGTAAATGGTGGTTTTTTGCTGTTATGTTATTAGATGCATTTAAGGGATTTGCTCCTGTGTTTGTGTTTAAAAATGTTGCATACGCATATCTTGATTGGGGAATGCCTGCAGTATTTGCTGCTATGTTTGTACTGCTTGGTCATAGTAAATCAATCTTCTTGAAATTTTCTGGTGGTAAGTGTGTGGCATCTGGCGTTGGAACAATTCTTGCATTGTCTTGGCAAGTTGGATTGATAATTGCCGCTATTTGGGCAGTTGTTACATATTTGTCAAAGTATGTTTCACTGGGCTCGATTGTTGCTCTTTTCTCAGCTCCTATATTAATGATTCTATTTAAACAACCAGTGTTTTATATTTCGTATTGTGCAATTGGTGCACTTTACATAATTTATCTACATAGAGAAAATATCAAACGTTTGTTAAATGGTGAAGAGAATAAAGTCAGAAAATAATGCCTATTGCAAAAAGTATAAGAGTTGTTCCCAAGATTGATGTCCCAGATAAAGAGACTTTAGCATTGGTATATACTCCAGGTGTTGCTGCTTCGTGTTTGGAAATTGTTAAAAATGCTGAGACTTCCTATGATTATACAAATAGAGAAAACTCGGTAGGAGTTCTTGCTTTTGATTATCAAGAAGCACTAAGTAGAGCTATCTTTTTAAAAAGTGCATTAAACATTGATGCTTACCCATTAGAATTAAAACAAATCTCTCCTGAACAAATTAAATTTATCGTAGAAAATATAGAACCTACATTTTGTGCATTTGATTTAAGTTTGATCAGTAATTTCGTGAAAGATATAGGGTTTGATGTTTCAGTACCTTTGTTGATCGAGCCTGTGCAAGATTTGAAATCATTCTTTTTGTGCGTGTCAAAAAACTTGTTTTTGACAACTATGAAAGATTTTTGCGGTCCAGTTCAAGAAATGTCTTTAAAATTGCGTAAAATGGCTGGTGGAGTGATTGAAACTCAACTTAGTGAAGAAGAACATGTAAAACCTGTTGCTATAGTTACTGACGGTTCTGCTGTTTTAGGCCTTGGTAATATTGGTGCTTTGGCTGGTTTACCTGTTATGGAAGGAAAAGCAGTTTTATTTTCTTCTTTGGGTGGAGTAAGTGCTATGCCCTTATGCATAAAAACGCAGAAACCAAGTGAAATAATTGATATTGTTCTCAATTTAGAAAACTCATTTAGTGCAGTAAATCTTGAAGATATAGCTGCCCCATCTTGCTTTTCCGTGGAAGACAAGTTGATTGAGTTATCGAGCATTCCTATTTTTCATGATGACCAACATGGTACGGCTATAGTAGTTCTTGCCGGGCTTTTAAATGCAATTAGCTTGGCTCACAAAGAATTAGAAAATATTAAGGTTGTAATTTCTGGAGCTGGAGCTGCCGCTATTTCTGTATCCAAGTTACTATTGGATGCTGGCGTAAATAATATTATTTTGGCGGATATTTATGGGGCGGTGTATTCTGGTCGTCCCGAGAACAATGCAGCACACGAGGCTATTTCGGTATTAACAAACAGAGAACAAGTCAAGGGATCATTGAAAGAAATATTGGTGGATGCAGATGTATTTATTGGATTATCAGCACCAGGTTTATTGAACGATAAAATGATAAAAGCAATGTCTGACAGCCCGATAATATTTGCTTTGGCTAACCCAACGCCAGAAATATTGCCAAACAAGGCGTTAGAATATGGTGCATATATTGCTGCTTCAGGGCGTAGTGATTTTCCTAACCAAATAAATAATTCATTGGCTTTTCCTGGGTTATTTAAAGGTGTAATAGATAATAATGTTGCGAAAATAACTACTGAAATGAAGTTAAATTGCGCATTTGCTATTGCTTCTTTAGTTAAGGATGATGAACTTGCAGTGGATTATATTATTCCTGATGCTCTCGACTCGAGAGTGGCTCATGTTGTTGCCGAAAATGTTATATAGAGCGTTTTAAACAATACTTTTTTTGAGTCTATCGCCACGATTACTTGTCAGTATATTTCTTAGCTTCATGATTGCTTGAGCGTGCAGTTGACAAACTCTTGATTCTGATACCTCTATTGCTTCTCCAATCTCCTTAAGCGTCATATTTTCATGGTAGTATAGCACCATTATCATTCTTTCTCGCTCAGGAAGGCATTTTAGTGCATGTTGAAGTTCTTTTTTTGCATCTTTTTCTTCTAATTTTTCAAGTGGATTTACAGAATTAGTATCTTCAATAGTATCAATTATTTCTACACTTTCTTCTGAAGTTCCTCTTTTATCGTATATGGAACCAACAGTTGTGTCCTCCGCAAGAATTGAGTCAACTTTTTCTTTCTCAATGCCTAGACTATCAGCAATTTCTTTAGATGTTGGAGTTCTTCCCAATTGTTGTCTTAGTTTTTCTGATGCTTCTTTAACGTCTTTTATTCTTTTTCTTGCGCTTCTTGGTAGCCAATCTTGAGCTCTTATTTTGTCTATTATCGTTCCACGAATCCTCATTATGGCATACGTTTCAAATCTTGCACCTTTTGTTGGCGAGAATTTTTCTATTGCATCAATTAATCCTTCGACCCCAAAACTTGCAATATCTTCTATACTATAAGTTTGCGGCAATCCTGCTTTTACTCTGCCTATTACGTATCTTGTCAGATAAATATATTGCACAATAAGCTCGTCCCTCAATTTTTTGTCGGAACGATCATTAAGATAGGATTCCCAAAGTTTGTTTAACTCTTCATCAGAAATTCTTTTTATCTTGCTATATGAGTCTTGTTGAAAGTCTGCACTCATTTAATTAAAATACCCCAAGTGTAAGCATAACAACGCCCTAATTATAATTTTATTTATAAATTAGTTTTAGGAATCGTGTAGATAGATGAGTTTTGTCAACTTTGCACTAACTCTTTTCTGCGCTTCTTTCTGCGCATTAAGTCTACAAATGCTTCCAGTCTTGTGATATAGCCAGCTTTTCCTGACTGTTCATCCATAATTAAGGTTAATATTGGAATTTCGCAATTTTCTCTCATTGTTGGAAATATATTTTGAGACATAATTTCCGGCATACAGGTAAATGGGCTGATGTGAATTATGCCATCAATTCCTCTTTCATCAGCGTATGCAACATCACTTATCGATTCTAATGCGTCTCCTCCAATATCTCTCATTAGATATGGTCTAGCTAATCTAAATGCTCTCTCCAGATGAGTCTCTCCCTCTTTGAAACATTTTGGGATGATGGCATCTTTTAAAAAACTTGAAATAGTTAGGCTCCTACGTGTTTGAACCCCCATTTTTGCAAGTTCTCTTTCAATATTTTGATTAGAAAAGGGATCTTGCACCAAAAATATTTCCCCAGTTATATCTACATGGAGAACTTCCCTATTTTCATCTATTTGTGTTCTTTTTATTTCTTTAAGGGCTAGTTTTTCTGCTCTTTTTAAATCTTTTGTCCTATCTGCTTCGATAATGTGTTTCAGTGCTTTAGTATAGTTCTTATCCGCACTGCCAGATTTTATTTCCCTAGCTCTATAGTAAGCAAAAACATTTTCTAATCTATCCAAGATAAAGACTTTTCTTATAGCTATATTTATTGCTCTGATTATTTTGATCGAATTATTACTTCCTGTTAGTTGTTTTATAAATCGATACATTCCTTTGAAGCCGTCATATAGTTCAAGTTCTATATACTTAGCATCATATCCAAGATCGGTTAATATATTTTTTATGCTTTGTCCGTATTCGCCGAGCCTGCAAATGCCTGGTGAAGAAATCATAGCAACATAGTCAGTCCCGCCCTCAATTGCTTCTATAAAGTTTCCAAGAATTAGCTTGTACGGTAAGCAAATTGATTCAGGGCTGTATTTGGTACCCAATGAAAGAGTTTTTTTGTTAGAATAAGGGGGAATAAATGCTTCTACCCCCATTTTTCTTAGAGCCGAAGCCCAAGCTATACATACATTTCCCATATGTGGAAATGCTACTTTTATTTTTTTATTATCTTTCATTGATTTATTTCTTGAATTATACCTTTAACACGTAGCCGCCGTTGTCAGCGTTATGCAAAACTTCTTCGTTAAGCTTACTTCTGAGGTTTTTTATGTATTTATACACATAGTCTCTTGGTAAATCCAATATTTTAGCTAAATCTTTAGCATAAATAATAGTGTTTTTGTTAATTAAAAAATGCTCAAAAATCATCTGCTCCCTTGATGTAAGAGCTTTTTTGAATGTTAAGTTAGATTCAATTTTAACTATTTCTTTTTTTTCTTGAATTTTTGGTAATTTTTCTTCAGGTTGTGTGTTAATAGGTTTTACTTGTTCTATTTTCGTTGTTTCTTTAACTTCTGTTTTTACTTTAGGTTCTGTTTTTTGTTGTATTAATTCTTTTTCTTTTTCAAACGATTTTAATGCTATAGTCTGAAGTTTTTCATTTTTTACTTGAAAAGACTCAGATGAAATAGTATTAAGATTCCTAGACATGACTTTATCTACCATGTCATTTGTTTGCTTTTCACCTTGTACTGATTTCCCCAATCTAGCAGCGAATTCTTCAAGAGTGATTCGTTCAAGAGAGCTTCTCCATTGACGAATTTCCTCTTTACTTAAGTATTCTTGCATACCAAAATCTCCTTGACTCTAAAACTGTTATCTATGAATCAGGCGGCGCTTGATTTGATTAATAGTCTTAAGCGTCCTTGATTCTTGATTGTGGTTTAAAAATAATAATATTAGTGAAACCGCAACATTTTTAACTTATGTATAAATTTACCATAAGTTGATGTTAAAATCATATTTTTTTTAAGAAAATATATAAAATTTTAAAAAGATTTACAAAACCCGATAATACACTTATTATTGTTGTTGCACCTAAACAAGAAGCACAAAATGCTTCTTTGTTTTTAGCAAATTAGAACTATGAGAAGAAGTGACCTCTCTTCGAATTTAATGTAATTGTATCAAATGAATACAGTCTTGCTGGTCTTTTTGATCCTGATTTTGTGTATTCATCAAGCTCTTTTAATATAGAGCCTGTTAAAACTTTTTTTCTGAAATTTCTTTTATCAAGTTTGCGATCCCAAATTAATTCATATGATTTTTGTAATTCAGTCAATGTGAACTTTTCTGGTAAAAGTTGGAATGCAATTGGACAAAATTCCAGTCTTTCTCTCATTCTTTTTAATGAGTATTCTATAATTTCCTTGTGGTCAAATGCCAGTGGAGGTAGTTGATATACTCCGTGCCACTGAACTTCTGTAATCTCAGAAGTGTCTTCAAATGACAGCTCAATATCATCTGATCTGATTAAAGCAAAGTATGCACAGGTTATTACACGAGCATTAGGGTGACGAAGTGGGTCGCCAAATGTATATAGTTGCTCAAGATATATATTTTGAACGTTTGTTTTCTCTTTTAGGATTCTTAATGCTGCATCATCTAAGTTTTCAGATAATCGGATGAATCCCCCAGGAATAGCCCATCGGCCTTTAAATGGTTCATGAGCACGCTTTACAAGCAAAACATTTAGTTTATTTTTTTTGATTGTGAATATTACTACGTCGGTTGTGACTTCGTGTGTTTTAATCTCGTGAAACATTGTTTTCCTTGAATAGCTAACTCTTATATTGATTTTAGTTCAAATATGTAAAATTGTTAGCATTTATTAAGAAAAATAATGTAACAACTTTCTAAATTGCTTGGTGTAGCAGGAAGTTAGTTAATAGGTCGTCTGCGTCTGGCAGATTCTTTTTAAACTCTCCTGATTGAGCCATACTCTTTTTTTGAGATTCACTCTGTCCATATTGACGAAGTATTTCTTCCGGATTTGCTTTTTGAGAATAGTAGCTGCCCATTATGCTTGAAACAAATCTTTTTGTTTCTGAGAAAGGCGGCATTCCATTATATTTTTTTACATTACCTGGTCCTGCATTGTATGCCGCAAGCGCCAACTCAACAGAGCCAAACATTTTGTACATCATTTTGTAATACATTAGACCCGCTCTGATATTTTCATTTAGATAATAAGGGTTGTATCCCAATCTTTTGGCTGTTTGGGGCATTAGTTGGAATACACCTACTGCTCCGTATGAACTTCTTTTTGTGTGGCAAAATCCAGATTCTTGTTTTGCAATGCTTAGTCCCAATGCAGGATCAATTCCAAGTTCGATTGAATGTTTAATAATCGCTTGTTTAATTGTTACTACTGATTCTGCTTGTGCTTTTTGTTGTGGGAGGGAGATAAGACTTAATACCATTATTAGTGTTAGTGTTAGTAACCTTCTAATCATGTAAATCCTTTTTAATTGTAAATTGAAATCAGATTCGATTTTCCATTGTTGATTATTCAATTTTTAATCAAATCTTCGTGTTTGCTTTTACTATTTTATAATAAAATTTTCAAAATTCAAGTCTTGCAAGCCAATGCGCCGAAAAGCCAGTTGTGGCTTTAACTTAAATGGGGTTGTTTAAACGTAATATTTTGTGAATTCCTTTTCTCTATTATTCTTTCTGCTCTTTCAAAGTCCTCAACCGTATCTATATCTATAGATCCCTTCGGTAAATACAGCTTAGGTCTTTCTCCAATAAAGTCTTTAACCTTTTTCATGACTTCTGTTTTTATTATATAAATAGAGCCTGTTTCCCAATAAAGATTATAGTGTTCACTTTCATCTTGTCTTCTTGGTCTTTGTCTATAATCGTAAAGACATTCTATTGAATTATCGTGTTGCTCTTTCCACATCGCATGACTTTTCATTGCATATTGCGCTGCAAAAACAGAGTCGCAGTCGCTTTCAT
>JAEYQN010000025.1 GCA_023409995.1 Cyanobacteria bacterium OH_CBB_238 | reverse complement strand
AATCAAAGGTTCATAGTCAAACAATTCAAATACTCTGCATAGTGCAACAAAAGTTCCTTGAAGACTCGTCAAATTATTTCCTAGCGCTTTGACTGGTTTATACAAAAGCACAAGGGACATTACAAAGGAAGCAAAAGCACCAGCGGTCATATACCCATCTACAATTAACTTTGTGCCATACCAAAAAACTAAAGCAATCCCAAAAGAGGCTATTAAATACATTAATGGGGACATCCAAGAAGCTCTTTTAACAAGAGACATATTTATATAAAACCCATCTTCCAATAATGTCCTGAATTTTGATTTTTGCCTTCCTTGTAGGGCATACGCTGCCATAACTCTACTGCCAGAATATGTCTCATTGAAGTTTGTTGTTATGCTACCGCCAATTACAGCACCTTTATTGGAGGCTTCTTTAATTCGTTTTCTAATCAAAATAATCGGAGCAAAAGCTATACAAAGAACAACAACTCCGACAACAGCCAATCTCCAAGAGCTATAAAGCATAACACCAATCAAGCTCAAAGCACCAAAGAAACTCATCAATATAGTTTTTATATTATCAACAATTCTTATTGATGCAACATCAGGGTCTGAGAGATATCTGGTTAAAACCATTCCTGATGGGTTTTGGTCAAAGAAACTTGTATCCATATGAACTAGCTTTGCAAATAAACCATTCTTTATGGAAATTGTAATCCTTTGACTAATCCAATCAGTAAGATAATCATTTAAGTATTTTAAAACACCTTGAATTGCCGCAAAAACCACAATTCCAAAAGGAATAATCAAAGCGAGCAATTTATAAGTTAAGGTGAACCCATGAAACACTAAATCTGTTCTTCCAACAACATAGTCCATATATGGCTTTAGCGCAATCGCAATAACACCATCCAAAAGCCCCAATGGAATAGCCACAAGAAACCCAATCAAGATTCTCGCCCAAAATGGTTTTACAAAAGGCATGATTCTAGATACAAGCCAAGTATATGCATAAGAATTATTCGCAGTAGTATCTTTTAACTTCATTAATATCCCTCAAAATGTCTTACTATAATTTTATCATCAAAAGTTTATATTTAAAAAATTATACTTTTTTCTAATGAAAAACGTTACAAGAATGATCACAATAATAGTGTTGGAGTAGTTCGTATTTTTAGCTTAAAACTGGTACATATAAGACCATTTTAAAGTTAGTGTTTGGTGGTGAAAGTATGAAAAAGATTTTTCTATTGGCTTTTAGTCAGATTTTAATAATGTCTCATGTGGGCTATTGTGCATGTCCAACAGGTTATGCTTGCATGCTAAAAGATTTAAAGCAGCAAGAAGCTGTAATACAAGATATACAGAAAAATTCCGTATATGATTATTACAGACCCAAAATGTCTGAGCCAAAACTCAAACAAAAAGAGCCTGGGGAAATACAGCCTACATATCGGGACTTATTGCCTTATGTTCCTAGATACTACTTATTTGAGCACGAATGATGAGATAGTTAACAGGTAAACAATACGGTTTTGGTATTGTTTTAACTACTCAAAAAAAAGGACGACATATGTCGTCCTTATATTTTTATAGTTATACTACTAACAACTACATCCGCAAGAACAGTTACAAGATAAAGCTTCTTTAGCTTCTGCCATTCTAACCTTAATTCTTCCGTCTACAGCGATACCTTCACCTGTTTTTTCAGAAATAAGTAATGGGTTAATATCTAATTCATCAATAAATTTAAAATCATTAACCAATTGAGAAAGTCTTAACAACGTTTCTTCAATTTGATCTATTTGAGCAGGTTTAGTTCCTCTGGCTCCTTCTAGAAGCTTGAATGACTTAACTGATCTTACCATTTCTGATGCATCAATATCTGTAATTGGCGCAATTCTAAAAGTAACATCTTTTAGAACCTCAATGAATACACCACCTAGACCGAACATCATCATTGGACCGTATTGAGGATCTGTAGCTATACCACAAACCATTTCTCTATTACCTTTAACCATTTCTTGAATGATCACACCTTCAAGTCCTTCAATAAGACCTTTTTCGGTTAATTTTGCAATTAAGTCTTTATATTCAGCTCTCAACTGTTCTTCAGACTGAATATTAACTCTTACACCGCCAACGTCTGTTTTATGAGATGTTGTCTTAGAACTCATTTTCATAACAACAGGATAACCTATCTCATTACCCAATTTAGCAACTTGCTCCTCATCTGTAGCTAAACCATATTTACAAGCTCTAATCCCATAAGCACCTAAAACATCAATGCTTTCAAGAGTTGTTAATTGGTCTCTGCCTTCTTGCAATGATTGTTTGATAATTTGTTCTACTTTTGCTCTATCAACATCATAACAAGGGATTTTGCCTTCGGGTCTTTGCATCCAAAGTCTTTGTTGATCAAGTCTTTGGAAACCATCGGCAGCTTCTTCTGCATACATAAAGAATGGCATATTAACATCCATATTTGCTATTTCCGTAAAGAACGTGCTTTTTGTCATAAATACACCAATAATTGGCTTTTGAGGATTTTCTTTTTTTATTTCCATAAGCGCTTTAGCAACATCAATATCTTTTAAGCCCAAGAATGGAAGATAGATAACCATAACCATATCAACGTTATCATCAGCAAGGATAGTTTCTAGTGTTTGCTTGTAGTGTTCAATAGGAGCTGACGCAATCATATCAACTGGATTTTTGACACTTGCAGCTGATGGCAAGAAACTTTTTAGTTTATTTTTCGTTTCATCTGTAATTTGAGCCATTTCTAGGCCATATTCACAAATAGCATCCGTAGCCATAATTCCAGGACCACCTGAGTTTGTTATTATAGCAACTCTATTACCTTGAGGAATTGGGCAATTAGCAAAAACTTTTGCTGTTGAGAATAAGTTTTTCAAAGAGTACTCTCTAATAACACCAGATTGTGCAAGCAATGCATTAGCTGCTTTATCCGCACCTGCTAAAGAACCTGTATGTGAAGATGCGGCAGAAGCACCTGCAGCACTACGTCCTGATTTTAAAGCAACAATTGGTTTTTTCTTTGTAATTCTAGATGCAAGTTTTCTAAAATTTTCTGGATTTTGAATAGATTCCATATATAAAAGAATTTGTTCGACATCTTCAACATCTTCCCAATATTCTAGTGCCGTTTCTGCATTGATATCAGCCTGATTTCCAATTGAAATAAATTGAGCAAAACCAACATTTAAGTCTTTCAATATATTTAAAATACCACCGCCAAGAGCACCTGACTGAGAAACGAAACCAATATGTCCTCTCTCTGGTAAGGCTTCAGCAAATGTAGCATCCATACTTACTTCAGGATCAGTATTTAAAACGCCTAAACAGTTAGGTCCAACACATCTCATACCATAAGACTTTAATTGCTCAACAAGTTTCTGTTCAGCCAAAGCTCCTTCATCTCCAGATTCTTTGAAACCGGCAGAAATTATACAAATGCCTTTTATTCCTTTTTTATTACAATCATCTATTGTAGAATTAACAAATTGTTGAGGAACAATAATTACAGCAAAGTCAACTTCTTCAGGAACTTCGGTAATACTTGTATAAGCTTGAAACCCTTCAATCATTCCGCCTTTAGGGTTAACAGGATAAATATTTCCATTGAATTTATAGTCTCTTAATCTTTGCATTAATTCAGAACCAATAGTTTTTGGCTTTGTTGAAGCACCAATAACAGCTATTGATTTTGGTCTCATAATTTTGTCTAACTGTTCTTTTAACATTTTTCTGCCTTTCTATATTTTTCTAAATATTATTACCTAATATCCACTATCAAGCCACTCACGCACTCTAAACTTGGCGCCAAGGCTTTCTGCAATCTGTTTGCAATTATCAATATCAACCACGTAGTGTTTATAGCCTGAAACAACAGTTGCTGTAGTATCTATGCCATTATTAACACATTCTTTTATAAACTCTTTTACTGCAACATATGAATTAGCAAGATTTGGCACTGCCAGTTCATTATATAATTCTTCGTTTTCTGCATTTAAACTTATTGAAACTTTATCTATCAATCCGACTAATTCGGGAATCACATTTCTCTTGTGTATTAAATTTGCTTGACCATTAGTGTTAATTCTTATTTTTACGTCCGGGTAATTATCTTTTATAAATTTGGCAACTTGCTTGAGTACATCCAGTTTTATCAGAGGTTCTCCATAACCACAAAATACAATTTCTTTACTAAGTCGATCTTCAAGTTTCTTTAACTGGCAAATAACTTCTTCTGCTTGAACTTTTTCATCTTTGAGAAATAAATTAGTACCGACAACATCATCTTTTATGGATCTTATACAGAACACGCAATTATTCGTGCATAAATTAGTGAGATTTATGTATATAGTGCCGTCCAAAAGATATACTAAATTGTATTCATCCATGTAAACTTTTCCTCATTTCAATTGTTACATAATCCTAGTAATATAATCAAGTATATTTTTAAAAAAAATACTCATTCGTGACACAAATAACGTAATTTACACAAATTGTTCACGAAATCACAATTTAAAGGACAGAGTTACAAGATTAATTAATTTTATGGTAAGTTATAAATATGATTGAAATATTAATTCTTTACATCATTGATCACAGAGATAAAACGATTTACTCAATAAGAAAAGAAATTATTGAATTATTTGGTGCTTTTACAAAGCCAAGTTTAGGAACAATTCATCCCGCCTTAAAAAGACTACTTGAAAAAAAGTGCGTTCAACTAACAGAAAGAATGTCTGATGGAGGCAAAAAATCAAGTTACTTCTCAGCAACAGAAGTAGGCAAAAAATATTTTAAAGAACTATTTTTCTCTGATATTAGTGAAAATCCTTCGTTATTCTACAACCAACTACAAGCCAGATTAGCAACAATGGGATTATTAACAATCGAAGAAAAGAATATGTTCTTTGAAGAAACAGTGAAAAAAATTGAATTATATAAATTTGAAATTGAAAATAAGTTAAACGACGAATACATCAACTTGGATTTTTTTCAACGAAGTCTTTTGAAAAGCACTATAGAGGAAATCTTAAGACTAAAAGACTATATAGAAACCCTGAAAGATAGCAATGAGTGCAAAAGTTGATAAAGTTTTAGAAAATTCCATCGCAGAAGAATTAGAAATTGAAATAGGTGACGAAATAATCTCAATAAATCAACAAAAATTGAGAGACTACATAGACTACAAATTTTTAATGGCATCTGAAGAAGTTGAAGTTGAAATCAAAAAACAAAATGGTGAAGTTGAAATAATAGAACTAGAAAAAGATTTTGATGAAGACCTTGGGGTTGTTTTTGAATCAGCTATTTTTGACAAAATAAAACCTTGCACAAACAAATGTATTTTTTGTTTTGTAGACCAACAACCAGAAGGACTACGAGACTCTCTATATGTAAAAGACGATGATTACAGATTATCTTATCTTCAAGGCACATATGTAACGCTCACAAACCTTACAAAGTCAGACAAGGAACGAATAAGTTCAATGCATTTAGGCCCCTTATATATTTCTGTGCACTCAACAAACCCTGAATTAAGGGTAAAAATGTTAAGAAACCCTAAAGCATCGAATATAATGCAAGAATTAGAGTGGTTAAATAAAAACGATATACCTTTTCATGCGCAAATAGTTTTATGCCCGGAATATAATGATGGTAAAGAGTTAAAACGCACACTCTCTGACTTGTCAAAATTCAAAACAAACTTACTATCTATTGCAGTAGTGCCGCTCGGGATAACAAAGTTTCGAAAAGAAAAAATGAAAACAATAGATAAAAAAATAGCTCAAGACACAATCGATGAGATAGACATCTTTAACAAAAAAATAAAAAAGAATATTGCGTGTGCTTCTGATGAATTTTTTCTTGTTGCTGAAAAAGAGGTCCCTCCAAGCAAGTATTATGGATCATTTGCTCAATTAGAAGATGGCGTTGGCGCAATCAGACTTGTAATTGATGACTTTGACAAGAGATACAAAAAAGCACCAAAAGAATTGCGAACAGAAAAAGCGGTAACTTTAGCTACTTCGCATTCTGTCTACAAAATTTTCAGCAAATTTGCAAATCAATTAAACTCCATTAAAAATCTCAATTTTGAAGTTATACCAATAAAAAGTAACTTCTGGGGAGAAAAAATAAATGTTGCAGGCCTAATTTGCGCTCAAGATTTAATTCAGCAACTAAAAGGCAAAGGCATCAAAGAACTAATTATTCCCACAGTAATGTTAAGACCTTATTCGGAAGAATTTTTGGATGGACCAAGCGTCGCTGATGTTGAAAAAGAAATAGGCTGCAAAATTACAGTAATTAAAGATATTTATTCTACAAAAGAGATATTTGATATTATAAATCTATGATAAATTTTCAACAGACTTACTATCACCTTCAATAGATTCTTTCAACATTTTCTTAACAATATCGCTTTGTGTATCCAACATTTTAACAACGGTTTCAATATTCTTGACCTTGTTAGTTAATATTACATCAGCATTTGATTGAATATTACTTGTAACTTTTTGATAAGCGGCCAATGCAGCACTACTTGTACCTTGCAATAAATTTCCTGCAACAGTAGAAGCTAGTCCAAAGCTTCCTAAATAAGGAGACATTGACTGTAAGATACCACCCCATCCCGAAATAACACCAGCAACAGGTAATGTCCAATTATTTCCATAACCGTACCCTGAAGCAAGTCCAGTTCCATAAGCTGCGGCATTCAAGCCAGCCATGCCAGCAATGTCAGATGCTGCGGTCAATGCTGATGCAGCACCAGTTGCGCTGCCAGAATCAGCACCAAAGCTCCAGGACACAGGAGCAGCTCCACTTGGGAATCCTGCATAGCTACCTAAATTTCCAATGCCAAAAGCAGCAGAACCACCATCAACCATAGATGTTCCACCCTCCATTGCAGACCAATAAGAAGTACCAGGGATATTCATACTAGTGTTGCCACCCATTACTGTCATAAATGAACTAGGAGCAATCATTCTAGCTACTTGCCACAAAAAGCTACCAGCAGTACCAAAACCACCTCCATCTGAGGCTTGTCCGCTTACAGTCAAATCTCTTAATCTATCGTAAGTTTCAAACAACTGAGCCTTTGCATCCGAACTGGCACTACCAAATTTATTTGCTATTACCAAATAGCTATCATTTTTATAACTCATCTACGTTCCCTTGTGTTTATTTATACCCTATTAAATATTTAATAATATTATTCTATTTTTCAACTTTTAAAATAACCGCTATAAAGATGATTATGCGAATGTTTTGAATGTTGATTCAACGTTTTTCTCAATAACCTTTGATACAGCTTCTAATTCAGTCTGAAGTGCACTTTGCTCTGTATCAAGTTGTTTTAATCTTAATTCAAGAACTTTATCTTGTTGTTGAATAATTTCAGTTTGAGCATTAATATCAGCAATTGCTCTATCATACAAATTTTTGGATAATTCATAGTTATTCATAGCTTCTTCATAACCTGAATCGTCTTGAACGTTACTGGAATCCAATGTAACATTTGTTCCATCTATAGAAATACCAGTGAAGCTTCCGCTAGAATTAACTGTCATAGTCACATCTTTTAGAGTTTCAGGGTCGCTTGTAACACTTGTTGTTCCATAATAATACTCAGAAATGGCTCCAGTATAAGAATCGCCATTATTCATATAAGATTTCATATTATCATCAGAAATGTAATAAGTAGTATCATTATATTGATATGAATAAAATTTGCTATTTGATAATTTTAGTTCATTTGCTAAATTTTCTTTTGTAACTTCAGTTAATGCTGTATTACTACTTCCCACGTTGATAGTATAAGCACCTGTTGCATCTTTGTTAAGAGTGACGTTATTCACATCTTTTGAAAAAGCCTTTGTTGTGTCATAAGTACGAGAAACTTTTACGTCATAAGTACCACCAGCATTGGCGCCAAAGCTTAAAATTTCATATTTTTCACCACCATAAGAGAATGTATATCTCATATTGTAGTAATCAGTCGCATCTGGAGGAGTAGGAACAGAAAGAGCTAACATTTTTCCGTATAATCCAGCGCTTTGATTTGCTAATGCAGTACGTTCTTGGTTTACTTGTTGACCTTCGTACTCTGTATTAGTCTTTCTGGCTGTTAATCCTAAGAATCTGGCTTGTGAAGCTGCCAATCCCATGATGTTAGTCTCCATTATTGTTTTTCTACCTGTTTTATATTTCGGCATAATTAAAGAAAACTTTAATAAGAGAATACCAATATAAAGTTTTGTTACAAACAGAGAAAAAAACAATACTTAATTAAAAGTTTTTAAAGAATAAACTTACACTTAATATCGACCTTACGATAACTTATTAATGACAGAGCAAAAATAATCAATATTTATTATAAAAGATTAAGAATTATGTAAAATTAACCCATAAATTATGCTATCCACTATAGCCATATAAGATGCTTCTATAATATTTTCACTAACACCAACCGTATCCCACTTGTTAAACCCATCAGTAGTTTCTATATTAACTCTAACTTGCGCAGACGTTCCAACACTTCCATCTAGAATCCTTACCTTAAAGTCATGCAATCTAAATGAACTTATACTTGGGTAAATAGGCAATAATGCTTTCCTTAAGGCCTTATCAAGAGCATTTACGGGTCCATCGCCTTCTGAGACCGTATGATATATTTCATCTTTTATTTTAAGCTTTACCGAAGCTTCAGCTACAACAGAAGTATTTATTTCATGAAGAGAATTATCTCCAATAACCCTAAATCCTAAAATATCAAAATATTTTGGCTTATTTGACAATGTATCGAGTATCAATAGCTCAAAAGAAGCCTCAGCTCCCTCAAAAGCAAATCCTTTCCATTCAAGTTTTTTTATTCTTTCTATAACTTTAGGAATATCTTGATCTGAAATATTCTTTACTATATTCAAGTTTTCAATCTTTTGCTTTATTGATGCGACACCAGCCTGGTCACTTATAATTATCTTTCTTGAATTACCAACAGAATCCGGCACTATATGCTCGTATGTTTTAGAGTTTTTTCTAACTCCACTTGCATGAACCCCAGCCTTGTGTGCAAAAGCACTCGCACCTACAAAAGGCGCATTTACCGGAGTTATTACATTGGCAATTTCCGCAATAGAATTAGCAAGATACACGATATTTTTTATATTGTCACCAAGAACAGCATAATTTTTTTTCAACTGCAAATTTGGAATAATAGAACAAAGATTAGCATTTCCACATCTTTCTCCATAACCATTAATTGTCCCTTGTACTTGAATAGCGCCAGCATCAACTGCTGCTATCGAGTTTGCAACAGCTAAATCTCCGTCATTATGAGCATGTATACCTATTTTCATGCCAGGAAATAACTCTAAAACATTTTTCGTAATTTTAAAAATTTCTGTATTAGTGAAGCCACCATTTGTATCACACAAAACAATCCTTAATGCTCCTGCATTAAACGCTGTTTTTATGGTCATTAGAGCATATTCGGGGTTGTTAAGATAACCATCGAAAAAATGCTCAGCATCAAAAAAAACTTTTTTACCATTTGATGTCAGATGTTTTATGCTATCTGAAATCATTTCCAGATTTTCTTCTAGGGATGTTCCTAATGCATGTTCAACATGGAAATCCCAAGCTTTGCCAAAAACAGAAATAATATCAGCATCTGAATCAATAAGTTTTTGCAAAACCAAATCATCATCTGGCTTAACGCCTGGTTTTCGGGTACATCCAAAGGCTACTATTTGAGAGTGCTTTAAATTCAGATGTTTCAACACTCCAAAAACCTCTACATCTTTTGGATTTGCACCGGGCCATCCAACTTCAATATAATCGATACCAATTTCGTCAAGTAATTTAACTATTTTCAACTTATCAGAAGATGAAAAATTAATTCCTTCAGACTGTGCTCCATCTCTCAGTGTTGTATCGTATATTTCAATTTTTCTCAAATCGCTAACCTTTTCGTTTATTTTTTAAATTGTAGCGAATTAAATAAAAGTTGTCTATTTATGTGTTGTCTTGACTGATAAATTTGTCTATATTTTTCTTTAACTGCGATAATTTTGTATTCATTTGATTCTTTAGACTTTGAGATCTAATTTTATCTGCAATTATGCTAAAAGTAACCTCGTCATGCAGTAAATTTTGCCTACTTGGGGCGGGTATAATATTATTATTTTGATTGCCAAAATCCACCTTATGGTGTTGGAATCCGAATGATTGTAATCTCATTATTATTCTTTCTTAACTTTTGTTATTAGCTTGGGCCGGAAATCCATTATATTAAAAAAACATTTTATATACTAATAGATTTACTAATTTTTTTGCATTTTACCAACACCACGTACAAATTAGTCCTACAAGACAATAAGGACAAGCAAAAATCAACTTAACAAAAGTTAACATTAGATCTTTAAGTATTAATAGAATTAAACCATAAGAAATTATGGTAATATAATTAGCTAATAGATATTTATTAGAATCGATAATAGACGAAATATTAAGGATAAGGTTTTATGCAAATTGAAGAAGTTATAAAAGTTGCCAGAGGACAAACAAAAGCTGATTTAGTAATAAAAAACGCAAAAATAATAAATGTATTATCTGAGGAAATACATACAGGAGATGTGGCGATTGTTGATGGCATTATTGCCGGAGTCGGCGAGGGGTATGAAGGCAAACAAGAAATTGATATAAATGGCAGATATTTATCACCATCATTTATAGATGGTCATGTACATATCGAAAGCTCTATGCTTATGCCTTCAGAGTTTGTCAAAGCAGTTCTTCCAGCTGGAACTACAACATTAATAATTGACCCTCATGAAATATCAAACGTACTGGGATTGCATGGTATTAGCTTCATGAAAGAGGCAGTGAAAGATTTACCTATAGATGTTTATACAATGTTACCATCATGCGTGCCTGCAACTAATTCAGAGACCTCTGGTTTTGAGTTGAATTCGTACGATTTGTCATTGCTTATTGATAGTCCTTGGGTTCTTGGCATCGCAGAGATGATGAATTTTCCTGGAGTTTTAAATTTAGACAAAGAAGTTATGGCAAAAATCAAACTTGGTAGAGAAAAAAATAAAAGAATTGATGGCCACGCTCCTTTTCTATCAGGTAAAGACCTATGTGCTTATATCGCCTCAGGAATAACATCAGACCATGAGTGCACCAATCCTGATGAAGCAATTGAAAAGCTTAGACAAGGAATGTACATAATGATCAGGGAAGGCTCAGCTGCTAAAGACTTAGACGCATTAATTCCTGTACTAAAAGAAAAAAACACTCGAAAATGTATGTTTGTAACTGATGACAGGCACCCTTCTGATCTGTCCGATCACATAAATTCAATGGTAAGAAAATGTGTAAATTCAGGAATAAATCCGATAAAAGCAATTCAAATGGCAAGTATAAATACCGCAGAATACTTTAAAATACAAAATTTAGGAGCGATAGCACCAGGATACCAAGCAGACTTTTTAGTCCTTGAAAACCTTATTGATTTTAAACCGACTCAAGTATTCAAAAACGGTGAACTGGTTGCTGCCGAAGGGGAACTTACAAAAGAAAACCCAGAAGTCCACTTACCACTTATTAGAGGCTCAGTAAATGTAAAGTGGATAGAACCAGAAGACTTTAAAATAAAAGCAACAGAAAGTGTTGTACAAGCAATAGAAGTTATACCTAATCAACTTGTAACAAAACCAACTCTATCAAATATAAATCTGGTAGATGGTTTTGCTGAATCAAACTTGGAAGATGACATCTTAAAAATAATAGTAATAGAAAGACACAGAGCAAGCGGTAATATCGGCAAAGGGTTTGTAAAAGGGTTTGGGTTAAAATCAGGAGCAATTGCATCCACCGTAGCTCATGATTCTCATAACATGATAATAATTGGCACAAATGATGCGGATATGTACAAAGCTGCTGTGGAACTTGTAAAATCTCAAGGCGGGAAGGTAATTGTGAAAGACGAAAAGGTCCTTGCAAAGCTACCTCTGCCAATTGCTGGATTAATGTCAAACGAGAAGCTTGAATTTGTCCTTAAACAGTGTGATGAGTTAAAAAAAGCAGGAAAAGAAATATCGTGCAAATTGCCTGAACCATTTATGACAATGGCGTTTTTATCACTATCTGTCATACCAAACTTAAAAATAACCGACAAAGGAGTTTTTGACGTAAATAAATCAGAATTTGTAGATATATTTAAAAATTAATAAGCTCATATAATCCAAATTATAATAAACTAGGCTTCACAATAATCGCTGTGAAGCTTTTTTAATTTGTAAACAATCAATAAAGCCATAATTATCCCCATAATTCCCAAAGAAACAGCCAAGCCTATCCAAAAACCTAGCAAAAGCATATCAAATTTGTATGCTAATAGAATCCCAAAAGGCAAGCCAACAAGCCAATATCCAGACAAAACACAAGCTGAAACCAGCTTCGTCATTTTTAACCCCTTAAGGACTCCACTTGCTGCAACTTGAAAACCATCAGCAATCTGATAAAGACCTGCAACTAACATTATAGGAAGTCCTATCTCCAAAACTCTAGCATCAGAAGTGAACAACTTCAGAATAGGTATAGGGAAAATCAAAATAGCCATAGCGCAAATCGCCATAAACACTGTAGAAACAGCTATACCAACCTTAGAGTACATAACTATTTCCGAGTAATCTTTTGCCCCATTGTGATACCCGACTTTTATTGCAATTGCATTTGAGATGGCCAACGGAACCATAAATGTCATAGAAGAAACAGTCATAACTATATTGTGCGTGGCAGCATATATGCCCGCTTGCCGTCCAATAAGTATTGTTATCATATTAAACGCTAAAAATTCAAGAAGAAGTGAAACACCTATTGGCATACCAACAACTAATAACTGCCTGACATAGTCCAGATTAACAGCTGCTTTAAACTTTATTAGCTTTATGCAGTACAAGAACATAGCGATTCCCATAAGCGTTCTCGTAATTAAAGTCGCAATTGCAAGCCCCATAACACCCATAGACGGTATAGGTCCAAAACCAAAAACTAATACAAAATCAAAAAACAAATGGAATACAACAGCAATAAGTAATATCATATTCGGTACATTTACTATTTCGTGAGCCTGCAGAAATTCTTTTATTGCCTGATATAAATACATTCCAGGAAAAGAAAAAGAGCAAATAAAAATGTATTCTTTTATAGTTGGGATTAACTTAGGCTCAAACCCTATTAAATCAACTAATGGAATTGTCGCCAGACATATAAATGTGAAAAGAATAGAAAGAATAAAGCCATATAAAGTGCTTGTTCCATAGTATTTTTTAGTTGGTTTTCTATCACCTCGCATATTTGACAAGATTATTGAGATACTTGTCATTAACCCAACTCCAACTATGAAAACCGAAAATATTATAGAATTTGCAATACTAACAGCTGCCAATGAGTCAATGTTATACCTAGCTGCAACAAAAACATCAGTGGCGCCAATAAGCATCTGCCCCAAGTTTCCAGCCATCATAGGCAATGCCAAAATCAAGAGTTCAACTAAATGGTTTTTAAATTTAGAAAATGAGCTGAATAACGCAATCATTAACTCAAGTTCTTTTCATATGGGTTAGCTAAAAAATTCTTATTTGGAAAGTGATGAGGGTTCTCAACTAAATACCTTGCGCTATTGTAGAAGTCAACTTGAAAACCATAATCTTCAGCAATATTTTTTGCTAATTCAATCTGCTCAATAATTTCATCAGGCATTGCGTCAATTTCTCGCTGAATTTTATACCATTCATGCTCAATATCGATTATAATCGCCTTCGCCTTGGTATCTTTTGTTTTCTTTAACCAGTTTTTAATTTCCGGAACTGTATCATTATATTCAGGGAAAAATATAAATTTGGTAGAAACTAAGTTTTGCATATTTCTTGGTTGAGCAGACGCATATTTTTTAGTTGTGTCCAATACTTTATTAAACGCATCTACTCCTTTAATTTTTTTGAAAGTTTCTCTTGTTCCAGAATCTAAGGATACCACAACATAAACACGACCTTCTTTAACGCCTCTGGCTATAGCAGGAGAATACTTAATTCCAGAAGTATGAATTCGCATACTGACATCTTTAGTATTATCAAGGATAAAATTCAGTAAATCCTCGAATTCATCCAAAATTGTTGGTTCCCCGCCTGCAAAGGTTATTTCTCCCCCTGGTCTAAAAAGGTTATTTTTAAACATATCTTTTATAATTGGCAAAACTTTATAATGATTTTTGTGATTAAAATAATCTTTGTTCACATCAGTGAAACAGTATTTGCATTTACTATTACAATGAGTCCAATGATTAAAATGAATATAGCTAAAATATTTATCTTCATCATCCCACTCTTTATTTTGAAGATTAAAGCACCCCTCACAACGAGGATCTATCTTTCCTTCTTTATTTTCATCAATAAACTTCTTTTTTAGTGCAAAAAAGCTATCCCAGTCAATCCTATCTCCAGTATATGGAGCCATAACTTGAACATTACCGCCGCCAACATGGCATCTTAAGCAACACATTTCAATATGTCCAGGCTCAAAATTAAGCCCATGTGCTATCCAATTACAACTCGTATATCTCAAATCTTATAACCTCTTATGATTGTCTTTCATTCATCAAATGAGCTGCGCGTTCATACAAACTATACTGCAAGCCTAGCTCATGAGCTCTTTCTTTTGTATAATCAAATAACTCATATATATTTTGTGGGATATTTGGTCTTGTAGAGTAAAACCACTGTGACTCTATTTCCTGAATCACGGAATGAATACCAACGTCCTTACTTTTCTTAAGCCACTTTAGTATTTCTTCTTTATTATCATTTATTCCAGGAATAACTATATATTTAGACTTAACAAGGTCTGGTCTAGCCTGATGTTTAGCATATTTTTTTAGGTTGTCCCAAACTCTGTTAAATGTATCAACTTGCTTAATCTTTTTGTGCAATTCCTTTGTACCGGAATCAACCGACACAATCAAATCAACACATCCTAAGGACAAGCCTTTTTCTATTGCTTTACTATAATCCATACAGGCAGAATGAATCCTGATAAAGCCTATTTGAAAATCCAGCAACTGAGTTAGAAGCTCTTCAAACTCCGGCAACAAAGTTACTTCTCCACCACCAAAACTCACATGCCCACCTTTTCTCAAAATATTTTTGTTAATCATATCTTTCAAGATAGGCAAAAAATTATATGTAATTCTGGAGTTATAGCCTATTTTATCAGCCGAAGTATGACAGTATGTACAATTACAATTGCACTTTGTCCAATAATCCAAATTTATAAAGTTTATGTAATCTTGAGACTCATCCCAATCTTCTTCAACAAGAAACACGCACCCTTCACATTTTGGATACGTTTTACCTTGTTTATGCATTTCTTTAATTTTTCTTTTCTCTGCAAAAAAGGCTTTCCAATCAATTTGTTCGCCTTTATATCCAGACTTAACAACAGTGTTACCGCCCCCGGTTCCACTATATAAACAGCATATTTTATATGAATCTATATCAAAATTTATGCCTTGATTTAACCATATGCAGCTTCTATACTTCAAACGATTCTTCCTTCTTATTTCTTTTCATGTGAGAAGCTCTATCATAAAGCTCACAATTTATCATTCCAAGTTCTTTTGACCTATGTATTCCATATTCAAGCAAATCGTAAACATGTTGAGGAATATTATCTTTATTATTTCCATACCAACCTGCCTCAATATCTAAAACAATCCATCTAACACCAGCATCTATTGTTAACTCAAACCATTTGTCTAACTCTTCAACAGTGTCATTAACGCCAGGTATTATTATATATTTAGTTCTAGCAAGACCTTTGTCATCAGTTTGAGCTTGCGCATATTTTCTGATATTCTCCCAAACCTTATCAAAGCAAGGAACTCTTTTCACCGCTTTATAAGTTTTATCAGTTCCTGCGTCGACAGAAATAACCACATTTAATTTGCCCTCGGCGATACCTCTTGCTATAGCAGGAGAATATTTAATTCCTGATGAATGCACCCTGATATTATCCAAACCATAATCAAGAAATAAATTAACCATGGGTTCAAATTCTTCTAAAATAGCAGGCTCTCCGCCACCAAAACCGATTTCACCACCAGCTCGTAATAATTTTTTGTCAGCAAGCTCTTTTATAACTTCGTACATGTTATAGTTTTCACGAGTATTAAAGTGTTCCCAACCACCTTCGGTAAAACAATACATGCATTTACAATTACACTTTGTCCAATGATTAAATACCATATAGTCAATATAGTCTTCATCATCCCATTCACGCTCTTTTAGAAAAATACAACCTTTGCATTTTTCTAACGTAATACCTTGCTTGTTTAATTCTCGCATTTGTCGTTTTTCTGCGAAAAATTTCTTCCAGTTGATTTTTCCACCATTATAGTTATCAACTAATATTTGCCTACCGCCACCTTCATGACAGTTAAAACAACACATCTTTATATCTGAATAATCAACATTGAATCCATGCTGAATATATTCACAGCTTAAATATTTTTTAGGACTATTTGCCTTTTTTTTGTTAAAAATTTTTTTTATTTTCTTCAGAAACATTAAAATATAACCGCTACCATATACTCCACTCTCAATCATTATGATAATTCTAAGAGGGAATTTTGGCAAGTAATTAAAAGAAGTTAAACGTCAATATTGATGTTTAACTCTTTTAATACCTTATTTAATAAATAAATTAACTATTTTGAGCCTTTAACCAATCGCTAAGATTAATGTAACCCGCAGCGCTTTCTCTGCTAGATTTCCCAGTTTCTTTTACTGTTCTTGAAGCAACTTTATCTCCCCAGTTACCTTCAATTGTTTGAATTGAACCGTCATCATTAATTGAAGCAACGAAAGCAACGTGAGATTCATTTGCATTTTTCCAAACGATTACATCTCCTGGTTTTGGTTGATAATCGGAACCTGTTTCAAAATAACCAGCGTCCATTGCTTGCTGTTGAAGATTAGATACCGCAGGAGACCCAAATCCAGAAGGCATATCAACTCCGTTTTGATCACAATATCTTTTTACAATGCCTGTAACAAAGTCTGCGCACCAAGCTTCATCTACCCCACCAGAGAATTCTGCATTTCCCTGAGCATCGCTGTTAATGACTCCTAAGAAGCTAAGGGCAAGATCTGCAATACCTTCACCAGTTGTATTAGATTGCATTTTTCCAATTAATTCGCCGGCTTTTTTGCTCAATTCTTGTTTTTCAGTTCTTTTTGATGCAATTTGAGTATCAAGATCTTGAACTTTTTCAGTTTTTTCATTTTTTAATTGATCAAGTTCAGTATTAATTTTGGTCATTTTTTGTTTAAGACCAGGATCTTGTTTTTGTATCTCGGCTTCTATTTGAGATAAATCTTTTTCTTTTAATGATTTATTTTCTTCTAATTGCTTATTTTTATCTTCTAAATCTGCTTTTTCTTTTTCTAAATCTGATTTCTTGCTTTCATTTTGAGAAATCTGAGACTGTATTTCTGATTGTCTTGCAGCATTTGCTTTGTTTGTTTCTTCATCATCAGTACTTGTATCCAGAGCACCAAGCTCTCCTTGCAACTGCGCTAGAGTATTGTCAACATCATCAATATTTCCAGATATAGTATCAATTTGAGATTTATTGTCACTAATCTGAGAATCCATCTCAGTTATATCGCTTCTGCAATCTGAATATTTTTCTTTTAATTCATCACTGACTTTATCGCTGTCTTCAACTAATTTATCTTTATCTTCTTCTTTAGTTGAAATTTTGCCATCATATCCAGTAATTGTATCTTGTTTTTGTTTTTCCAACTCTTCCAGATCAGCATTTGCTGTATCCATTTTTGATACGTTTGTTGGTTTTGAAACAGAACCAGGAGCACCAAAGCCAGAAGATCCATTAGCACCTGAAGAAGTTCCTGCTGTTGGGTTACCGCCAGGAACATCATCTACAACTGCGTTGTAGGCAGCTTGTGATTCTTTATCAAAAATAGCACTCCAAGCTTTTTCAGCCCAAGAGGCAAGCATGTTTTTAATTTCGGATGCAGAGAATGTTGACGCATCATTATCTAATCCTGAGACGGATGCCACTTCAGTATCTTGGAGCGTGCCATCGCCATTTTTGTCTAAGGAGTCAAAATAAGCTTCAGCACTTGCCTTTAACATTGAACCATCTGAATCATATTCTGAAGCAGAAGCCAATGACTTATTTTGAGAAAATATAGAATTTTTTTGTGTCATCAACTCAACGAATTCTTCTTTTGTTGCACCCACAAAAATACTTGCATCAATAGATTGTGTTTCGGAAGAAAATAATGAAGCCGTACCGTTTAATACTTCTTTTCTTTTTATTTCATCTGGTGTTAAACCATTTACGTTAAGTGACATACTATGCTCCTATACTTTACCTACATATATAAAAACAATTAGATAAAAAATATTTACTTAGTATATACTTTGATTTACATTTATTTACAATTTATCAAAATTAAATATTTTGTTTTAAGTATGTTTCAATAAATGGCTCTATTTCACCATCCATAACAGCATCAACATTTCCAACTTCAAAATTTGTTCTATGATCTTTTACCATCTTATATGGATGAAACACGTATGATCTAATTTGGGAGCCAAAGTTTATATCGACATTTTCACCTTTTAGCTGGGATAATTTTTGTTCATGTTCAGCTTGCTTTATTGCTAGTAATTTTGACGCAAGAATTTGCATTGCCGTTTCCTTATTTTGCAACTGAGAGCGTTGTTGCTGACATCTAACGACTATTCCTGAAGGTTTATGAAGAATTCTTACAGCCGTTTCAACTTTATTGACATTTTGTCCACCAGCTCCGCCGGCTCTCATTGTATCGACTACAAGATCCTCGGTAGGAATAACAATTTTCTTACTAAAATCTTCAATAACCGGACTAACTTCCAAACTTGCAAAACTAGTTTGTCTTTTGCCATTTGCATTAAATGGAGATATTCTCACCAGCCTATGAACACCTTTTTCGGCCTTTGCAAGACCATATGCATATTTTCCCATAACTTTAATTGTTGCAGATTTTAGCCCAGCCTCTTCGCCATCTGAACGTTCAATTAATTCTACTTTCCAATTTCGAGATTCTGCCCACCGAGAGTACATTCTAAGAAGCATTTGAGCCCAATCTTGTGCATCTGTACCTCCAGCACCAGCATTTATGGAGATAATAGCATCTGATTTGTCATACTCACCCCCAAGAGTTTTTTCTACTTCCCAAGTTTCAAGTTCTTTTTTTAATGCTTTTATATTTAAAACCGCTTCTTCCAAAACTTCTTCGTCATGGCTTTCTTCATGAAGCTCAATCATGACTTGAGCATCACTAAGCAATGTTTCCCAATGACTAACTTGAGAGATTACGTCCTTATTTTCCTTCAATTCTTGAGATATTTTTGAAGATATTTCGGGATTTTCCCACACAGTAGCATCTTGTAACTTTCCTTCCAACTCTTCAACTTTAGCCCCAACAACAGCAAGGTCAAAGACACTCCTTCGCTTTTTCAAGCATTGTTTTAGCAGCATTATATGATTGTTTTACTTCAATTAGCATCAATGTTGGATTAACCCTTTTTTTTGTCTGTTGCGAATTCCGAATCTAATCTCAAAAAGACTGGTTTAATGTTTTCTTTTTCTATTAGCTTCCCTACTTTTATTTTACCCCAATCACAATTGTCAAACTTATAATTTTCATCTTGAGATAATTGTTTTTGAATATCTGCACAGATATTTGGACAATATGGATGTAAGAGTATAGATATAATCCTCATCGCTTCTAATGTGTTATAAATAACGGTTGCGCATTCCAACATTTTTCCTTCTTTTGCAAGAGTCCAAGGCGCATTGTCTGTAACATACTTATTTACTGTATTAGAGAATAAGACTATTTCATTAGCCGCCTCTGCAACTTCATATTTATCAAATCTAACTGAAACGTTAGCCACTGTTTCTTTAGCAATAAGTGCCATTTTTGAATCAGGAGGAGTAATAAATTCTTGATTAATTTCACCATCAAAATATTTAACCAGCATATTTAATGTTCTATTTAGCAGGTTGCCTATATTATTTGCTAAATCAGCATTTACTTTTTCTTTAAAGTCTTCATCAGAATAATTTCCATCTCGCCCAAAAGGAGCTGTAACCATCATAAAATATCTAAATGGATCCGCATTCTGAAGGCTGTATGTTTCAAGTACATCTTTAGGAGAAATTACGTTACCAATAGATTTACTCATTTTAGATTGATCTATAGTAATCCATCCATGTCCCAATATCGTTTTTGGAAGCTCAACATCCAATGCCATAAGAATTGCTATCCAATATATTGAATGGAACTTAATAATATCTTTACCTATAATTTGAACAGCTGCGGGCCAGTATTTTTTAAATTTTTCAGATGGATTTTCTGTATCATACCCCAATGCAGTTATATAATTTGATAATGCATCAATCCAGACATAAATTATTTGAGATTCATCATCAGGAACAGGAATTCCCCATTCAACAGAGCTTTTTGTTCTAGATACAGATATATCTTCAATATCTTCAAGCTGATTTAATACTTCGTTAACTCTGAAATAAGGCTGTAAGAATTCAGGATTAGATTTTATATGTTTAATAATTGCTTCTTTATATTTTGTCAGTTTAAAGAAATAATTTTCTTCTTGAACTTCTTCAGGTTTTTTTTGATGATCTGGACATAAGCCATCTTCGGTTAAATCTCTTGGATTTAAGAATGACTCACAACCAGAACAATATAATCCTGTATATGAATGTTTATATATATCCCCATTATCTAAGAGTTTTTTAAATATTTTTTGGACTGCCAGCTTGTGATCAACGTCCGTTGTCCTTATTAGTTGATCATATTCAATACCTAGAAGTTTCCAAGCATCAACAAATTTTTGGGCATTTTCATCACAAAGTTGTTGAGGAGAAATCCCTCTTGCTTCTGCTGTTTTTTGAATTTTTACCCCATGTTCATCAGTTCCTGTAAGAAAATAAACATCATTTAATTTCTGTTTCATATGACGACTAATTACATCTGCCATGATCTTTTCGTAAGCATGCCCGATATGAGGAGCACCGTTCACATAATCAATTGCTGTTGTTAAATAAAAATTTTTCATAATTTGCCTTACTTTGATTTATTATTATATAATCGTCACTATTACTGTATCAATTGTATATTTAGTACAAGGGTCACTATCCACGAATACCAAAATAACGAGACATATAAAATTTATCATAAAGTTGATTTAAAAAAAAGAAAGAAAAGGCAAAATGAGTAATAGGCTAAATTCCAGAAAAAATAATGAATTAAGAGAAATAAAAATAACACCAAATTATACAAAACATGCATTAGGCTCTGTCTTAATAGAATTTGGAGATACAAAAGTACTGGTAACAGCATCCGTAGATGAACAAAAACCAAGATGGATGGACAAAGAAGATAAAAGAGGCTGGGTAACAGCTGAATATTCACTATTACCATCAGCAACTCATACAAGATGCCAGCGTGAACGCTCAAAAATTTCGGGAAGAACCCAAGAGATACAAAGACTCATAGGCAGAAGCTTACGCTCTTGTGTAGACTTGGGGAAATTAGGAGAAAGAACGATTACTGTGGATGCCGATGTAATTCAAGCTGATGGTGGCACAAGATGTGCCAGCATTTACGGAGGTTTTATAGCAATGCAAATAGCCATAAAAAAACTTATTCAAGATGGCAAGCTTACAGAATCTCCAATAATTGAACCCATTGCTGCAGTTTCGGCTGGAATTGTTGATGGAGAAGTAAAGTTAGATTTAGACTATTGCGAAGATTCTTCTGCACAAGTAGATAGTAATATTGTTATGACTCAAAGTGGCAAAATAATAGAATTTCAAACAACCGCAGAGGGTAATCCTTTCTCTAAAAATGAATTGACACAGATACTTGAACTTGGTGAAAATGCAATAAAAAAAATCATTGGATTGTACTAAAATCTTAATATAAATTTAATATCATATTTCGTATAAGTATGTATAATATTAGAATGCAAATTTTGAGAGTGCATCAGCAAACTCATATTAGGGTAAGTAAACACACAGAGTAGAGGAAATATTTATGTGCGGAATCGTTGGATATATTGGCAAAAAGAATGTTGTTAACGTTTTGATTGATGGGCTTACAAGTCTTGAATATAGAGGATATGACTCTTCGGGAATAGCACTTAATGACGAAGGTGAAATAAAAATATTCAAAGCTATTGGTAAATTACAAAATCTTAGAGATGTGTTAAACAACTCAACAGACCAAATCAAAGCTCCAATTAGCGGAATAGGTCATATTCGTTGGGCAACTCACGGTGGAGCCACTGAATTCAACGCCCATCCTCATACTTGTAACTGTGGAAAACTTGTACTTGTTCACAATGGCATTATCGAAAACTTTAAAGAATTGAGACAAGAACTAACGAAAGAAGGCTGTGTATTTAAATCTCAAACTGATACAGAAACAGTTGCCCACTTAGTAGCAAGTGAATATGCAAAAACAAACTCCCTAAAAGCAGCGGTTGTTAATGCAGTAAAAAGACTACAAGGAGCTTATGCTCTCTGTGTTATGCACAAAGAGGAGCCAGATAAAATAATTGGTGTAAGAAAAAATGCACCACTATTAATAGGTGTTGGGGATGGCGAAAACTTTATAGCAAGTGACATTCCTGCTATTATAGAACATACCAAAAAGGCGATTTACCTAGACGACAGCCAAATTGCAGTAGTTACAGCTGACTCATTAGAGATTAGTGATTTAGGCGGCAATATAGTTGAAAAGAAAGTTGAACACTTACCCTGGGAACCAATTGCCCTTAGCAAAATGGGCTACAAGCACTTTATGTTAAAAGAGATACATGAACAGCCTGATGTAATAAGAAATGTATTAAACGGAAAACTATTCGATATAGATTCCCCAATAAATCTCAATGAAGTCAAATTA
Source organism: Cyanobacteria bacterium OH_CBB_238 (assembly GCA_023409995.1). Lineage (GTDB taxonomy): Bacteria > Cyanobacteriota > Vampirovibrionia > Gastranaerophilales > Gastranaerophilaceae > JAEYQN01. The sequence continues at coordinate 38,985 of JAEYQN010000025.1, read as the reverse complement.
AATAAAGATAATCTAAAAAAACTAAATAGAATTGAAATCATAGCCTGTGGAACCTCTCTACATGCAGCAATGGTTGGTAAATATATAATAGAAGACTTCACTGGAATTGCTGTTGACGTTGAACCATCTAGCGAATACATTTACAGAAAAACAGTTACAAACGCATCTACCCTCGTTGTTGGAGTATCTCAATCAGGTGAAACTGCAGATACAATAACAGCAATCAGGCAAGCCAAAGATAAGGGCTCACATGTACTTATTATAACAAACAGGCCAGACTCCAGTATGGCAAGAGATGCGGATAGCTTAATTCCAGTAAACGCAGGAATCGAAGTATCTGTGGCAGCAACAAAATCCTATACTGCCCAGCTAATTTCTTTTTACCTTCTAGCTATTCACTTAGCGGAGATAAAAGAATCCTTAGACAAAGACTACTTAAAAAATCTAAAACATGAACTTATTCAATTACCAACAAAAATAGAACAAATATTGAATAATAAAGAACAAATACAAACTTGTGCAAAGAAGTTTGCTAATACAAAAGACTTCATATACATTGCCCGAGGAATAAATTTGGCTACAGCGCTTGAAGGTGCTTTAAAACTAAAAGAAATAAGCTATATTAATGCAACAGGATATGCTGCAGGAGAATTAAAACATGGCCCAATAGCTATGCTTGATGAGACAATGCCTGTATTGTCAATATTAATTCCAGGCCATATAACTTATGAGAAAATTTTGTCAAACAGTGAAGAAGCAAAAGCCAGAAATGCAAGATTAATAGCATTAACTTCATCAACCGATTCCGAACTTAAAAACCTATTTGAAGATATTATATTAATACCAGAAGTTTCTGAAGTACTATCGCCAGTTATTGCTAATATTCCACTACAATTACTAGCATACTATATTGCTGAATTTCTTGGAAAAGATGTTGACCAGCCAAGAAATCTTGCAAAGTCAGTAACTGTAGAATAATGATTTTAACAAAAGAGATAAAAATAAACAAAACATCAAATCTAAGCTCTGAATATATTGAATCAAAATTAAAAGAGCTTGGATTGACTGTTCTGAGATGGGCAATAGTCGGCATTGAATCTGAAAACTATCTCGTCAATGCAGCTGTTATTGATAATAGTTAAATGTAATCTATTATCTCTAATAAATTTTTATTATTAATGACGATTGTCGCTTCTTTTTTTAAAATCTCTTTAGCACAAAATGCAATTTTCGTTTTCGCAAATTTAAACATACTTAAATCATTTGCTCCATCACCCACAGCCAGCGTTTCATTTTCGGTAATGCCGAGAAGCCCCTGCAAAGTATGTAAAACTTGACCTTTACTTGTAGAAAACATCATTTCACCACCAACAAGTCCTGTCATAGCGCCATCTTTAAAGTGAAGCATATTTGAAAATTCAGCATCTAATCCTAATGCTAATTTTGCAGGCACTGTAGCAGACTTAAAGCCACCGGAAAAACAAACAACCTTATATCCCCGCCTTTTTAGCTCACTAACTGTATCTATAGCACCAGGCATATAAGGCAGATTTGAGCAGATATTTTTTACTCTATTTTCAGGGAGCCCTTTTAATAAAGAAACTCTTTGGGTTAAACTTTCGAAAAAGTCCAATTTCCCTTCCATAGCTAGCTTGGTTATATTTTTAATTTGATCTTCAATTCCAAAATCTTTTGCAAGAAAATCGATAGTTTCTCCATCCATTAAAGTTGAATCAAAATCAAAAACGGCAAGTTTCATCATAATTCTTTCTTATATTCTTCTTTACTATGCCTAATGTTACTGATTTTAGACTTAATATCTTTTGACATTTGTGATTGAATGTCTAATATTTCATTTTTAGCTTTGGAGAATATTTTTTCAGCATTCGGACTGTCAACATCGACACCCGACAAGGAGTTTTTTACAAGTTCTATATCCTCTTGAGCAATATTTATAATATCTCGGACTTGTTTTATTTCTAAATCAGTGAAATTAAAAACCTTTAGCTTTGAAGCCAACAGTGCATCCAATTTTTTATCATTCTCATCTTCTTCAGAAACTGAAGCAAACAAATCATCTATAAAACTCATCATCTTTACCCATTAATTACTAATTATATTTATTTTTAGCCACAAACAAACAATTATGACATGTTAGCCAAGGATAATATTATCATGTTTGAATAAATATTCCCATAAAATAATTAATAATGAACATTTTAATTGCTAATAAGTAACTAAATAATGTAGGGAATAAAAATAGGAGTATTTTTTAAAAAATGCGCACATATTTATCATATTTAATATATCGTTACAATACTATTTATATACCTGTTTCAACGATTATATTTGGCATTAGGTTTTTTATCAATGCAAATTATTAATACCAAAACAGTTGCGTTCATGCTATTTTGTTGATATAAAATTCAACGAAGTTAGTTAAGTAGAAAATTTAAACAAAGGAGAATTATGGGATTACCAAATGTAGCATATTTTTCAATGGAAATAGCGATTGATCAATCTCTATGTACCTACTCAGGTGGACTAGGCTTTTTAGCAGGTTCACATATGTCTTCTGCAGGGTACCTACAACTACCAATGGTAGGTGTTACAATGCTTTGGTCTTACGGTTATTACAACCAAAGAATAGACCACGAAGGAAATGTAGAAGTTGCATATATCAGAAAACATTATGATTTCTTAACAGATTTAGATACTTCTGTTGAAGTTGAAGTATTCGGTGAAACAGTAAAAGTAAAAGCTTATAGAGTAGAGCCTGAACTTTTTGGAACATGTCCTGTTTACCTACTTACAACGGATATTGATGAAAACTCTGAATGGGCTAGAAGCATAAGCCACAGATTGTATGATGGCGACGAAAAGATTAGAATAGCTCAAGAAACAGTTCTTGGTATTGCTGGTGTTAGATTGCTTCAGGCTGTAGGATACAACTTCGATTGTATTCACTTGAATGAAGGTCATGCTCTTCCAGCCGCATTCGAATTGTTAAAACAGTACAATGGTGACTTAAACCAAGTAAAAAGAAAAACTGTATTTACAACACACACTCCAGTTGCTGCAGGAAACGAAGTTCACTGGGTTGACACATTACATGAATGTGGATTCTTCTCTGGTTGTTCAAGAGAAAGAGCTGTTGAACTTGGTGGAGAGCACTTCTCTTTATCAGTTGCAGCGTTAAGAATGAGCAGAATTGCAAACGCAGTATCTCAATTACATGGACTTGTTGCAAACAAAATGTGGGATTGGGTTCAAGGTCGTTGTCCAATTAGAGCTATCACTAACGCGGTTAACTTACACTACTGGCAAGATGACAAAATCAAAGCAGCTAAAACTCCTGAAGATTTGTTAAACGCAAAAATAGAAATGAAAAAAGAAGTATTCAACTTCATTGCTAATACAACAGGTAAAAGATTAGATCCAAATGTTTTAACAATCACTTGGGCAAGAAGATTCGCTGATTACAAAAGAGCTTGGTTAATCTTCATGGATAAAGACAGAATTGCTAAATTGTTAAACGAAAATAAAGTACAACTGATATTTGCTGGAAAATTCCACCCAGATGACGTTATGGGAAGAGAAATGTTCAATAAAATATTACACAAATCTCACTCAATGAAAAACGTTGTTATGTTAGCTGGGTATGAGCTTGAGTTAAGTGCAAAACTTAAAAAGGCTTCTGACATATGGTTAAATACTCCATTAAGACCATTTGAAGCGTCAGGAACATCAGGTATGTCAGCAAATGCAAATGGTGCTTTACACCTATCAACATTTGACGGATGGACAGTAGAAGGAACATTCCCTGGCATTAATGGTTACACAATTGAGTACCCAGGCCTAGATGATGATATTCCTTGGGAAGAAAGACACTGGAAAGATTATCAGTGTATGATGGATATTATTGAAAATCAAATTATACCAACATACTACGATAACAAACTAGAGTGGGCTAGAATGATGCGCCAAGCTATCAGAACAGCTGAAGCATACTTCAACTCTGACAGAATGGTTGTTGAATATTACAACAGATTGTATAAACCAATAGCTCATGAAGACCCTAAAGATGGTGGTTTGAATGGCGAAATAAAAATCGCTGAAAATCCAAACTACGATGCGTGGACTTTCTCAAATATTAAATAAGTATTTGACAAATATACCAAAAAAGCTTCAAGATATTCTTGAAGCTTTTTTATTATGATATTAGGGATATATAATGATTACCAAAAATAAATTGAGAAACGAAGCAAAAGAAATAAGAAAAAAACTAAACATAGTTGATATAAGTAAAAGAATAAATGAGAAATTTTTATCATTACCAGAATATTCAAACTCTAAAAATATTTTTTGTTACTATTCATTTGGGCATGAAGTTGTCACTCACGACTTATTTAGTATAAAAGAAAAGAATTGGTATATTCCAAAAATTAAAGAAAAAAGCTTAGAAGTCTGTTTATTTGATAAAGAGAAACTTATTGCAAACAAATATGGTATAAAAGAACAGGTAAATCCAACGTGCATAATGCCAGACTCAATAGATATAGCAATATTACCAGCACTTATGGCTGACAAGTCAGGCCATCGCCTAGGCTACGGAAAGGGTTACTATGATAGATTTTTAAATGAAAAATGCAATGCATTCTGCAAAATCATATTTATCCCCGAAGAATTACTAAGAGAAAATCTAATAACTGAAAAACATGACTGCCCAGCCAACATTATTATTACACAATGTAATATTTATCGAATCAATCACCAGTAAAGGTTTTCAGCGAATTTACTTAATTAACATATTTGCACGACAATATTTTATAGGTAAAATATTGTTATAGATAATTAGTTGTGAGAAATTATGGAATTTTTTAGAAGAAATCAAAAAATAATAATTGGTCTAATAGCTTTATGTTTTGTTCTTTGGACAGTAGGTCCGATCGTAATAGCGATTATATCTAGTGCTCATTAATAAAAATCTCTTCAGTATATTTAGGATCATTTATGTCAATTTCGTTTTGGAATAAGAAAATATTAATAATATTTTTTGCTATAGCTATTTTTTCCAGTTCAATACTATCTCCGGTTGCTGCAGCGCCTAGCAGAAATCATATAGAGAAAAAAAGAAAAGAAACTCAAGCAAAAATTCACAGATTAAAAGTTCTAGAGTCACTAGAATCAAATAAGATGTATAAAAACCAACGTAAATTAGAAAAAAATCAACAAGAACTAAGTTACTCTAAACAACAATATACAACAGCTCAAACAAGATTAACGGATCTGGAAACAGACTTAGCCAACTCATTAGCTACATTTAATTTTACTGAATTTAAAGCAAGAAATAGAATAAGGCAAATATATAAAAAACAAAGAAGCGGACTTTTTGAGTTATTACTATCCACTAATGACTTAAATGTTTTCTTAGATAGAATATACTATCAAAATTTAATAGCAAAAAGAGATAAAGTTAAACTTCAAAAAGTAAAAGAAAGAGCTCGAAGAATTGCTAGACTGAAATACGAAGTTGAACAAGAAAAAAGACTTCTAGTAGGTGCAATACAGACTATAAACTATCAACAACAAAACATTCAAAGTGCCATTGACAAAAATGCGTTGATGATAAGAAAACTAAGAACAGACCGACATACATATGAAAGGTCTGAAAGAGAGCTTGCTAGACAATCTGCAAGTCTAAGAAATATGATTTCCAGAAGCACGAGTCATAGTGAAATAAAAGTCGCTTCAGGCTTCATAAGGCCAGCAAGTGGACCAATAACATCACCATTTGGCTGGAGAGTTCACCCCATATTTAAGAGCAGAACATTCCACTCTGGCTTAGACATCGGAGCCTTTTATGGAAGTCCGGTCAGAGTATCAAACTCGGGTAAGGTTATTTACTCTGGTTGGTATGGCGGCTATGGAAAAGTTGTAATTGTGGACCACGGAAGTTATAATGGAATTCCAACATCAACACTTTATGCACATTTATCCAGTTTTAATGTTGGGGCAGGGGACTACGTTTCCAGAGGTCAAACAATCGGGAATGTTGGTTCAACGGGATATAGCACAGGACCTCATCTTCACTTTGAGGTAAGACAAAAGGGTCAACCTTGTAACCCATTAAATTATATCTAATAGAGGAAAAAAATTGAGGCAGAAGAATAAATTAATAATACTAAGTTTAATACTGTTTATAGCAATATTCAACAAACAGTATTCTCAAGCTGCCGATTACGAGTCAGAACTAATAAGTAATCCACAACAAACATCTATAATAGAAAATACAAAAGCCGAAAAGAAAATAATTAGAATAAAGAAAAAACGCAAACAAGAAGCAACTCCTCAAGAAACTTACAATTCAACTGAAGTAATAATTGATTCAGATTTTATGAATTACTATCCTGAAAAATTTGAAATTGAAGCTATCGGAAATGCAAAAGTTACACTGAAGTCTCAAAATATGACAATCTATGGTGATCGAATAGTGTTCAACCATGATTTAAATAACTTAAAAGCCTATGACAATGTAAAGATAATTAACCCTCAAGCAATAACCGATGGTGATTTTGTAAATCTTGACTTAAACAAACAAAATGGATGGATCGATCACCCTATTACAAACAACTATTCAATAAAAATTGACGCAAAAGAAGGTAATTATTATTCTGATAGAATAGAGGAATATGATGGCGTGGCAAAAGTATTGAAAAATAATACTCTCGTTTTTGGCGCCACATCAATGAGTGCTTGGGTAAATCCAGGAAGGCTATCACTAGACGCAAAAAAACGAGAAGAACCAACGGCTAAAGGTGTATATAGAATAAAAGCAAAAACTATATATATCGACTCCAAAGATAATCACAATGTAATAACAATGAAGCCAGCTGTTTTATATATGCACAATACCAAAATTGGAACTATACCCAACTTGGAAATTGTATCAGATAAAAATACGCAATATGTTGAAACAAACGTTCCAGAATTTGGCTCAATTTCAGAGTTAGGTATGTATGCCGGTCCGGGAATAGTTTTACCCGCAAAAGGCTCCTCGGTTTTAAAATTAGTTCCAATGATTAATTATAACGATAGTAATCTTGGAGTTGGAGCTTTAGCCAGATACAGAAGTAAAAATAGTCTGATCGATTTTGGATACGGCTCATCAGCAAACAAAGTAATTTTGAGAGGGACTCAAAGACTTACAGACAACCTAAGGCTTGACTATTCTCAAAATATGTATCAAGACGAGTGGTTTTTAGGATTCAGAAGACCAAGATATTCAGCACAATTAGTCTATGCCAAGGATTATCACTTAGATGATATTGATGCCAATTTTTCTCAACGTTTTTCAGGCGGTTATTTTGTTGATAAAGATAGACAATTTAACGATATGGAAGGTCGCTACAGGTGGATGACTCAGACTCAAAAGACGTTCTATGCTTATTCTAATGCAGATAGAGACCTTAATATAAAACTTGGGCTAGTTGGTCAAACATCATTATCATTATATACAACCGGCGACACTGTAAGCATAGTAAGATTCGGTCCAATGATATCAAGCCAATATAAAAATTGGACGCAAAGCTTAATCTATTTTCAAACAGCTGCAGCGGGACAAAGCCCTTTTGAGTTTGATAAATATGCGTATGGGTCATCGAACATTGTGTTTATAGAAAACTTAAAGCTACATAAGTTTATTTCTGTTGGTTACTTGGGTTCATTGGCTTTAAATAAAGATAATTCTGAAGATAACTTATTCCAAGAAAACAGATTTTTATTATCATTAGGTCCGGATTATGCAAAAGTAACATTTGGTTATGATGCATTTAGACAAAACACTATGATGTTAGTTTCAATGCTTGTGGGATCAGAAGGATCTGATGTCAAATTTGATAAAGCAGTTATTAAGAATCCTGATAACTTATCTAAGAATAAAAATCAACCAGAAAAACGTCCACTAATTGATCTAAGCAAGATCTTTCCCACGTTAGCGAAAGATTATAAACAATAGTCAACAGCTATTTATTTTTTGTTGATTGGTAACTTGAATATTTTATATAGCCTTTGCAATATGGATCTTGAATATCTATTTTTCCATCAAAATTATTGTCTATACCATCTTCACAAGATCCTATAGATTCAGGAGCTTCTGCCCTAGGATCAATGCGTAAATATTTATCAGGAATACTACTCCAAAGATAAATAAATGTGTTAGCCATATATTTTGCTATCTGTTTATTATTTATTATAACTGTATTTTCATCATTAAAATTATTGCCAGCCTTTGTATAATTCATAGAACCAACAATAGAGTATTTATCATCAATAATTATAGTTTTCATATGCATTTTCCCCGCTCTATTTTCTGTTTTTATCAGAACTCCATTGTCTCTCAAGTATTTATTTACCGAATATTTCCCATGTGAATTTGTTGCATCGTTTATTAGTCTAATATCTACCCCACGCGCATGTGCAAGGACCAAGTGGTCAGCCAGTTTTTTATGAGTGAAGAAAAATACTGGCATGTAAATATATTTATTTGAGGCATCTATTAATGGAATTATGTCTTTTTCAATTACATTGTCTTGAGGTGAAAATAAGATTTTAATTTTTGAATTTTTAAGAAGTAATTCATTTGAAACAGACTCAGATTTGGCTTTATGAAATTTTCCATTGTACATTTGTTCAAACTCTTTGGTATAAAGTTCAGCACAAATGGGAGAGTCAAGTAAAACAGAGTAGTTTGAATTAAATGATGAAAGATCAGTATCTGTGATATTTGCAGATCCTGTAAAAACTTTCTTTTTATCAAATACAAAGAATTTATTATGCATTATATAATTTCTGTTTGAATTGGATTCACCACCTAGGTCAGTCTTGTAAGATTTTATGGTGTTCATCAACTTAGCTGTTTCCATATAATAATTATTTTTTGCATTATTACTGTCAAAATCAGTAACCCACCTGACCTTCACCCCTCGTTTTTGAGCATTTGATAAAGCATTAACTATGTCTTTTTGCCCACTAATTCCATAAATAGCAAAGTCAATACTTATTTTACTATCATTAATTTGTTTCAATAACGCTTTACAGGCCAATGAATCACAATTATTAGATGGTTTATACTTATTTATAAAATTAATAAAATAAATAGTCACTGGTCCATCTTGGTAATACAACAAAGGAACATTGGTATTTCTTTTTTGCTTTGCAAAATTTCTAGTACTGTAGTGCTGCTTGTGGCAATATGCACAGCTTTTCGCACTTAATGGAAGCTTCTCAAAAGGAATAAATTGGTATTGAAAAGACTTATGTGCAAACTCACAATCTAATTTGTGATACTTATTGGTTTTAGAATTAAAAATTACAATCTTCTTTTTGTTTGCTTCAACTACATTCTTACTTATCTCTTTATAATTTACATAATTATTGTAGGAATTATTTTCAGATAGAGAAAGTCCATTTTTCCATAAGGCTGTGACCAACATATGAGAATCTTTATAAAGGATTACCTCTTTAGAATTAATAAATTTAATTCTATACCTATTATTAAGCACATTATTATTTAACCATTTAGCCGTCAAATCATTTAAATAGAAAGAATAGTCACATCCATTATAATTAACAATTGAATCGTTTTTAGTAAATGGCCTTGCCAAATGTATTTTAAATAGTTCTTCTTGATCAATTTGCCCATTTTTATTTATGTCAATATATAAATGATTTGCATCATAAACCTTTAGCACTCTATATAAACAAATATCTCTATATGAGACAACAAGGGAAATAATAAGTAGTACAATAAATATAAAGAAAATTCTCTTTTTCATCCAAAAATTATATCAATCTTTTGGCACTTATGCAAAATTCCAATAACTAAACAGCAATCAGAAAGAATTGTTTGAATATTTATAATCACATGCTAAAATCAGATAATAAAGTGAGTTAGACAATCCTTCACCTATTTCCAAACAGGATAATATGTCGAGTGGCAAACTTACTAGAATTTAAACACTCAAGGAGAGGTGTCCGAGCGGTTTAAGGTGCAGACCTGGAACGTCTGTGTACTGTCAAAGGTACCGCGGGTTCGAATCCCGCTCTCTCCTCCATAAAAAGACTACAAATGTAGTCTTTTTATTTTTCGTTTTAGTGTATATGATATATTGTCTTCTGTTATGCGTAAATGATATACTCTCTAAAATGGTTTTATATTAACTTAAGATATGGAGTTTATGCAGAATGAAAAAGCAAACAATGGGTCTTGGCAAACAAATTACTTGTTTAGTTGTTGCAATTGGAATACTTATGTTTATTGCAGCAGTATCCTTAGCAATAACCAGGATAAAAGTATCATTGACTGACTCAACAAAAATAAAAATAACACAAGTAGTCGATTATGCCTACAATGTGGTGGAAGGTTATAAAAAACGTGCTGATGAAGGTGAGTTTACCGAAGCTCAGGCAAAAACACTTGCGCTTAAAGATATAGAAAGATTCAGGGACAAAGATAGCGCCAATTACGTCTGGGTAAATACTTATGATTATAAATACATTCTACATCCAACAATAGCCTATGGATTTGATGGACAAAAATTAGTGGATAAGACTGGAAGACATTTTTTAGTCGAGATTGTTGATTTAGCAAAAAGTGGTAAACCTGGTTTTATAGAATACGAAACAACAAAACCAGGCTTTTCTCAAAATAAAATGTTCCCCAAACTTTCTACAGCAAAAGGCTTTAATGATTGGGGGTGGTCTATAGGTACTGGAGTTTACACTGACGACATTAATTCAATGGTATTAAAAACCTTTTTTGAAATGTTCTTTGCCATATTAATCGCATTAGTAATAATAGTAGCTGTTGTGCAAGTGACTTTTGTAAGGCGAATAACATTGGCAATGAATAAAATAACCGAAGAGTTAGCAAATGCATCCGGGCAAATATCAGAAGCATCATTTCACTTAGAATCATCTAGTCAGAAATTAGCAGAAGGCAGCACTGAACAGGCTGCTTCAATTCAGGAAGTTTCGGCTACTCTTGAAGAAACCTCTTCAATGGTACAAAAAAATAGTGAAAATACAGATCAAGCAGCAACTCTTGCAAGGCAGGCAAAAGGCAATGCGGATAAAAGCTATAAAAAAATGGCTGAAATGGTTGATTCTATGGAAAAGATAAAAAATTCCAGCAATGACATTTCCAAAATAATAAAAGTAATAGATGGAATAGCTTTTCAAACTAATATACTCGCCCTTAATGCCGCGGTTGAAGCTGCAAGAGCAGGAGATGCAGGAAAAGGATTCGCTGTAGTTGCCGAAGAAGTAAGAAATTTAGCACAAAGAACCACTCAATCCGCAAAAGACACAACAGAACTAATTGAGAACAATATAGAATATTCTGATGAAGGTGTAGAAATAGCCAAAACAGTATATGAATCTATATCAGAAATAGATTCTGAGGCAAAAAAAGTAAGTGACCTACTGGACGAGATTTCAGCCGCAACCAATGAACAATCCATTGGTGTAAGCCAAATTCACAGAGCTATAACACAAATGGAAGAAGTAATGCACTCAAGTGTTCAAACTGCAGATGACACAGCTTCTGCATCTCAAGAATTATTTGCTCAAACCTCTTCAATGAATGAAGTAGTCACCCAAATTACCACGCTCGTAAATGGAAAAGAGAATTCAAGGTCTACTAACAATACGCAACAGATAATACAGGCAAATAAACCCCGCACGACAATGTTAAGTGGCAATTTATCTGACTTTTAGTTAACAAATCATTTTACGGATTCTACAAATCAAAGCCTTTGTGATTTATAATCCTAAAGGCTTTGATTCTCCAGATAGCAAGGCTTAAAACAAACTAGAGCAAGTTCATTATGTCCTGTGAAATCAATTCTTTTGTTAAATGGTAACGCTCATATAGATCACTTAATTTAACGCTTTCAGTAAACTCTTTTTTTGCCCCAAAATTTAACACCTTTACGTCTGAATGCCCATAGAATCTGGTTATTTTTTCGCCAAATCCACCATCAAGTATTCCATCTTCTAACGTTATGACTATTTGGTGTGAAACCTTAAGAGACTCTAACATATTGTTATCAATCCCAGTAATATAACGAGGGTTTATTAATGTTGGATTTATATCATATTTAGATTGGAGTTCATCCCTTACTTCCGCTCCCAAAGAGAAGAAACTTCCCAAAGCAATAATTGCGACAGTATCACCACTTTCTACCATTTTATATTTGTTTAATATAGAATAATCAGTTAAATCCTCTATTCCAGTGGTAACAACCTCACAGTTAGGAATCCTTATAGCTGTGGGGTACTGAGTCTGCTCGACTGACCAATTAAGCATTGCCAAATATTCTTCCTTATTTGTAGGAGCAAGGTATACAATATTTGGAATGTTACTAATCATAGGAATATCAAAAATTCCAAGGTGAGTTGAATCCGCAGAAGAAATAGAACCCCAATACACTAAAATTGTTGCTGGCGAATTATTTAGAGCTAAATCTTGAGATAATTGATCATAAGTTCGTTGAACAAAAGAACTCAGAATAGCAATTATCGGCTTAGCACCATTTTTTGCTAGCCCAGAAGCATAAGCAATAGCGTGTTCTTCAGCTATTCCGACATCAGTATAATTCACCCCCAGCTCATTTCTAAATTCGAGACTAAAACCAGTAGCCCCAGGAGTTGCAGGAGAAATCGCAATTACAGTTTTATCTTCTTGGTGTTTTTTCAAGATAAAATCAGTAGTTATGTTAGTATAATTTTCGTATTGAGGCAAGCTCTCACTATCTAATTTTTCATCCAAAATTCCTGGAAAAACATAGTGATATTTTTCTTTATTTACTTCTGCTGCTAATAAGCCCTTTCCTTTTAAAGTATGAATGTGTATTACAGTTGGACAAGTTGCATCTTTGACTTTGCTAAAGGCATCTATCAAAGCTTCTATATCATTACCTTCTTCCACATAATGATAATCAAATCCAAATGTTTTGAAGAAATTTAAATCTGCTGACCCTTTGGTTTGCCTTAATAGTTTTAGATTTTCATATAAACCACCTTGATTTTCTGCTATGGACATTTCATTATCATTTATAATTACTATGAAATTTGAGCCGAGAACAGAGGCATTATTTAAACCTTCAAAGGCTTCACCGCCGCTTAAGGATCCGTCCCCAATAATTGCGATGATATTACCTGTTTCATTTTTTAAATCTCTTGCTTTTGCCAATCCGGTAGCCAAACTTACAGATGTTGAAGTATGCCCGATTACGAAAAAATCATGTTCACTTTCTTTTGGATTTGAATACCCTGAAATAGAAGAATATTTATCAGGATTAGTAAAACCTTCTCTCCTTCCTGTCAAAATTTTGTGCGGATAACATTGATGAGACACATCAAACACAAATTTATCAATAGGGGAATTAAAAACATAATGCAAAGCAATAGTTGCCTCAACGATGCCAAGGTCAGGACCTAAGTGTCCGCCAATCGTATTTACTCGTTGCATTATAGCTTCACGAATTTCAGTGGCTAAAAATTTCATCTCATTGTTGCCTAGCTGCTTCAAATCAGCAGGACTATTAATCTTATCAATAACTTTTGTCATTAATTTCTCCTTTATTCTTAAAATCAAACTAGCTTAGTGTACATTTATAATGTACAACTTGATAGTTGCTCTCAGTCAAGTGATAATATAAATAAAAATTCTAAATTAGGAGAAATAAAATATGTATACTATAAAAGAAGTTGCAGATATGATGAAAATTTCAGAGCATACCATTCGTTTTTGGGCAAAAAGTGGTTTTTTTCCTCATATAAAGAGAAATGAAAACAATGTAAGGCTTTTCTCACACAGTGATCTGGATTGGGTAAGAATGGTAAAATGTTTACGAAGTATTGGAACTGAAAGTAAATCAATAAAAAAATATATAGACTTATTTTTAATAGGTGATTCAACTATACTAGAGCGATTTGAAATAATAAAAGAAACAAAGAAAAAAGCATTAGAAAATATGGAAGATTTAAAACATCAACTAGAACTTATAGACAAGAAAGAAATTTTCTATAACAACCTAATTGAAAATAAATCCACAGAAAAAGGTGTAAGTTGCGATATTGTCGCACTGAAAAACTAGTGGGCTTTGTTTTCCTCAGACAATTTAATTAAATAATCATAATAAGCTTGTAAGCCTTGCTGCTTTATAATATTTAGCCTGACTTGCTCATTAACTTTCTTTATATATTCCTCAGTATTTATATTTTTGGGGACATTCACATCATAGATAGTACATGCATCGTCTAAAGTATCCTCACTCACCATTGGACGCCATTCATCCTCACAAAGAACATTATTTCTTTCGAGAGTGCCTCTAGCGTCAGCTTTATTTATAGCCGTTTGCTTTAACTTATTTAAGTTATCTATTTCACGCTGTTTTTTCTTACTATTCATATCTTGCGATCTAGAACAAAACGAAACATTTAAACTTGAGAGCCCGACAGATACCATATTTTTATTTTCCTTTTATAAACTAAATAACAAATATTTGACCATTTTACGATTATTTTTTGATCATTGCAATAAGATAACTAGGTCTTGTCCCACAAGAGTTGAAGATTCTTCATTTTCTTTTGAAGATCTGGGTTATTGATATAGGCACTATTAACATCTCTAAGTACATCCGTTAACTTATAACTAAATACCGCAGACTCATCTCCACCATATCTATGGCACATCTCATGTAATGCTGTCCCCAACATCTGAGCAAATGAAGCATTATCCAAATATTTTGTATCTACCCAAAAACCAAGATATTCTCCAGGAGGACCACCATTTTTAATTATAGCTTGAGCAATCACACCCTTATCATTGTTTGCAACACTATCATATATAAAAATTGGTTTATTCCAATCTTTTAAAGGCAGCGTATTAAATGAATTTTTACTATTTTCTATTGACTGCAAAATTTCCTTAACTGCCTGATTTAGGATATTAATTCGAGCAATTTGTTTAGGAGTTGGCTTCAGTGGAACAAAATTACGAGATTCTCGCCACTCAGCCACTGCCGAAGTCATACCAAGATCAGCAAACTCTCTCCAGCAAAAAGTGTAACCTTTTTTGATCAAAGAAGCTTTGACATCTGAAGAAAAATTCCCTATTTCTGCAATATATTTTTTATCTGGAGGAAATTGCAGACCAATTCTCCTAAAGGCCGCCTCTTTTAATAAATTTCTTAGCAGAATATTTCCCTCCAAGTTTTCTGCGGATAGCATTCCTATATCTTTGGAATTGTGTTGTTGGGCACTAGGCCATAATTCCTCAAGGTCATATATAGAAGTTGCTAGTTCTTTATCACTCATACTTTTTGCGTAGTGTGAAACCAACTTGCCAAATTCTACCGAATTAACAAGAGTCCTGTCCCTACCCGAATCAAAGATCATAGCTGGTGGTTTTGTTTTCGTGAAGAAAGTGACAAAAAATGAATTATTGTTCCACTTGCCAACATTTTTTACTTCATATCTTTGATTAGCAATATAAACATTACCCTTATCATTTTGTGCATTTTTCCCCAAATATTTAAACCCAAATTTCGAATTTTCATATGTCGGCTCCAACATGTCCCCATTTGAAGAATGAACAAGATAGTTAACACCTTCTAATATTGCAGCTACCAATTCTTTATTATCAGTTTCAAATTCTATGTAATTTCCTCTGATAGCCTCATTTCGTTTTGATAAATTCCTGTACATTATGTCTCTATCAGAGCCAAAACGATTTCCCATCCTATACGAAAAGAGCCAATCCTGACAAGAAAAATCAACCTTATCAACGCCATAGGAAGTTAACATTTTTAAGGGAAATACTTTTGTTCCCTCTCCATAATTACCAGCATTGTCACCATTCTTACTTTTCGAGCCACCTCCAATATATTCAATCTCTTTATGATTATATTCGCCCCTTCCAGAGATTTTAATATTATAGCGATTATTTGGTCGCTTAGAAACCTGTACACTTGTTCCATCCAAAGTTCCTCCGTGCCCATCAAAAAAATTTTGATATATATCACGCACCACTTTTTGTGGACTCCAATTTAAACACTCTCCATAATTTCTCAAGAATTGAGTCTTTCTTTCTCCAATTTCAGAAGGATTCAACAATGAGTTTGGCGCAATTGCCGGCTTAGTAAAGTTACGAATAGGTATAATAAAGCTAACAAAACCAGTTTTTTGCAATTTATCTATTGAGGGAGGAGTAAAGGGTTGTACATTTTTTAAATTGGCATTTTTTGTAGACATTGATGGATAAAGGAAAACAGCATTATAATTTCTGTTTGGTAACTTCATATTGCTACGAGGAGGGGACAAGGGATCATAATTTAGGGGTTTAAGAATAGTATCAGAATAGGAGACACCACTTGATTTAGAAGATGAGATAATTCCTTCTTTATTCCTAAGTTTTATATTTTTTTGTGCCAACTCGCCATTTAGAACTTCCACTTCTTGCGTTAAATCGTCAATTTTGTTTTTTAATTCAGCTATTGTTTTATCGTCACTTGCTTCAGATTTCAAATTCTTAGCTGAAAATAATGATGAAAAAATACCTTGCTTACGATCGTGCCGAGAAGTAAATGTCACAACATCATGAGATAGGTTATTTTTGTATAAAATAATTGGTCTGCTATTAGTATTTTTTTGCACACTTAAATTAAAAATATTTGTATTATTTGACTCAACTCTCATACATTCTCTCGATTTCAAAAAATATCATAGGCTTATATGTATAAGGTTATTGATATGTTTTTTTGCTAGTTATTAGCAAAAAATGTTTAAAAAATTAATAATATCAAGACTTTTATTTCCATAATAGTAAGAATAGTTAAAATACAAAAGGCTTTTAAGTGGTAGTGGAGGTGGTCTAAACCGCAAAGTCTCAAATTTCTTTGTTAACAGAAAAATTTTTCAATAAATAAAGTTTTATTACAATATTTTGCATTTAATAACAAATAAATATAATTAGACTTTTTATAGGATAACTGACTACAAATCACATATAAAATGAAAGGATTGAAATATGACGTTAAGTATCAATCAGGGTCCGGGATTGTCTTTTAAATCTAAATTGCCAATAAAAACTTTGGAATCAGCTCTTGATTTAAGTTTGAAGAGAGCATCTTTGGAGATTGGAGAACTCACCCCCGATTCAGTAGTAAATCATATTTTTGCTGGCTTTACGAATAAGTCTGAAAAATTAATGTTAGGTTTGCCAGAGAATTCTTCTGATGAATTAATTACTAATTTTCGTACTACTATTAGTAAGATTTGGAATAAAATATCTATTGGTTTTCAAGTTGATGCTCCTGACGCTGAATGTAATGAATTTATGAAAAAGATGGGTGATGCCAATCAGGTTGCCACAAAAGTTATGAAAAAGTGGCGTAAAGAAGCTTTAGGCTTATCTTCTGACACTCCTGAATCAGAGGTATATAAGGCAGTAAAAAATATTGCTGCTAAACAACTCAATATTAAAGTTTAAATACCAATAAATTAAAATGAAAAATCATGTGATGATCAGACATTGCAACAAGCATCAAAATGGTTTTCAAAAATATTTTGGGATTAAAAATGGGGGCTAGTAATTAGCTCCATTTTTAATTGGTCGGTATGCAAACTTGAAGATTTGAAAGATAATACGTATACAAAAGATATTCTTCGATTAAAATTTTTGCAGAGCGAGCTTAAAGAACAAATATTTAATGTAGCTTAACCAAGAAACAGAAATATACAAAATTATTTTATTAAAAGTAATAACTCTTTTAGAAAAATGTAATATCATTCAACTTTTGAAGCCTCTATTCAATTATTCAAGAATCATTTGTAAAATAAAAAATGAGTGTATAATGGATAAATAAAATAAAAATAGGAATATAAGAGTGAGTAAACGAGTTTTTGCATTTGACTTGGGCAAAGTAAGTATTGGATACTGTGCTAGAGAAGATAATGAACTACTTGATGTAGGCTCCATTATAATTGATTTAAATCATTCATCAGTCGAAGAGAACAGAAATAGACGAAGAACAAAAAGAACTAGAGATTCTCACAAAGCAAGAGAAGTTTTTTTTGTTAATGAAGTATGGATAAAATGCGGTTTATCCCCTTTGTCAAAGGATGATAAAAGATTTACAAAAGAATTTTCTAAAGATGAAACAATCTATAATTCCTGTCTTTTAAGAATTGCGCTTTTGCAAAATCATAAGCTAGAACAGTGGCAAATTTTTAAAGCTCTATTTAATGCAATACAAAGAAGAGGTTATGATCCAAATATTGCGTGGAAGAATGCAAGTTCAAAGGATGATGAGGAAAATGAAAAATATACAAATAATTTTTCAAAGTATGTTTTAAACCCCGAAGCAAATCCAAAAGAATATAAATACGAAGATTTAATAAAAAATGTTGATTACAAATTTCCCTGTTATTATGATGCGTTAAGACTTAATTTGTGGAGCGAAGAAAATCCTACAGAATTCAAAAAACAAATTACAAATATGCCGCTAAAAGTAAGAGATAAAGGCATGGTTGCACCAAGATATATGGTTGAAGCAGAGTTGAAACAACTATTTATAAATGCTCAAAAACAACTTCCACAATTACAGGCTATTGCAGTTGAAGAATTTCTATATGGAGAGTATGAAAAAGCTTATGCTTCTTATAACGACCCTAAATTTATGCGCTATAGGGGTACAAAAAAGGACTGGCAAGGCGTTTTAGGGCAAAAAATTCCGCGTTTTGACAACCGTATAATCTCAAAATGCAAATTGATGCCTAACCGGAATGTTTGCTCTGCTGATTCAATAGAGAATATATTATTTTCATTATTAATTGGATTGAAAAATTTTCGATATAGTCTAAACTGTGAAAAACTTGCATTAACTGTAGAACAGATAAATTTAATTTATGCAAACAAGTTACCAAAATGGCTTGAACTGTATAATTCATTAAAGAAAAATGACAAAAATCCAAATTTCACAGTTTCTAAAACTGATATTGAATCGATAATAGGCAAAAAGAAAATATCAGAAAAAGTTGAAATAAAAGCCAACATTTCAGGTCGCTCAAGTTTCTGTCGTCCCGCTTTAAAGCTCGTAAATGAAATTATATTAAGTGGTAAAGCCCCTAAAGACATTGATTATTCTAAATTTATTGATAGAAATGAAAAGGGGATTAATAAAGAAGAATTAGAATCTGCAATTTCATTACTTGGTGAAAGTTGGGAAAAAATACATATTTCAGATAACAGAAACGAAAGAGCTTTATTCGCAAAAGATGATTCACAAAGCGCTGATTTACTAATAGGTAATATTACAAATCCTGTAGTTC
Organism: Cyanobacteria bacterium OH_CBB_238; assembly: GCA_023409995.1. Classification (GTDB taxonomy): domain Bacteria; phylum Cyanobacteriota; class Vampirovibrionia; order Gastranaerophilales; family Gastranaerophilaceae; genus JAEYQN01. The sequence continues at coordinate 19,587 of JAEYQN010000025.1, read as the reverse complement.
GAAATAGATTACAAATATTCAAAAATACCCTTCTAAAATTAAAAGCAAAATATGGAGAACCAGATGAAATAGTTTTAGAATTTATTAGAAGTGGTGCAGACAATTCATTATACGGACGAGTTAAAGCTAATTCTGTTACTGCTCATATGAAACAACAAGAAAAAGAAAACGAAAGAATTGCAGAAAAGTTAAAAGAAATAAATGCATTTTCTCCAACTAATTTTCTCAAGTTGAAATTAGCAGAAATGCAGAACAATGTTTGCATATATTCAGGTAGACCAATTTCGATTAGTGATTTATCAAAATGTGAAATTGACCATATATTGCCACGTTCTAAAGGCGGAAATGATTCTTTGTATAATACAGTCCTTTGCTATTCAATTGAAAATCAGAATAAAGGTGACAAAGTCCCACGAGAATATATAAGTGCAGATAAATGGCTTGAATATTCTCAAAGACTAATTGATTTAAAGCCCAAATTAGGGAAAAAGAAACTTTCATTACTTTGTGACCCGATGGACAAATGCCTTGAAACAATAGAAAGCTACAATGCATTAGCGGAAACAGCACAAATAGCTAGAGTCGCTCAAGATATATCAGCATTTATTTTTGGATGGGGATTGCAAGTAAAAGACGAAAAAAGACGTGTTTTTGTAAGTAATGGTTCGGAAACAGCACAAATCAGAAAGAAGTATGGCTTAAATAAACTATTAGGTAACGATATAAAGAAAAACCGTAGCAATAACAAACACCACGCATTAGATGCAATTTGTATAAGCTATTCAAGAGAATACAAATACAATAGGGACAAGAACAGTTTTGTTATAGAAAATTTCAATCCGGATATCGTTAAAACCGCTATAGATAATCTTGTTCCATATCCATATAGTAATGATAAACAAGTAAAAAAAGAACTTTCACCTCTAGAGACTATTTATGGTAAAAGAACACGCTCAAAAAATGGCAAGGAGATAACATATTTAACTGTAAGAAAAGACATCACAGTTATTGATCAAAAAGAGAAAGCAATAAAAAATATTCTTGATAACGATATACAAAATGATTTACTTGAAAAATTGAATGATAACCTGCAACCGACAGACTGGGTAAAGATGTTAAGTAGTTACATTCACCCAAAGAAAAAAACTAAAGTCAAAAAAGTTAGACTAGTAGATACAGAGGGCTTTGTTGAAAAAGATAGTAACGGAAGAGAGAGAATTGGAGAATATTGTGACTTTGGTCATAATGGAACAATGGGGCAATTCAAGCACTCTAAACGTCACACTGGGCAAATCATATACTTTGATAAAAAAGGCAATGCTAAAGTAAAACCGATTTATGCAAATCAAAAGAAAACTGAAGCAATAAAACAGCTTCAAAACGAAGGATTTGAACTGTATAGAAAAGGAGAAATGTTCTATTCAGGTTGTTTGGTCAATATACCTAAAGAATTTATTTGTGGGAAAAGTAATTTTCCATCAGGTATCTATTTATTAAAGTCTTTATGGACAGATGGACCAGCAAAGTTAGAATTAAATAATGGTGTAGAAATTATATCAAGTGCAAAAAACTTAGCTGAAGCCAAATTTAGAAAATTAAATAAGAAATAGCCACAAAAACCCTGCTCTATGGTGGAATGATAAATATTATCAAATAACTTATAACTCAATTGAGTACAAATTTTAAAAGAGTTTTCAATTGAGTTACCATATTTTGCACATTACAACGCCTAATTCATACCTATCAACTGATAGAGGTTTTTTAACATGTGAAAGTAAAGATATAGAACGAAAGTCTATTGCCATTGATGACATTAGGGCACTAATAGTAGAAACTCATGGTGTTTCATTTTCAAATAATAGCTTAGCAAAATTGATGGAGAATGATTGCGCAATTTTGCATTGTAATAATTCGTATCAGCCAGTAGGCTGGACGATGCCTTTAGATAGAATTATAAGAAAAGAGGCTTTTGAGAAACAAATAACAGCTCCAGAAAAATTCAATAATGAATTATGGAAAAAAATTGCAAAGCAAAAAGTGTTAAATCAAGCACAAAACCTTGATTTATTGGAGATAGAACATGACTTATACCGTTTAATAAATAAACCATTGATTAGCGAAGCAAATATTGCAAAACAATATTGGAGTCACTATTTCTTTTCACTCTCAGAACCTATGAATAGAGAACATTTTAACGCAAAAACGTTTGAAAATTCTGCACTCAACTATGGTTATGCCATTGTAAGCACGCTTATTTATCGTTCATTATTAATTCACGGACTGTTGCCAAATCTAGGAATACATCATAAAGGCAAATACAGAAGTGTGCCACTTGTTTACGACGCAATGGAACCTTTCCGAGCTTTTATAGACTTAATTTTATTCAAATTTGCAAACGATAAACCTTATGAATTTGAGGAAGAAGACTTTAAATCTTGGACAAAATATTTGAGTGAAAATCTTAGGATTTGTCGATTAAAACACAAAAAACAATCTTATAAATTAATGGATATAATAGATATTTACATCGAGAGTTTAGTTAATTGTTATGAAAAAAACGAATCCAAATGAATTATACTTGCCACAAATAATCGATAGTTATTTTCACACAGACAATCATAAGAATAGAGAATATGAGGAGTAAGTTTCGTATGGGATGGCTATTTGTATGTTTTGACTTGCCAGTAACGGAAGCTGAACAAATGAGAGAAGCAACGAATTTCAGGAAATACTTACTTGATTCAGGATATTTCATGCTGCAGCAATCAATATATGTTCGCTCCTGTGTGAGTTATGAAAAAACAGAAAAATATACCAATAATGTAAAAAAAGCATCACCTTCAAATGGTTCAATTTGTATTTTTTATTTAACAGACAAACAATGGAGTAACTCTATCAGGATAGAAAAAACAGGCTACAAAAAATCAAAATATAATGTAAACATTGGTGAAGAATCACCTAAACAGATAACATTCTGGTAGCATTTGGGTGAAAAACATACGAAAATATAATTGTGAATATAAAAAACACAAGTATATTTAATATTTTTTTTATGTTTTCGAAGATGAAATCAGTCGTACTATTTCCTAGTAGAGGATCGAATTATCTCCGGTTCAGTTATGATTGGTACTGTAATTCAATGTATATTATTATTGAAGTATATCATATTTTGGTTAAAAAGTATATCCTATTATAACATACATTGAATTACGGTAAAATCAAAACTAGTCCAGTTCTTAACTTCAATGACTCCTGATTATAACATACATTGAATTACGGTAAAATCAAAACAGGCGTACAAGTTTTTCAACTGTTTTATCTATTATAACATACATTGAATTACGGTAAAATCAAAACGCTACAAAGATTCTTGAAAATGTTGCAGATATTATAACATACATTGAATTACGGTAAAATCAAAACCAATCGTCATCTTATTGATAGAAACTCTGCATTATTTAAGTTTTTCGATTTCTACTATATAGGCATATGTCAATGTTTTTGGTTCGTTTCTCATTAAATTTTTTTTGAATCCGTCTTGGGTGTACCTTACAACGATTTTTAGAGGTTGGTCTTTATCTTTTATTTTTGCCATATTTATTGTGCCAGAAAGCTTTTGTAAACCTTGCTCATATTTGTTACATGTTATTTTTAAGGGAATTTCATATTTTTTCATCATATATTGGTGTAAAAATTGTTGGGTTTCAAATTTTTTATTTAGATTTAATCTACTAATGTCTTTGTAAATACCAAAAATGAATTCAGGTTCTCCATCATTTTCTTTGTATGCTTGAGAAACAATAGTGACGTCAATTTTTAGACTAGTTGCCGCTTTTAGCTCATCTGGCAATGTTATTTCATCTACATCATAAGCACCATTAGATATATCACAATCATTTTGAGCAAAATAATATCTATTTTTAACCTTATCAAACTGACCTGCGCTGATTTTTATATTTCCATGATATTTTATTGCCTCTTGTAAATAGCAACTCAAAGGAGCAATGCAGTCTAAAGGGGCTGCTGCACAGATTACTGAATTGGGTTTGAGTCCAGCCAATAAAATTGGGGCAAACGCAAGTGCACTTGCTCCTGTAGCAGCACCTCCGACAACGCCTCCAGCAATTATTCCACCGGGATTCACGCCGCCCCCGCCTCCACCTCCGCCTCCAGACAAAATAGCAGATACGGTCTGGTCAGCCGCATAAACTTTTATATGGCAAAAAATGCTTAGTATTAAAAATAATATTAATTTAGTTTTCATCATACTAATTATTATTAAATTTAACATTTAAAGTATTACCTAAATTACCTATGTATACTTACTATACACAAAAGTCTTAACAAATATTTATTTTGCACATATAGTCCATATAGTTTATACATATTAACTATTTAAAAATTTACAAAAATGAATTAAACCTTTATCAACAGCAGAAGAGAAAAAATGAAAAATAAATATCTAAGCATATCATTATTATTATTTGTATTATATATAACTTATTTGCCAGCTTCAGCGAGTGCAATAAGAATTGATACTCTTTCAATGCCTATAAAAACTTCTAATAGGCTATTACAGCCGATAAATATTGCTATTTCTGCGGATGGTACTTGGAAATTATTTGTAGAAGCATTAAATAATCAAATAATTAATCAAGATCATCCTAATTATTTTATTCCACTCAGCAGAGTAGAATTAAGCGAATTAAATGGCTCTCCGATTGCGCAATTCAACACGGGTAAAGTTATTGAGGTATTTGCTCCATCCCCAACAGCAATAAACAATATGAACTTATCACTAAACCTTTTGAGTTCTGATTGTGACAGAGCAGGCGACTATTCATTAGACATTAAATTTACGCTAGTAGATGGAAATTCAAATACAAGTGACTACGTTTACACTTTTAGATTCAATAAAGAGGAAATTAGCTCAATTGATTTTACCGAAAAAGCAGTCAATCTAAGACTTGATAGAAACAAGACATTGGCCAAGAACGCATCCCAAAACTTAAATACTCCTTTGGGAATATACGTAAGCTCTAACAAGGATTGGAAATTATTTGTAAGAAAATCATCCAGCAATGATGAGGCTAATATTAAAACATTTGTAAAAACTCTTGGTGGCGATAGCTCAATAAGTTGTAATACAACAAATGAATATATTTCAATAAATGACAATCCTATTCTACTAGCTTCTGGAAAAGCAACTATAAATAACTATTCTAATTTGTTGGATAAAAAACTTATAAATATTGACTATATGGTAAGGGGGCCAAAAGACAAATTTATCCCGGCAGGCTCATATAATGAAGAGCTTGAATACTTATTACAAACGGAGGATTAATGAAAAAAATAATACTTATATTTTTTATTTTTTGTATAAACGTTAATGTTTCAGAAGCTGCAATAAAAGTTTCCCCAGCAACAGTTGAAATAGATGCAAATAAAATAAAAAAAGACTATCTCGCAGGTTCATTTTCAGTAGAAGGTGGCAAGGATGAAACTATACGTTTCAAAATTTATCCTGAGTTTTTTGAACATGATAAAAAAGGGGGTTACATTAAGTTGCCGGACAAAGGACAGCCAAATTCTCTAATAGATAAGGTAAAATTCTATCCTGCTGAATTCACCTGTAAAGATGGAATTCCACAAAAGGTCAGATTCACAATAACAGATATTAAGAGTTTGCCACCTGGGGAATCAAGATTGGCTTTGTTTTTAGAAGATACTCAGACAAAGGAATATCTGATTCAAAAAGCTAGCGGACAAATAGGGGGACGAATAATAGTAAAAACCAGAATGGGAGTTCCTATCTACTTAAACAAAGGTAATTATTCCAGAAAAGGGACTTTAGATGCAGTTGCTTTTAAAAAGTCCGGTGATGATTATATTTGTGAGTATAAAGTATCTTCATTAGGGAACAGTAGGCTGTATTATTCAGGTTTTGCTTATATTTCTCAAGAAGGTAAATTAATAAAAACTATTCCGGTTAATCCTGCATCTGTTGATCCATCAAAAATGCTTGAGAAAATACAAAAGTTAAATATAGAAAAAGGTGATTTAGAAGACGGAAAAGAATATGATATCAAATTTGTGCTTACATATAATGACGAAAATAATAAGCCAAAAATATTAAAACAAGAGTTTAAATTTACACCATTAGTGTCAGTGCAAAAATCAATTTAATATTAAATTATTCAAAAAAGGGAGGAAAATTATGAACAAAAAATTATTACTATCTGTCTTGGCTGGTTGTCTAATGACGCTAGCTCAGACAACCCAAGTATTTGCAGCCGACTCAGCTCCTCAAACTGTAACAGCACAGCTTGGCATACTTAAATCCGTTGTAGGTAAAGGAACCGGGCTGGGAGGAACTATTAATCCGGATACGGGTGTTCTATCTTCATTAGCACCAAGTTTTACAGTGACGACCAATTATGCAAACAGTCAAATTCTATATATGACGGCAACTGCGCCATATGGCGGTACTAATCCCGAACAAGCATTCACAAAATATACAGGACATCAAGGAACCTATATAGTATTAGCTAACGTCTCTGTCGGTGCGCAAGCAACTCAAGGAGCAATCCAGGATATTACAGGAGGGACTTTAGCAGGAAATGCGAACGCCATTGCATATCCGTTTACTCCACAACCAACAGCCGGAGCCTTAACTAATCAGGGATTTAATTCTCCCCAAGGAGCTTGGGCATATACACTGGCTCAAGCTGGAGATACAAGTGTAGATAATGGCATTTCAGGTTCTCCATTAGCTAGCACTTACACAACAGTTGATCAGCCTGGAAATTATCAAGCTACCGTTACTTTGGCTTTCGCACCATAAGTTTACAGATTAAAGAAAAAAGGACTTCCGGAGTACTGAAAATACTCCGGAGGTATTTAAAATGCAAAATTACATGAAATTTACATTTAATTTAAATAGTTTCAATATAAAACTTCTGATATTTATTGCCAGCTTAACAGTTACGATAAATAACCTCGTTTTTGCGCAAAGCACCACTCCTCAATATTTTCAGGCCGCTTTATCAGACACTTATATTGTTGAGCCTGGTCCCTCGATATTAAACGCAACAATAAACGCGAGCTCCGGTGTCTTCAGTAATGCTTTGCAACCTTTTTTTAATGTGACCTCAAACAATGAATCGGGGGCGTATCTTACACAGTCTTGGAGTTGCAATACATCTGGAGGAAGCCAAAATGCGATTTTTGCAATAGGCTCCCAACCATATTTAATCCTAACAAATAATAGCTACCCAACTGATGTAGCATCTGTAAACAATATAAAAGCAGGATCGCTACCTGGCAATAACCCCAATGCTATTGCGTATATCATAAATGCTCCGCCGAATATCCCGGGGCAAATGGACGTAAATTTTGACACTACTACAAATACATGGAAGTTGCATTTGTTGAAAAATACTGTAGTTCAAACTTCTCAAACCATTCCAGCATCGAATCCTCTAATGAATACTTTTTCAACTGATGATCGACCTGGAAATTATCAAGCAATTGTTACTTTATCATTTGATCCTTAAAAATGAGTATAAAAATATATGAAATATATTACAAAAGAAACAATATCAAAATTTTTGATGATTTTAATATCATTCTTAATAATAGAAGTACCATATGCAAAGGCTGATTCCATTGCTACTCAGCAATTTACCATAGATTCAGACACAACAATGGATGTTGCAACTTCAGGAACCTTAAACTCAAGTATAAATGGTCTTACAGGAATAATGAATGGTGGTTTAAATATAAATTTTGCGATAACAAGCAATCAACCCACTAGCGATATATATTTGAAGGCTACAGTTAAAGATGTTGGCTCTAATACATATAGTGCTTTTCATTCCTCGGGGACGGCTCTAACGACGACTCAACCTATACATCTTCTATTTACTGAAGTAAATTCTCCAAAAGTGACATCAGCTTCTATACATGACTGCAAACAAGATTCAAGTATCGCGTTAAATAATCCTGCAGCGATAGCATATTCAGGAAACGTATCAATAGATAATAATGGCACAATTCAATATCAAACCAACGGAGGAGAGGGATATTTTAGTGCGAATGTCCCAAGTGGGACCACTAATTTAGCTATAACACTTTCAACAAATCCTAAATTAGGAACTTATGATATTTCTCTTGCCAATGATCCTTCTGGTACATATGAAGCAACTATTTACTTGGATAACATTCCATGATTTTAAAAAAAATATCATTAGCGCTATTTATATTATTATTATTTTCTTGTACTAAATCTTTCTCATATGAAAACATAATATCTTCTTTGATAATAGATAATTCAGAAGAATCAGAAATAGAAGTGTTAATGCATAAAAATCAAATGTATGTGCCTTGCAAGTATTTTTTACATTACTTTGAAGTACCTTATAAAGAAAACCATGCTCAAAAAAGTCTTTTATATAAAAATGTCGAAGTTAAATCAGATTCAATAACTATAGATGGTATAAAACAAAAGTATAGCGGGTTTTTTCTAAAAAGTGGCATAACAGATATACAAAATGAGTTTTTTGTTCCAGTAGAGTTATTGTCTAAAACATTAGATAAAAAATTTATTTCTAACACGCAAGAACTTGCTGTTTACGTAATAACGGGTAAATCTCAAGAACAAGATGAAGAAGAATTTCAAAATCCTTTTATTATAAAAGATGGCAAAATAAAAGCAAAAGCATATGATGAGATTATATTACCTGAAAGAAAAGGTCTATTTAGTCTTGATAGTATTGGATTCAGAAACAATATGATTTCTGATACATATTCTCAGATTTATAAGGATTCAGAATGCAAAAATGTATCTTTTAATAGCAATACAAAAGTAACTCTTAAAGGGCAATTGGCTTCGGGCGATTATAAGCTTGACATGGGAACCAACAGTTATTCCGAAAATATGTTTGCTTTTTCAGGAATCAGTCCACAATATAAAAACCAATACCATAAATTTGACTACTTACTGGGAAAATCCGACTCTTGGACATTCGCTGGTAATGAAGTTAATTCTGATTTAATGGGAGTACAAATAAAAGATCATATTGAAGAAAATCTCACTTATCAAGACATAGAGGGGTATGTTAGCCCGAGTAGTACTGTAAAAGTATATATTAATGATGATTTTGAAAAAGAATTAAATACTTATGGTGGTTATTATTCATTAAAAGATTTGTATTATGGGAATGAAATCAAAACACTTAAAATTGAGGAAATTTTAGCAGACGGATTACGGAATGAAATATTTAATAATACATTTAGTGATAATATAAAGAAAAAAAAGATTCCTACACATGATTTTTTAACTGGCATAACAGGTCTTCAAAATAGACTTTGGGCAAATAATGGAAATATTTATCAATCAGATACAAAGAAGCTCGTTTTAGGTTATAAGCACAATAAAAACATTTCTGAAAAACTTCAACTTGAGAATCTAGTCATAGCAGATCATATAATCAGTAGCCAAAACAGTGCTTGGGGAAGAAGTATTCTGGGCAATAGAAAGTACCTGAATTATACAACAATGAAAAATATGAACGTTCTCCAAGGTGAGACTTATCTAGGTTCAGTAACTTATAATAACAGTAAAAAAATGGACTCAAGATTAACTTTTGGCGGTAGCAATTCAACCTCAGTGGATGAAATAACAGATCATGGATTGGGCTATTATTTAAAATACGAAAATAATTATAAATTAGATAAAGATAGCTCAATTACCGGGAGTTTATTTGCAATATCACCTGAATTTTATATGGCAGGATCTTCCTATGGAGGCTCCATTGCAGATAGAGTCGGAGGTAGCATTGGTGCTCAGAAAAATTTTAAAAAATTATTCATATCAACAAATTGTTCCAAATACAAATCAAATTTTGGTAAATATTATGATGGAGGTCTATTGGATTTTGATGAATATAATATACTTTTTAGAACCAATTTTAAAAAAGCACCATCATTATCCTTGAAATTAAATAATAAAAAAGGTGAAAACAACATCGGACAAATAAGCTCTTCTGCTTATGAATTTTCTGCTTACAAAAGATTTAAAAAATTAAATTTCAAAGGAGGACTAAGAAAAAATTTATATGAAAACAAATATAATTTTGCCGATTATTCAGGCTATTCTTCCGAGTATTCAAATATTTTCACCGATGCAAGTTTTCCAATTGGCAAAAAGTTCGGTAATATATTAATAGGACATGAACTAGTCGAAACAAAATCTGATTCAACAAATAATAATTATAAATCGATTAAAATAAACTATACCACACCAAGTTTTAAAGGAGTCAGTTGTAATATCTCAACAGGATTACATTACTCTGGTACAACAAAAGGAAATGACTTTGGACTTGGTATATCAAAAAGATTAAAATCCGGGAGCACAGTAAATTTGAACTACAGATATAGTGTAATCCCTTGCTATTTAATTGATAATATGTATATTCCCGGCTCAATGAGACATTCTGTAACTATTGATTTTGCAGAATTATATGGCATAGGTGGTTCAGGTTTGCAAGGCATTGGTACAACAAATGAAGATAAGGGAATTTTACAAGTTTCAGCATTCCTGGATGTAAATCAAAATGGAATAAAAGATAAGGATGAATCCACAATTGAAGATATTCCAATAAAAATTGATGATAAATCTGAAACAATATTATTGAAGAAATGCAAAAAAGACAATCTAATTACGGCTGCAAAAGGAGTTCATTCGATAAAAGTATGCGAAGATGAATTACCAACATTTCTTTCTGTCTGTAATAAAACAAAAGCTATTAGGTATGTTAAAGTAAATAATAATTCAAAGACTAAAGTAGATTTTGGTTTAATAAGTACAGTTGGTAATATCAATGGAAGCATAACAGTAAAAGACGAGTATAATAACCTGCTTAATTTCCCTGATTTGGTTGTAAGTATTTTGAATACTGAGGGACGAGAGGTAACTTATGCGAATATAAACGAAGATGGAACTTTTTCGTTCTCAGGTCTTAGCCCGGGGAAATATATAGTTGCTGTCGATAAAGAAATACAGGAGCTATATAGAATAGGACCTGAAAGCAATTCGGAAAGTTACATGATTGAAATCCCTCCCCAATATAAAGATTACGTCAATATTGACAATGTCAATTTAAATTATAAATATCAATTATAAACTGATTTTCTTCTTAGAAATTGACCTAAGGGGGGGCTATGTGGCTTGACAGTTTTAGTTGATGATAATTTAGGTGAAGATGATCAACTCCAGTCAGAACATGGCCTTTGCTTTTATATTGAAGTTGATGATAAAAAATCTTTTTGATACCCCGAAAAGCCTCATATGTGGTGCATTTTTGCATAAAAAAGGGGGCTAGTAATTAGCTCCCTTTTTAATTGGTCGGGATGACACGATTTGAACGTGCGACCCCCTCGTCCCAAGCGAGGTGCGCTACCAAGCTGCGCTACATCCCGTCGTTTGTATAAACAGTTTAACAATAACATTTTTTAACGTCAAGTAATAAATCGGCAATTTTCTTTCCTTTTATATTAAACATAATTTTGCTATAATGCAGAAAAGGAGAGGCTCATGAGTAGTGAATTAAAATATTTAGGACATAGTGCTTTTTATATAAAAACAGAAAACCATGGAATACTTATAGATCCCTTTATCACTCAAAACCCACAAGCAACATTCGACACAAGCCTTGACATCGTTACGGATATAATAGTCACACACGGACATAATGATCATCTTGGTGATGCCATTCCAATATCAAGATCATCTCAAGCAGAAATAATTGCAGTATTTGAACTAGCTAATTATTGCAATGCTCAAGGCGCTAGAGCTCTTCCAGTAGGACTCGGTGGTGAAATAAAAAGAGAATGGGGAAGTGTTTGGTTTTTACCAGCATTTCATAGCAGTTCACTACCTGATGGAAGATACGCTGGTTGCCCAGCAAGCGTATTACTTGATATAGATGGGGTTAAAATATTTCATGCCGGAGATACAGCCGTAAATAAAGAAATGGAATTAGTTGGTGACCTCTATAAGCCTTACTATGCACTTTTACCAATTGGTGGACACTTCACAATGGGGATAAAAGAAGCGGCGGTTGCAGCAAGACTATTGAAAGCAAAAGAAATAATCCCAATGCATTACAACACCTTTGATGTAATTCAAGCAGAAACACTTGAGTTTGAAATGTTAATAGAATCACAAAAACAAAAATGCTTGCCCATTAGACCAGGAGAGAGTATTACTTTTTAATGAATAATTTGCAAAAGGAATATGTTGGATTTATTGTGCCAACCGGTATTGGAGCTAAAATTGGCGGCTTTGCTGGTGATGCAAGTTGTTATGCAAGAAAAATAGCCAGTGAATTTCCATTAATAGTAAATCCTAATGTAGTAAATGCTGCCTGTTTTTCGGGAATAACAACAAATATGTTATACACTGAGGGCTGGACTATTTGTGAATTATTCAAAGGTAATTTATCTATTAAACCCTCAACAAACAATAAAATAGGTATTGTCTTTGATAAAGCAATATCACAAAGAATATTCAATATTCACATCAATACAATGAATGCTGTTAAAACAGTCTATGGGACAGATATAATCGGCTATGAAATAACTGAAAAAGAATGTGGAATAGAATTTTTCATGTCGGATAATGGGGTTTCTTCTGGAGGAATTAAAAATGAGCAAGTTTTATTAAAAGCAGCAAAAAAGCTTCTAGAAAAAGGCGCTCAAACAATAGCTGTTGTTTGTCATTTTGATGAACCACCAGAGGACAACTATGCCCAAGGGGAAGGAACAGATATTATCGGTGGCATTGAAGCAATAATTTCTCACTTTATGGTAAAAGAATTATTAGTTCCTGTAGTCCATGCGCCTGCTTTTGCTGAAATAGATATAACTTCTGAAATTGTAGATAAAAGAGCAGCAGCAGAATACATAACCCCAACGTTTTTACCTTGTATCCTTTTAGGACTACAAAACGCTCCGCTATTATCAACCTCTGAGAAAGATATAACGAACAAAAATATAAAAGCTTTAGTTATTCCAGCAAATTCATTAGGCTCCTCTATTGTTCTTGATGCTATTAATTGGAATATTCCAGTCATTGCAGTAGAAGAGAATAAAACAGCTCTAAATATCACAGCTACTGCTCTAAACTTAAACAGTAAAATAATAAATGTTCAAACATACAATGATGCCATTAATTTATTAAAAAAACTATAATAATTTAAATTAAATAGATTATTAGAATAAACAAGTGGGAATTATGCTCCTATAATGATAAAATAAAGTATATTTCCAAAATAAGGAAAAAATAATGAAAACAAAAAAGGCGATGAGCGTTGCTGAAATACTTATGATTTTACTGTTAGTGAGTTTCATTGCAACTCTATCAATAGATGTAATAGCGCATTTCCAATCCAATTATAAAGAATTATATTACTCTGCATACAGAAACCTCCAAAAGGTTGTTGGAGAAGCAATTGCAAGCTCAAATGACAAATCACTGGCCAGCTACGCAAGTCCTTGCAATGCATTATTAGATAGCTTTAACACTATAGGTGGCTCGTCAACTTGTGCATATACTTATAATTTTAGCATAGCAAAAGGACTTTCTGGAAGTGTAACACCTAACCTAAATAATCCTTCATTTACTTTAACAAATGGTATGAGGTTCTATGTTGGAACAGTGAGAGCTATTACTGATGAAAACTATTTTAATTCACCAGCATTTTTAGTTGCTATTGATCTAAATGGAACTGCCGGCCCGAATCAACTAGATACAAGAACTTATACAGGAAATAAAACAGCTGATGTAGTAGCTTTTGCAGTACTAACAAATGGAACAGTTCTTCCGATGTCGCCAATGGCGGATAGAGATGATTATATATTAGCAAATGTTCAGAGATGTAGCAAAACAACAGGCTGCTCGACTGATTTAACTTCTGACTTAATATATAAAGCGATACCAATAAGAAGAGCCATGGCAGTATCAAATACTTTTCCGCCTAGAGATACCACTTCCGCGTATTCACCCTACCAATACAACACGGATAATGTGTATTCGTTCAACACTGCATACGCTGTGGATACAAATTGTGCAACGGCAAATACAACTTACTTTTGTCGAGTACTACAATTGAACCCTCTATTAAGCGGAATGGGCGCTGCATTATAGAATATCAATTGGATCAACATCAACAGTTAGCTTGATATCATTAGGCATTGTTATTTTATTTACAAACGTTGTAATAAAAAACAGACCTTTTGTTTCCATTTTATTTTTTATAATTATTTGGAATCTATATTCATTGTTAATTTTTTCCAAAATACATGTAGAAGGCCCTAAAACAATTAACCTCTCCGAAATACTATGCTTTTCAATCAGATTATTTAATCTAAGAGCTATTTCTTGCGCTGATTTTTCAGCTCGATAAGTATTAGAAGAAGAAACTACGAGTTTTATAACTTGGCTAAAAGGAGGATAATCAAAAATTTCTCTGGATACAATTTCTTCATTATAGAACTTCTCATAATTTTGCTCTCTTGCATTTTCAATTGCATAAAAGTCAGGGTTGTATGTCTGAAAAATAACTTTTCCAGAAAAATCACCGCGTCCTGACCGACCTGCAACTTGAGTCAGCAACTGAAACCCTCTTTCGGATGCTCTATAATCAGGCAAATTAAAGCTTGAATCTGAGTTTATTACGCCAACTAAGGTGACATTTTTATTATCTAATCCCTTCGCAATCATTTGGGTTCCAATAAGAATATCAATTTCTCCAGACTCAAAATTTTTCAAAACATCCACATGTGCTGTTTTTGAACTTAACATGTCTGAATCCATTCTTGCAACTTTTGCATCAGGAAATAGTTTTTGTACAATAGCTTCAACCCTCTGGGTACCAATGCCATAACTTTTTATCATCGAAGACCCACAGCTAGGACAAGACTTAGGCATTTGTTCTTCTTTATTGCACCAATGGCATTTTAAGACATCTTCTGTCGAATGCCACACCATAGGTATATCACAGTTTGAACATTTAATAGTCTCTCCACAATTCAAGCATAAAGTATGGGTTGAAAAACCTCTACGATTCATAAGCAAAATGACTTGCTGTTTTCTATTTATTGTCTGATCTATTTCACTAATCAAGGTTCGTGAAAAAATACTTTTTGACTCTTTAAAAAATTCTTCACGCATGTCAACAACAATCACCGAAGCCATTGGAACATTATTAAATCGCGAACCCAAAGTCACTAAATTATTAGTATTTAAAGCTCTATAGAAGGTAGAAATTTCAGGCGTAGCGCTACCAAGAATTATCGCCGCCCCATATTGTTGAGCAATTTTTTCAGCTACTGTTTTGGCATTATACCTTGGAGCAGGAGTATTTTGTTTATAGCTGCCTTCATGTTCTTCATCAATTATAATAAGACCAATATTTTTAAGTGGTGCAAAAACTGCAGATCTCGCACCTGCAAGTATTCTTACTTCATCATTTCTCAATTTTTGCCAAACATCGTATTTTTCACCTTCTGAAATACTACTATGCCATAAAGCAACATGATCAGTGCCAAATCGCCTAGCCAGCCTCATTGTTAATTGAGAAGCAAGAGCAATTTCAGGAGCCAAAAACAGAACATTTTTGCCTTCTGACAATACTTTTTGAATTGCTTTAAAGTAGACCTCGGTCTTTCCAGAAGCAGTAACGCCAAATAAAAGGATAGGATCTGTCTGATTTGAATCTATTTTTTTTGAAATAACATCAAAAGCAGATTGTTGAGGCTCTGAAAGCTCTGGAAAAGAATCTTTATTCTCTATATTAAAAATGTCTAAAGGGTTTCTAAATTTTTCCCTTTCAATAATATCAACAAAGCCCAAAGACTGTATTTTAATAATAGTAGGACGAGTTGTCGCTACTTCTTTTTCAAACTCTATGAGTGGAATGTAGTCACCCTTTAACTTCAATAACTCTAAAATAATTTTCTGTCTGTTAGTGGCACCATCTGAGTTTAAATACTTGATAAATTTAACCAACTGAGCTTTGTGAGAATTGTCTTCCACAATGTTTTCAACTTTTATCAGTCCCATATTTTGTAGTTTTTTAGATATTTTATAAAATTTTGAATATGAAAATTTAGTCTTTTTTTGTAAATATTGAATGGAAACATTTTTTTCAATACTCAGCTCGCATAGAAATCTTATTTCATCCTCCAACAATTGAGCTGGAGTGTCTTGAGAGACCTTTTTAACAACTCGTTTAGATTGCTTAAAAAACTTCATAGGAATTGATGCTTGAAGAACCGTATTTAGATCACAGCAATAATATTTTGAAATCCATTCTAGAATATTCAAATACTCCAACGAAAAAACCTCTTTTGTATCGAGGATTTCCAGAATAGGTTTTACTTTTATTCCTTCTTCTATGTAATTAGAAAAAGCTACGACAAAAGCATTTATTGCCCCTTTGGCACCAAAAGGAACCAAAATGGGTAGACCAATTTTAATAGAGTTTTTTAACTCCTCAGGGATTGAATAACTGAAGGTTCTACTTCCCAGCCCTGGAACATCAACAAGAGTTAGGGCATATTTATAAAATATGCCCACTTCTTTATTTTCTGTCTCTTGACTAAGAATGTTATCCATTACTCTTCTTCAGCAGGAGTCATAAGTTCTTGCATTGCTTCATCAATAGAATCTTTTAAAAGTTCAAGATTTTCAGGAGCAACAGTAACTCCTTTTTTGGTTGGAAGCCAGTTTATACCATCATCGGTGGTGTAAAATATTCTTAAATCAAGGTAACTTTTACCTTTATATGAATTAATAGCTATTTGAAGTTGCTCCGTTGCACTTCTTGGAATTGTTGCCAAAATTTTCGGTTCTGTAGCCATAATAATTATCTCCTCTCGTATTAATTAAGACCTAAAGTTTTACTATAATCAGGAATAACAAAACTCTCATTATTTGCATCCTTGTCAGTAAACTGTTGGTAATATTCCATAGATTTATCTTTTGAATTATTGTAATAATCTTTATCTATAATTGCAAGATATTTATCAGTAAGATCTCCGGAATAATGCCCTAAAAGCTGTGCATATCTCAAAATATCAGCCTTGTCATTACCTGCACCATATGCTTTTGTTTTCGCATCTGTGCCAGAAGGTCTGATTTCAATAAATTTATCCGAAAATTCCAGATAAGTTCCATCTCCAACAAATTTGATATCAATTAAATTATCAAAACAAAGCTCTGAGAATGTATCTGCAAAAATTTCTTTTACATCACTCAATGTTATTTTACTTTCAAATTTTGCAATTGCTAAAGTCAAGAAGAAGATATCATTTTTTGTTCTTTTTGCTTCTCCAATTATTTTTGCTTTTGTAAGTTTCTCAATATTTGGTTCTGATTCGTTATAATAAGAAATATCTTCCCTTATATCATATCTACCAATAATATTATTTGCATCAAATAAATCAGCTAAGGCATTAGAAAGAGTTTTTCCTTCTTTTTCTAGTTGAGCAACTAATGCTGAAGCAACAAGAATCGCTTCCGTTGCACTTTTTTCTCTCATTGCAATTGCTATTCTTCCCGCCTTTGAAGTTATCAATTCTTCCGCACCAATAATCATTCCGCCAGATTCTTCACCAGCAAATATAACTCTTGGATTAATACCTAAGTTAACATCGTTACCAAGCACATCAGTAACAACAACATCTTTATCAGGATTTTCCATTATTTGTTTTTCAACTTTTTTCATTATGTTAGCAATTTCTTTGAAGCCAACAGGAACATTTACAACTTTTATGTCATTTGCTTTAGCCCACTCATCCCAGGCCATCGCAGAAGCAGTAGTCTTTATCATAAAGCGAGGATAATTAGACCAGAATTTACAATTTCGAAGTCTCTTTGCCCAAAAATCCATTAATAAAAGAAATGATTGATTAGCAGTGTAAACGCAAAGGACTCTATCGTTACCTAATTCAACATAATCTATTCCTGCTTTTTCAATGGATGGCAGATTTTTCTTGTCTTCCACTTGCGCCACCGTTAGTCGATCATGATCAGGGTCAGTGATCAAAACAACTGTTGATATAGGATATGTTTTAAGTTTTTGATCATAATGAAGAGTCTCTATTACAGGAAAAAATGGTGTTCCATCAGGTTTACTTGCAACAACTGTAGCATCAACGGAATAGTCATAAAATCCTTTTTTTCCTGATTTTGGATCAATATCAACTTTACCTATTCCATGGAAGAAGGGGTCTTCTTCTTTGTTAAACCAGTCATATTTATCATCGATATCTAACTCTTTCAACAATTTACTAAGAGTTCTATATGCTGACCCTCCAACATTTTCTATTACAATTTTATTGTTAAGGGACTTAATTAACTCTTGGTTTCCACAACTTGCAACTCCTTTTGACAAATAGTCAGCGTACAAATCGATACCGTCATTAATTGAATCCATGTAACTTTCATTAATTAATGCATCCGAATCAGAAGAAAACTTAATTTCATATGCTAATTCCTGCTCAACAATTTCGAAAATTTCTTTTATTTTATTAACGAACTCCAATGACTCTTCTGGAAGATACTGACTCCCTTGAGAATTCAGATCTTTTGTTGCATTTTTAACACTTATGCCATGGCTTGAGGTAATATATTCACCACCAAGTAAATCAAGCTTGAAAGCCAAAAAAGAAGCCATCCAAATAGGCATCGATTTTCTACCAACAGTTGTCAATGTCTCAATTCCTTGAGCAGCTTGAATTCTAGAAATAATATCAAGGAATATCGTTGAATTATATCTTACTTCTCTTCCTACTATTTTTAACAATTTTGAGTTAGGATATTTTCCTTTTGCAACTAATGCTTTTGCATATGTTGCAAGCATTATTCCAATTGAATTAATCGGAAACCTTGCATCAGAAGGATACAAAGTATTTTGAGGACCTCTGATCCCAGCTGTAGAAACTGCTGCTTCTTTTGAGTAATTTTCTAACCATTGATTCAAATTCAGGCCTTCTGGATTTGTTTTTTCATCATATGGATACAAATGCTCTTTCTTTAAAATAAACGAAAATGCGCTCGTATCTGCAAGGTCTAACAAGTTCGCTTTTTTAATATAGTCTGGGGTATTTTCCCTAACCATTTCTAATAACTCTTGTTCCAGATCACAAATATTGTTCTTCATTTTTAATTCCTATGTTAATTAATCTAGTGTATTTAGCAAATCCAATTATAACACAAGAAAAATTCACCAGTGTAAAACTACTAAAAAAAGACCTCATTTTTTCGTGAAGTCTATTTTTATTCAAAGATAAAATATCATAATAACATTTTAATATTTAACACTAGAAAAAACTAGCAATACAACTCTTCTGGATTAACCTTTCCCCCAAAGCTAAAAATAGATGAACTATTAGATTTTATATTTCCATAAGGATTTAAATCATCAGGATTCACTCCATTTTCTTGTAAATATTTATTATACTGAGCTCGAGCCTTTTTCATATTTGTCATGTTAAGATCACAATCCATAACCCCAGAAT
>JAEYQN010000133.1 GCA_023409995.1 Cyanobacteria bacterium OH_CBB_238 | reverse complement strand
TAGTACAACCACTCCAAGAGATTTAGAGAATGACGAAGATGTAAAAATTGTATTGTATGTTCTTGCAGAGAGTGTTGCAGCGAGACTAAGAGAGAATGGTTTTCGTTGCAGGACGGTAGAAATCAGTATCCGTGATAATGAGCTGCATTCATACACAAAACAGACAAAGGTTTCAAATGCTACGAATATTACAAAAGAGATTGCTGATGCAGGATTCAGACTTTTTAAGCAAAGCTATAACTGGCAGAAGCCGATCAGGAGTGTTGGTATTCGTGGAGCAGACCTTGTGAATGATAACTATTGGGAGCAGCTGGATTTATTCCATAATGCAGAATTGAGAGACAAAATGATGAAGATGGATGCAGCGGTTGATGACATACGGAGACGATTCGGTTTCTACAGTATACAACGTGGACTGATGCTGGGTGACACGATTCTTTCGGCAGTAAATGCAAAGGAAGAGCATACGGTTCATCCACATGGTTACTTTTAAGAACGGTACATTTGGTGTAATACACTGATGTATTCGCAATTTGCATTGGAGGTAGGAATAATGCAGGAAAAAAGTTTATCGGAAAGACAGAAGGAGATATTGGCAGAGATTATCAGATTCAAAAAAGAAAATGGTTTTTCACCGACGGTCAGGGAACTGTGCAAATTAGTTGGACTTAAATCAACATCAAGTATGGCTGCACAGTTAAGTAATCTAAGAGATTCAGGACATATCACATGGATAGAATCAATGCCAAGAACAATAACAGTTGTGGAGAAAGGAGTGGCTGAAGCATGAATACGAATAAAGTGTATGTGGATGTGACTGCTGTGTTTAGTAAAGAGGGACAGCTGAAGCCGGTCAGTGTTAAATGGCAGGATGGACACATTTATGAGATTCAGCGCATTACAGATATCAGGCGGGCTGCCAGTCTAAAAGCTGGTGGAGCAGGAATGAGATATACCTGTATTATAGATGGAAAAGAAAGCCATTTATTCTATGAGGATAACAATATGTGGTTTGTAGAGGGAAGAGCCGGAGTCTGATTATATACGAAGGTATGTAATCAGTTGGCTTCGAGATCAGCATAAGCAGGGGCATACACAGTATGCGTCGGAACTCCCGGCAGTAAGAAGACTTGCAAAGGTGATTTCCCTTTCCTTTTCAAGTACAAAATGAAACTTGTTGATTTTGTATTGTAAAGGAGCAGACTGAGATGGATAAAAATGGAGTAATTGAATTTCGCTGCAAAAAATGCGGCAGACATTTTTGGGATTATTTAATCCAGAATGATGATAATTTAGTAGTTGTACAGGCTGTTTGCATGAAATGCGACAGATGTAAGAGAACCTTAGTATTGAAGAAATACACAGAAGGCTATTTGATAAGCCACAGTAAAAAAGGTGTATTTAAATTATAAAACTGAATTATGGCTCACCTGATAAGGGCGGCATATTTCATAAAAAAGCTACACAGGGTGTAGTGAAGTATTGTCAAGCACCAGAGACGCAGGGAAAGTTGGGTAAGATTCTTACCTGATTTTCTTTGCGTCTTTTTTGCTTTTAGTGTTATGTAAGTCAAAGATACCGATATTACCGATTGTAAGAAATTTGTCGAGAAGTTGTCGAAAACCGTTGACAAGAACAGGAAAATAATGGTAAAATACAAAACTACAACTGAATATTGAAATGTCTAAAATCAAATGAATGAATATTAAACTTAGAAAAATGTAATGAAATTGATTGATAAGAATGAATATTTTAAGTGTATTGTAATTTAGTGAAAAGACATATGCCGAGATTGATTTAGAAAAGATGATTAGAGAGAAAAAATGATTAGGCAAAGACGATAAGATAGATTTTAATACATATTTGATTTAATAAAGAATAATTTAAAAGACTTACATAACAAAATTTTAGAAACGATTGAAAAAGTGGAAATTTAGACTTTGAGAGAATTTTCTGTTTTGTTGTGGAGGTCTTTTTTTATTTGCCTCCACAGAAAAATTTAGTACAAAGGAGGTGAAGCAGAACATGGGAACTCAGGATAAAGTATTCAATAAAGAAGTTATGGGAAAGCAGTTAAGAAAATTGAGAAATTCTACAGGCATGAATCAGGAAAACTTTGCAGAGAAATTGAATCTCAGTAAAGATACAATATCCAATTATGAAAGAGGAATAACACTAATTCCTCATGATGTAATAACGATACTTTGTCAGAAGTTCAATGTGTCTGCTGATTTTTTCTTTTTTGAGATAGACAAGCCTCTGGTGGAGGATGACAATATTGCCAATGCATTTACAAAAGAGCTGGAAGAATGTTCTGAGTTTGAAAAGAAGCAGCTTATGGAAATGCTGAAAATAATACGAATGAAACCTGTAGCCGTATAAAATTCGTAAAATCCTACGACTAAAAATTGGAATTTCGGAAGGACGCTCCGTGTTAGGATGCGTCTTTTTTTTATACAATTTAACCATGGTTAATGCCTAAGCGAAATCAGAAGAAACAACTTTCCGAAGGAAAGAGCGAATAGACACTGATGAAGCAGAACGGCAAAACCTGCATGATCTTTGAAAACTGAATAGGACACGGCGATTCCGTTAATTATTTCTCGCCTGACATTTGCCAGGTGGCGATGCCCCGTTTCGTGCGATGACTGACCTCACTTTTATGCTGATTATGAGAAACAGATATTATGTGTGCCTGTGAAGGTTAAGAGCAGAGAGCAGAGCCTACCGGATTAGCACCCGGAGATAATGAGTTTAATAACGCATTCGGATTTCAGCGAAAAGCATTTCCGAGGAGTGGCTACCGATGCAAGTCCTTGATGGGCATGGATACTACATAATGATTGCAGCTGGCATAGAATCGCTTTACCCCGCCGGGGGATGAGTCAGAGAGACTTGAGAAGATATTGGAAGGTTTTGCTTTCCACATTGTCTTCTCACACAAAGGGATTTAGCATTGTCAACCTGTGCCATATTTTACCGGACCAACAGACAGTGAATGAGAGTTAAGTCCCTTTATGTGAGGAGATAATATCGCGCGAATATCAAATCAGATATACGGAAGCTCAGAGTAGCTTCCGGTAAACACAAAAATTATTTCGTGAAGGAGATTATTACGATGAATAAAGCTGTAATTTATATTAGTGGAACAATGAATGAAACTGTGGACAACATGGTTGTGAGAGTGATTGAGAGATATTGTGAGAAGCACGGGTATGAGATTGCTGCCCTTCTCGGTGAAAGTTCCCAGTCAGGTATGAGTATGCCTATGAAGTATTCCTTTATTGGCATGGCAGAGGTTGAGGACATTGATACGGTTGTAACACTTTCTAGTGCGATGGTGGGCACAACGGATGACGAGATTATGGAGACGATTGATCTGCTGGCTCATTATGGAATTACGGTTGAGACAGCAAAGGAAGACATGTCTGCTTATTATGATGCACTTGGCAGCGATGGATACTGTGGCTGTGATGACAGCAGTATGGATGATACCCAGATTATTAAGGAACTGGACAAGCTTATCCGTATGGTATCAGGCAGACAGCAGGATTAAGGAGGCAGTGATGGAACAGACAGGAACTAATCAGTGTCTTGTGTTTGTCGGCAGCATGGAAACCCATGTTGCTGACAGAATGGAAGATTACGCAAGACAGAATGATATGAATGTTGTTGATA
>JAEYQN010000128.1 GCA_023409995.1 Cyanobacteria bacterium OH_CBB_238 | reverse complement strand
ATACCGAAATTTGAATTTGTTTAAAATTCCCCAACAGATATGACCCTGGATGTATACTAATTCCATTAACGAAAATCTCGGATTTACAATCTCCTAAACCGAACATTAAACATCTAACCGGACCTTCAAGACTGTACGTATCGTCTTGAGAAAAATATAACAACTCATAACGATAGGGGTTTTCCCCCAATAAAGCCCGCCTGAACTTTTTATGATCACCTGCATTCTTTTGCTCAACAACAGACATTCCGCCGATTATCGACATACGCTCCCCCCCAGAAGAAAAATTAAATCATGTTGAAGTTTTGCATATAGCGCAAGATTGATTCTTTAATGGCCCCTTTCAAGGCACTATTAAGATTTTTCCCTCTTTTTGCATATGCAAGACTCACCTGGTCAATAATTTCAGCCACCCGTTGCTCCGAAAATAAATAATGACCACAAATTTTAGTTTTGTCCAAAGCTGAAATATCTTGTCCTGGCTCAATCCACTTAAACCACTTATTTGAATCCACGCAAACTTTAACAAAGCAGGATAACTCACGCTCCATGCCAAGTTCCTCCATAATAGTCAAAAGCTTTTGTGTCTCCGCCACACCAAACTCTGGTGCTATATTGGCAGCACTAATGCCTATTTCCGGGTGAGCCCTTAGGGCTGTGCTAGGAAGATAATCCGTATTATGTTCCTTAATTCCAATTCCGCGTTGGCGACAAAATTCCACTATTTCAAAAAACCGATGCTTGCGAGAATATGCTCTGATATTCTCCATAGCGGAGGGGAAATCTCCGATATTTTCCATACCCATGACTTTTGTTCCTGTTTGAATAACATAGAATAGCGGCTTCGGAAAATGGCGATTTTCACAAAAATGCAGAATACTGTCAATCGTGTATTCAATAAGTTTCCAATCGGCCGATGGGCTGATTGACTGTTCTTCCGTCCCAATTTCAAAAGCAATTTCCCGCCCGCAACGTTTTGCAGCTTCCATACAAAATTCATATAGTTCAAAAATAGCTTCCAGCACCAGAGCATGCTTTTGCTCCGCAGAAAAAGAAGTATCCATCACCATCGGATCAAGGTGTAATATGTCAAACCCTGCTTCAATATCTCTCAAAAACGACAGTTTAGCACTGCTCATGGCTTCACCCATGTCATGACACTGCACAATTTCGTTAGGATGCTGCCACGGACCACCATGGTCGCGTGCCAAAAGGACTTTGTGCTCGGGATCATGGCTTCGAACATAATTCGCAAAGCCTTGGGTTGTCCAGTTATTTACATAACCTCCCCCCAAGTCTTCGCATTCGATCTGTCTACGGCTGGCAATCAGTACCAAAGGGACATCATATTCATATGCCAGTTCGATAGTTGCGTCTACACAAGTTTTGCTCATAGGACCCACACACAGTTGAGTCATGTTTGTTTTGTTCATTTTAATCAATGGCCGCACTTTCCTTCTCGTTTGTAAAAATGATCTGCAATAGTTCAGAGGCGGTTTGCGTCCAAAGAATCGAGTTATACTCATTCCGTATCCTTCTTTCTTTGTTTTTCAGCGCCTCTCTATCGTCATAATATTTACAGATATATTCATACAGTTTTGTAGAATCATAGGGTGAAAAATACTCAACAAGATCTCCCCCGATTTCAGTCATTGAGGAAGTGCCGGCAGCCAAACATAATTTACCAAAAGACAAGCTTTCCCCAATGGGCAGACCCCATCCTTCATAAAGTGATGGATAAACGGTAATGAAGCATTTTGAGTAAAGCTGCATCAAATTATAATCATCAAGATTATCCAGAATGAGTATATGTTCTTTAAGATCTGGATTGTTGTTTATAAAGTATAAAATGTTTTCCACGTTCCAGCCTATTTTGCCCACAATGACCAACTTGGGGCATTTCGCTCTTCTCTCCAACAGCAGACGCCGCCAGACTGTTAACAACAGCCAATGATTCTTACGCGGCTGGACTGTCCCTACGCATAAAACAAATTCTCCATCGATATGAAGTGTTTCTTTCCTTTGAGCGCTACTTAACCTGTCCAAAATGGAACCAAAATCATCACCTAGGCGAATCGTTTTAACTTTGGCCGCATCAATGTCAGGGAAAAAATGAATTAGATCTTTTCTGGTATTCTCAGAAATAGCAACAATATAGTCACTCATTTGAACACTTGCCATGACAGAGGAAATATACTGCTGTGGAAGACCGTCCCAATATAGTTCAGGCATAAAGAATGGCACTAAATCATATATTAGATTGACAATCTTAACTCGTCTGCTGTTTTTTATGTCTTCCAATTGCCTATTACATGAATCAAAAAGCCACTGTTCGCCAAGAAGTAAAATTATATCGCCGTCTTCAATTTTCAAATCCTGAACCGCTTTTGGGCGTTGGCCAAATTGGACCTGTACATTGGTTTCCAACCTATACAACTCATACTGATGCGGATCCCGAAACGAAATCCCATATACAGAGACGCTTGGATGATTCATCCGGATTTGGTAAATTACATTTACAATCAATCTGGAAATTCCAGTTAAAGTTCCTTTTAAGTCTGGTAAAGAGGACACATCGATAAATAACCGCTTTTTCGTTTCCTGCAGTGTCTTCTGCAC
>JAEYQN010000122.1 GCA_023409995.1 Cyanobacteria bacterium OH_CBB_238 | reverse complement strand
TCGCTTTCATAATATAAATTGAATGCTTCATCAATTTCATTTGCTGTTCTTAGCGGACAAGTTGGTTGAAGTAGTATTACTGTATCTGGTATGTAATTCTCATGTTTTTCAAGATATTCAAGTACTTGCAGCAATACTGGGGCAGTTTTTGTTTCGTCTTGGGCGAGATGCATTGGTCTATCTATTACTTCAGCACCATATTGAATTGCAATATTTTTTATATATTCATCTTCTGTAGACAATACTGTTCTAGTTATGAATTTTGATCTCTTGGATTCTAATATTGAGTATGCTATCAATGGCTTTCCTGCAAGGTCTTTTATATTCTTGCCAGGAATACCTTTTGAACCACCTCGGGCCGGTATGATTGATAGTATTTCCATTATTCTAAAATCTCCTCAAGTTTTTTTGCAGTTAAATCCGCCTTCTGCATATTTGGCATGTTGGTTTTTTTCATATATGCTCTTAGGGCTTCTCTTACCAGCTCACTACGAGTTCTTTGTTCGTTTCCTGCAATTTTGTCTATTTTGTTAAGGAATTCATCTGGCATAGATACTAGAATTCTGGCCATATTTTCTCCAATCTGATCTATATTTGATATACAAAAGATATTATATCTTATTTTTAGATTCAAAACTAGTTCATCTGTTGTATTTGAATGGTGAAATTTTAGATATTTGCCTATAATTGTATATAGTGAGGTTTTTTATGGAAGATACACAAGCTAAAAAATATTTAGGAATACTTTTCAAGTGTTGCGGCGTTTATGGACGCATATATCAAAATAGCGATAAATCTGCCTATGTAGGTCGTTGCCCAAAATGCCTTAGAACTGTTAAGATAAAAGTTGGTGAAGGCGGAACGGCATCAAGATTTTTTGAGGTTTATTAAATTATGAATATAAATACTTTGCGTAGCGAACATGAACTATTAGATATTTTTTGCGAACTGGTGAAGATACCATCGCCATCATTGCAAGAGGGGAATGTTTCTAAACGGATATTGCAATATTTGGAAGAAGCTAATGTTTTGGTTCATTTTGATCATTATGGAAATGTAATTGCTAGAGTGGCTCCAACAGATTCTTCCAAGCGCTCTCTGTTGCTAAGTTCACATATGGACGTTGTAGGCGATGATTCTCCTGTGTCTATTGGTGTTTCTTCGCGATTTATTGAAACGGATAAAAGAAGAACTTTGGGTGCCGATGATAAAGCTGGTGTTGCTGCAATGATTCTACTTGCCAAAAGAATTGCAAATGACGTTGATTTTAAACATGGTGGGCTAGAGCTTGTTTTTACTCGAGATGAAGAACAGTCGATGAGTGGTATTAATAATGTTGATATGGCAAGATTAGAATCCGAGTATATATTAGTGTTGGATGCTGATAAGCTTGGGCAAATACTGGTGTCTGGTGCGAGTTTTACCAAGCTTACTCTTAAGGTAAGTTCATTTATTGGCGGGCACTCTGGAATAGATATTGCAGATGAAAAAAGGCTAAATGCTGTTAAATTATTATCTGAATTGATAAATCAAGTTCCGCAAGGAGTATATTCAAAAGATGACTTAGGGGTGGTTACCTCAATAAACATTGGTGCTGTAATTGGTGGTGGCGTTAATTCTGCTATAGCAAGAGCTTGTGAATCGGTTAAATCAAGAGCTAATCTTGCAGACTTTGTTTTGGAAAATTCTATGACAAATGTTATTAATACAAGTGCAGGAGCTATTTATTCTATAAGAAGTTCTGACGCGGATAAAGAGAAAGAGTTGATATCTGAAATCAAATCAATAGTGAATGTATTTAATGATAAATATAAAGGTCTGGCTTCGGCTGAAGTAGATGTAGAGTCTCATTTGTTGCCTTTTGAAAAAAGTGATGATGAGACTATTGTTGAGATTGCAAGAGTAGTGGGTAAAGAATGCTCAGTAGAGCTTGATATTTCATCTTTTCATGCTGGAGCAGAAACTCATATATATGCAAACAAGGTGAATAAATACGGTAAGGCTTTTAAACCAACGCTAGTTGGACTTGCTGATGTCTATAATATGCATTCATCTGATGAGAAAATAGATTATGAGTCATATTTGAAGGGCTTTGAATTTTTAGAAACATTTTTTAAGTTCTATAATATTTGATAATCGCATAATCCTTTTATATTTGCTTGGTTTAGTTCACAAATTTGCTGATTCTCTTTTGAATACTAATTGCATTAACCAACAAAAAATGGTTATAATAGCTGTTGCTGAAATAGATAATTAATAAAAGATTGGTTTTGCGCTTATGAAAAATACTCAACTTGACAAAAATTGTTCGGTTAACTGGCAAAATTGGAATGTTAGTGAAGATATAAAAGAGCTTTTTAAAACAGCTGATTTGACCTTTTGCGATAGTAGAGAATCTTTAATAGATTTTGCTATGGGAGGAAGGGATAATAGTTTTTTTGAGGTTGGTTATGAGGTAAAAGATAAGGGCTATGTAGTTGAAGCTGATATCGTTAAATGCAAAAATGGTCTTGCTGTAAACTATTCGGAATCCTACATGCGAAGACGTGATCCTGATTGTATGGTTGTGAATAATATTTCTAAAACAGATAAAGTTGGTTTTTCTGACGAATTTGGATATGATTTTTCTAAGCTTAGAAATGAAACCTTGGAGTGGCTTTCTTCAAATGAATTAATTGTTTTGCCTTTTATGGCTGGCGGAAATGATCATGGCTATCCTGCACTTCTTGTTGCTCCAAAAAATTCAGCTTTTTTTGCAGCGGCTCTTTATGATTTGCAGGGAAACATCTCGTTATCCGAGTTAGATAATAACTTTACCCCAAGAGCTGTTATTTATCTTGCTCCTCCATTCAGGCATACGCACTTTGCTGGCAAACAAATAGTTGTTCATAATAATCAGAATGAAATTCATGAGATATTTTCATACAATTTATACCCAGGACCAAGTGCAAAGAAGGGTGTTTACGGTGTTCTTCTTTCAATTGGGGAAAAAGAAGGTTGGACCACAGTACATGGATCCAGTGTGAAGGTTGTCACTCCTTATGATAATGAAATTTGTTTTCTACATGAAGGTGCTAGCGGCAGTGGAAAAAGTGAAATGCTTGAATACGCACATAGAAGTCGTGATGGACGATTAAGGCTTGGTACAAACATTATTTCAGGAGACAAAAAGTATTTGTCTCTTGGGCAATCTTGTAAATTATTGCCTGTTACGGATGATATGGCTCTTTGTCACCCTTCCTTTCAAAAAATTGGTGAGAAATTGGTTGTTAAAGATGCTGAAGATGGTTGGTTCATAAGAGTTAATCATATTACTCATTATGGAACGGATACGATTCTTGAAAACTTAACGATTCATGCTAAAAAACCTTTAATATTTTTGAATATAAATGGGCAGGCAGATGCTACTTGTCTGATCTGGGAGCATACAATGGACAGCCCTTCTGTTAGATGCCCAAATCCAAGGGTTATAGTTCCTAGAGCTAGTGTCCAGGGAATTCAGAATGACCCTATAGAGATTGATTATAGGAGCTTTGGCTTGAGAACTCCTCCGTGTACCAAAGAATCTCCAAGTTATGGCATTTTTGGTGTGCTTCACATACTTCCACCAGCTTTGAGCTGGCTATGGAGACTGGTTGCGCCTAGGGGCTTTGCAAATCCCAGCATTATCAGTGGTGATGATTTAGCTAGTGAAGGTGTTGGCTCTTATTGGCCTTTTGCTACAGGCAGAAAAGTTGACCATGCAAATATTCTTTTAGAACAAATTATTAATTCTCCAAAAACTCGCCACATATTAATCCCTAATCAACATATTGGAAGCTGGGATGTTGGTTTTATGCCTCAGTGGGTTGCTCGTGAATATTTGGCAAGAAGAGGGCAGGCTTCTTTTCCTGCATCTAAGTTGAAACCTGCTAGGTGTGCTTTGGGTGGCTATGTAATCAAAGATATGCAGTTTGAAGGTTCAATTATTCATGACAAATTTTTGGAAGTTAATCACCAGCCTGAGATTGGAGACGAGGGTTATGATAAAGGGGCAGAAATTCTTTATGAATTCTTTAACAAGGAATTGAGCACATACCTTGTTCCTGACTTAAATCCTTTGGGAAGAGAAATTATTGAATGTTGTTTGAAAAAATCACCAGTGGAAGAGTACGAAAAAATTGTTAAAACAAAATACTAATTAGGTTTATTGGATCTTATATGAAGGCTTTGGTTCAAAGAGTAAAAAGAGCATCAGTCACTATAGGTGGTGATTTGCATTCGGAAATTAATTCAGGAATGTTGGTTTTTATTGGTGTTGAAAAAGGAGACACAAAAGATAATGCAATAAAACTTGCCAATAAATTAGTTAATTTAAGAATATTTGAAGATGACGCAGGTAAAATGAATCTTTCTTTAATTGATGTCCAAGGTGAGATAATGATTGTATCCCAGTTTACTTTATGTGGTAATTGCACAAAAGGAACAAGACCAAGCTTTGATAAATCTGCTCCATTGAATATGGCGATGGAGTTGTATGAATATTTTGTTGAAATAGTAAGAGGATACGGATTGAAAACTGCTACAGGAAAATTCCAGTCTACAATGGATGTTGACTTAATTAATGATGGTCCTGTAACTTTTTTTATTGAGAAATAATCTCTAGTTGTAGAATTATTCTTCTTTGTAGTTATATGATATTGCATTAGGTGTACTGCTAATAGAAACAGTGAAGGCGTTGCTTATTGCAATACCACCTTTTATTGATGGATTGTTTACGACCTTTCCTTTCACGTACATAATGCTTGATCCGCCCCCGTCAAGGTTCATTGCATTGTCACAGCCAATAGATTTCATTAATTTTGCTAAATCATAGATGTTCATTCCAACAGAGGTCGCTTCTCGTCCATCAACAGTTGCTAGGACTAAATCTCCATCTTTTGTGTATCCTATTGCTGTTCTGGGGTTTTGTCCTCCTATTGAAAGGAGCTTTTGGTCCTTTATATCTACAAATAAATTACCATTTCGTACTAAAAATGGGCCTCCGCTTATTATGTGATCTATGTCTTCCCATTGAGGAAGCATTTTAATGTCCAAATTGACACTTGTTGCATTAAATAACGGCTCTAATTTTGATTTGGGTCCGGATATAATATATCCTTCTTCTGGAATCTCAATTGAGCCGTATGATATTTTAGTTATTTTATTGTTTTCGACAGTTATATTTGTCCCATATTTCGGTGGTGGTGGAGAGTATTGCCCCCAGTCTCTATTGTAGAGAATTGTGTGCCCAACAGACATCCTTGGTTGATTAATGTTGTCAAGTTTTATATTCATTTCCCCACTTATAATGCTTGCATTTAAGTCTAGTCTGGACATTTTAAAGTCACTTTTCCCTATTCCTAGAGCAACCCTGTTGTAAACAGGTCCAGTCATTAATTTTTTATCAATCATCAAGGTCCCTAGAGGAACACCTGTTTGAGGTTTAAAATAAGTTCCATTTACTGCAACAATAGAGTTGTTTCTTTGAGCTATAGTTCTTATGGTTGCTTTTCGTTGTAAAGAATCTGATGCTAAGGCCGGTAGAAACTCAATGTTTGGATTTACTTTTCTACTTACCTGTATTACGTTTATTTTTATTGGTTGAGAGTTTATTGTTTTGGTGAATTTTACATGAACCACTCCTGGTTCGACAAAAGACAACAATGTATTTTTGTATTTTGTTCGAATTGATGATTCCCAAGCTTTTTTTTCGGCGAATAGGTTTATGTCTTTTTCTATTTTTATCGGGATTGATTCTATTGGTAAATTACTGTTTAGTAAGCTTGTTTTAGATACGTTTATTTCGCTTGCAAGTAAAGAGTTGTTTGAGAGCAAACTATGCCCTAAAAAAATAACCACTGCCAACATAAAATAAGATGAGTTAACGGCTATTTTTTGGAGACGTTTTTGTTCTTCTAACAACAGCGCGTTCATGATTTCTTTATCCTTTATACTACAATTGTAACATAAATAATAAATCTTTGCAAGTGCAAAACAGACTTAAATTTAAATAAACAATTAATATTTTTGTGTTTTAGTTTGTTTTGTAATATCATTGAGTGTATTGATGGAAGATACAAAGAGGTTTTTTATTATGGCAAGAGCGATGAATATTACAGAAAAAATATTGGCTTCACATGCAGGCTTAGAGGAAGTTAAACCTGGTGATTTGATTACGGCAAAAGTCGATATTACTCTGGCAAATGATATTACTGGACCAGTTGCTATAAAAGAATTTAAAAAAATTGGAGTAGACAAAGTTTTTGATAAAAAAAGAGTTGTTTTTGTTCCTGATCACTTTGTTCCAAATAAAGATATAAAATCGGCAGAACAAGTCAAAATGATTAGAGAGTTTGCTCGAGAGCAGGATTTGGAAAATTTCTTTGAAGTTGGAAGAATGGGTATTGAGCATACGTTACTTCCTGATAAAGGTATTGTTACTGCTGGTGACTTAGTTATTGGTGCAGATTCCCATACGTGCACATATGGAGCTTTGGGTGCTTTTTCAACCGGTGTTGGTTCTACGGATCTGGCTTGTGCAATGGCTTCGGGTGAAACTTGGTTTAAGGTTCCCCCTACAATAAAGGTTGAATTTAATGGAGTATTAAATAAATGGGTATCGTCTAAGGATTTGGTACTACATTTAATTGGTGATATTGGTGTTGATGGAGCTTTGTATAAATCTCTTGAAATTGGCGGAAATGTTATTGAAGAAATGTCTATGGATGGTCGCTTTACTTTCTGTAATATGGCGATAGAGGCAGGTGCTAAAAATGGAATTATTGTGCCAGATGAAACTACAAAGCAGTATTTAAATGGTCGTTCTCAACGAGAGCCGGTATTTTTTGATAGTGATAAAGATGCTGAATATGAAAGAGTTATAAAGTATGACGTTGCTGATATTGAGCTAACTGTTGCATTTCCTCATCTTCCCGAAAATACAAGACCCATTTCTCAAGTTGGCGATATAAAAATTGATCAAGCTGTGATTGGGAGTTGCACAAATGGAAGACTTTCTGATCTGAAAATTGCCGCAGAAATATTAAAAGGAAATCAAGTTCATAAAGATGTAAGATTGATTGTTTTCCCTGGAACTCAAGATATTTATTTAAGAGCAATTGAAGCGGGGTATGTCCAAACAATTGTGGAAGCTGGCGGTGCTGTATCAACTCCTACTTGTGGACCATGTCTTGGCGGACATGCAGGTATACTTGCTGCTGGCGAAAGAGCTATTTCTACAACAAATAGAAACTTTGTTGGAAGAATGGGACATGTTGATAGTGAAGTTTACTTGGCTTCTCCAGCTGTGGCTGCGGCAAGTGCTATATTTGGGAAAATAGCTTCACCGGAAGAGCTAGGGCTATGATAAAAGAATTTAAAACCCCAATAACCAATCAAAGCGTTTTTATAGGCCCTGACTCAAAAGAAGATGTTATTATTCTTGCAATTGAATCCAGTTGTGATGAAACAGCCTGTGCCATTGTTAAAAATGGTAGAGAGGTTATGGCAAATGTTGTTGCTTCTCAAATTAAAACACATAGGGAATTTGGGGGAGTGGTGCCTGAAGTTGCTGCCCGTGAACACTTAGAATCTATCAATCTTGTGATTGAGGAGGCTTTTCAACAAGCTAAAATGACCCCTGCTGAAATCACAGCAATCGCTGCTACGGTTGGTCCTGGGTTGGTTGGATGTTTGTTGGTTGGGCTCAATGCCGCTAAAGCCATGGCAGTAACATATGATAAGCCATTTATTGGAGTTAATCATTTAAATGCTCATGTATGTGCAAATTACATTGATACGGATTTAGAGCCCCCATTTGTTGCTTTGTTGGTTAGTGGTGGGCATACTCAAATTATAAAAGTTGACAGCTATTTAGAGCAATCAATAGTTGGTGAAACAATTGATGACGCTACAGGTGAAGCTTATGATAAAGTTGCAAGGCTTCTTGGATTGCCGTATCCTGGTGGTTTGAATTTGGATAGAATGGCTCCAAGTGGGAATCCTAATGCTTATAAATTTACTGAAGCAAGAGTCGGTGAATACGACTTCAGTTTTTCCGGACTTAAAACAGCAGTTCTACAACTGGTTCAAAAATTAAAAAAAGAATCAAATGAGCTTCCAAAAGAAGACATTGCTGCAAGTTTTCAAGAATGTATAACAAAGACATTATTTAAAAAAACTTTGAAAGCTGCAGAAAATTTAGGAGCTAAGAAAATTGCCCTCGGTGGCGGTGTCGCGGCTAATTCTGAAATAAGGAAGAAGTTTTTTGCATTAGAATCACTCGGTTATAGAATATATGCTCCTGCAATGAAATATTGCACAGATAATGCATCAATGATAGCTTCTGCTGCATATTTTTTAGCAGAAACAACAGATTCGTTAGATGTTGAAGTTTTTTCTAGAGCGTAGTTTGCTTAATTTTCTTATTGCTATTTTTTAGAGTTATCAAAACTCTAAAACAAAAGCCGCATCATGTGCGGCTACTAATTGGATTTATTCCAAATCTCCTCCCCTAAAGTCATAGATTTGCCATCTGTGACCGTGATACGTATGCATTTAGTTGATTTTTTGCGCATACGTTATATCTTTAAACTAATTTGACTCTTCAATTTATTTTCTATATTAAATCATTTTTTTATACTATTGTGAATAAGTTAGTATGCTATTTTTTGTACTATTTTTTTTGAAGTCCTCAACAACTAGATATAGTAAAGAAAATGTAGAATAAATGTTTGTAATATTTCTTCATAAACAATATCAAGCTAAAGGATGATTTAATCAGTAAGCTCTTTCTAATACCTGTGCATTATGATATTATTTTTTACAAATGGAGTTAAGTATGCAGAAAAAATTATCTATAGCTTTTATTTGGCATATGCATCAACCTAATTATCAGGCTCAGCCTCAAGGGATAAGGTTAATGCCATGGACAAGGTTACATGCCATAAAAGACTACTTGGATATGCTTTTATTTTTAGATAAATTCCCAAGCCTTAAACTTAACTTTAATCTAGTTCCAGCACTTATCGATACAATTGAAGATTATGCTAATAATGGTGCCCATGATATTCATTCCAGACTCACCGTTACGCCTATTGCAGAGCTGAGTGATGATGATAAACAATATATTCTAAATTATTTTTTTGATGCTAATTATGCTAACTTGATTGCTCATCATAGTTATTACAGCTCTTTGTATCAGAAACGTTATTTAAAAGAAGATGTAGATATTAATGATTTTTCAGATCAAGAATATTCTGACATAATGGGGTGGTATAACCTGATTTGGTTTGACCCTATCTGGAAAAATGTTTATCCCGAGATTGGTCAATTAGTTCAAAAAGAACAAAATTTTACTCTTGAAGATAGGGAAATGATTATAGATATTCAAAGAAGGATTATTTCTAAAATAATTCCTTCGTTTAAAAAATATCAAGAAGATGGAAAAATTGAAATAACAACAAGTCCTTATTATCATCCAATACTGCCACTAATGTTTGATATGGGTGTAGCTAAGAAATCCACGGTTCGTTACCCTTTGCCTGAAACTAAAAATAGTATGGCAGACGATGCTAAAATGCAAATAAAAATGGCGCTGGATAAGATGGAAGAAACATTTGGCAAAAGACCAATTGGGCTTTGGCCATCAGAGCATTGTGTTAGCCCAAAAACATTGGATGCTTTTTCTGAATTAGGCATAAAATGGACTATTTCTGATGAAGGAATTCTTGCTAATTCTATAAAAAAAGAATTTGTTCGTGACTTCAAAGGCTTTTTAGAAGATCCTTATGAGCTTTGTAATGTTTACAATTATGAATCTAAAAATGGGGATATTAATATTGTATTTAGAGATTCGGTAATTCCTAATTTAATAAGTTTTGAATATCCCCACCATGACAGTGTTGCTGCTGCTAGTGATTTGTACAGTAGAATAAAGACTGTTCAAAATAAATTGCAGAACTCCCCTGACAAAGAGCACTTACTTACTATTGCAATGGATGGCGAAAATAGCTGGGAAAGCTATTCGCATGATGGAGCGCAGTTTCTTGAAACACTATATAAGCTTATAAGTAGAGACAAGACATTGTCCACGGTTTTAGTTAGTGATTATATAGATACTTCTGCTAACTTTAAGAAGTTGAATACACTTGCTTCTGGATCTTGGATAAATAGAGACTTTCAGCTATGGGTTGCTGAGCCTACAAAAAACTTGGCTTGGAAATATCTTTCTAGGACATACCTCGACTTAAAAGAGTTTGAAAAAGAAGGTATTGCCCCAGAGCTTTTAGCTATAGCAAAAAATGAACTATATATTGCTGAAGGTAGTGATTGGTTTTGGTGGTATGGTGAACCCAATGATTCAGGGCAAGATCACATATTCGACTATTTGTTTAGAGAACATTTGAAAAATATATATCTTTTGCTGGATAAAAAAATACCAAAATACTTGGAATCTCCTTTAATTTCTTTTATTGGTAAGCCTTCGCGTGCCCCAAAGAAAACAATCTCTCCAATTGTAAATGGAAGAGAAATGCATAATGATGAATGGATGAATGCAGGATGCATTGACATTCCTGCGGGCCCTATTCCTCAGGAAAATAAATTGTTTAATAGCATATATTTTGGTTGTGATGAAGATAATATATATTTGAGATTTGAGGTTAATCCTTATATTCTTGATCTAAAAGGAAATTTTAAATCCATATATCAAATATATGTTTATTTTAAGTGTTATAACGAACACTCTGCATATACTGCTCCAATTAGAACAGTTAACAAGCCTGATTATATTTTTCCAATTCTGAAGGATGGATACACTCATGAAATTAAGGTTACGCTGTTTAAAGATGGATTTTATCCCTTACAATTTTCCAAGGCGATAAAGGATAATTTGTGGGTTTTAAAATTAAATAATGATGTTAATTATGCATACTATGATGTTGTGGAGATGTCTATACCGTTTAATGAATTATGTATAAAGCCGGGTGAAAAGGTGGATTTTTTCATCATTAATGGTACCTTGGGACAAACCGAAGAGGTTTATCCGCAAGATTTACTTTTATCATTGCAAAGACCTAAAGTTGCACAAGCTCATTTTGTTGAATGATGAATAGCTTTAAATAAACAACTAAAATATTAATGTTGTAGACTTGAGGAAGTTTTAAATGACAGGAAATGTTCAGTTGGATGATGCAATTATTAGGATAGAGGATTTGTTAAATAGTTCAAAAGCCTCTATGGTTATAGAGGCTCTTCGCGAACTAAAAAATAATAACTTAAAGGAATCTATTTCATTAGAGTAATTCAGTTTTTCCTGTTTCAAAATTAAGATGTGCTTCTACAATACTTAAATCATGATTTGAGTATGCTTCACGTATTATATACGACCTTTTAAGTAATACATTTTTTGTTAAATGAGTATGTTTTTTTGCAATATCGTTTAGGCAACTATTTTCTCCCAGAACAGGATAAACTGAGTTCATGAGTGCGTAGAAATCTTCTAGTGGTTCTGGATATTTATCTTTTGCATATTTCATTACTCCACAATTATCATGTCCTAAAACTACCAAAAGAGGGATCTTTAGCTCTACTATCCCAAATTCTATACTCTCAATAATGTTTGGGCCTACGCCGATTCCTGCTGTTCTGACTACAAATAAGTCTCCAATGCCTGCATCAAAAATAACTTCTGGAATTACCCTTGAGTCAGAACAACTTAATACTATTGCTCCTGGCTTTTGAGATTCAGTTAGGCTTTTGAGGGTATTTAGATTTTTATTTGTTGCTGTAGGTGTTGAATTTACAAAATTCTCGTTGCCTTTCAGCAGTTTTTTTAATTCATCTTGCGCTCGTTTGTTCATTCTCTTTTCCTTTATATTGCTAATTTATATATGCTTTTTATTTGTTCTTCTGATAAGTTTGAGCCTCTGTGCGCACCTCCTCTTAGCGCTAATTCAACAAGTTTTGCTATATCTGGAGTGTTAATTTGCGCTTCGCTAAAAGAGGTTGGAGCTCCAAGTTTATTGAAAAATTTCTTTAATTGTTGTATGCCTTCTTCGATATTCGTTGTGTCAAAGATTGATTTAAAGAATTTCTCTAATCGCTCTTTTTTTGATTCTTTAAAATAAGTCATCCAAGCTGGTATTAAAATGGATAGACCTGCTCCATGGGCTATTCCATAAATAGCAGTTATTGGGTGCTCCATTTGGTGATTATTAAGGAAGAATTTGCCGACACCGCAGTGATTCATTCCGTTCCATGCACAAGTTGCTGTCCACATAAGATTAGCTCTTGCTTCTATATCTTGTAGGTTAGTCATTAGTCTGGATGCTGAATTTATTACGCTCTTAACCAAGTTTTCTACGTAGCCATCAATATATGGTGTATCGTAATCTTCTTTTGTAAAATAAGCTTCAATAGAATGCGCTATTATATCTACACTTGTATAGGCTGTTTGTTCTTTTGGTATTGTTAATGTAAGTGTTGGATCTAATATTGATGTGATCGGATAAAGTGCTGGGTTTCCCCATCCAAATTTATCAAGTGTTTCGTCGTTAGTTATTACAAGCCCCATGTTCATTTCTGACCCTGTTGCAGGAATTGTTAATACTGTAAATATTGGAAGTGCCCCATCTACTTTTTCTTTATTTAATATTAAATCCCAAACATCGACATTATGCTTTGCTCCAAGTGCTATTGCTTTGCTTTCGTCAATAACGCTTCCGCCTCCAACAGCCAAAATAGCATCGATGTTATTGTCTTTTGCTTTTTTGATTCCCTCTCTGGTATGTGACAATAAAGGGTTTGCTTGAATTCCAGAGTGTTCTATCCACTCAATTCCGTTTTCTTTTAGCGATGAAATAATATTGTCATATGTTCCGCTTGTTTTTATGCTTGATTTTCCATATGTTAAAAGAACTTTTGTTGCATATGGTTTTATTTCTTTTCCTATTTCTTTAACTGTATCTTTTCCAAATATTATTTTAGTTGGATTTTTATATACAAAGTTTTGCATTTTTATACCTTTTGTTTATCTTTTTCGAATATCGCTTCTAAAATCAGCCCACAGTCTTCCACCATTTTTGCACAATGACGTCTTCTCTCTGGAGAGCTAAAATCAAAGCCAGAGGTAAGGGCTTTGCAGCAGGTATATTTATTTTTTTCTTTGAAATCTTCTATTATTTTTTTTGCCAATTCTCGAGCCTTTAGTCCATCTCGTTTCTTTTCATCTTTTCCATGGATAGCCCCTATCACCATTTGTGCTCCTGCCACGGCGCCACACAGACACCCAGACCCCATACCTCCAGAAAAAGATGTTGCAACAGGAAGAAGTTCTTTTGATACTAAACCTTCATCTATTGCTGCCTTTATTATGGATTCAGAACATGAAAATCCGTTTTTAAAATACTCTAATGCTTGTTTGTTCATAATTGAATTTCTCCTTAACACAAGCATTATAACATATTCTGTTATTGTAATAATTTAGTCACAAAAAGCTCCACTTTTGTGGAGCATTAGATTTTATTATTAGTAATGTTTGATCTAGTCTGAATATTGAGCATTTGCTGTTTGTATTGGTGATGACATAGCTTTTTTCATTTCTTCAAGTTGCTTTGTGTATTTGCTAATGTCGGAATTTATTGTTTCATAGTCTGTTGTTGTTGCTGTTTTATCTTTTTTATTGCCAGTTGACTGATTCGTTAGTTTTTGTAGGTATTCTGTTAATTCTTGTTTTTTTCTTGTTAATGCTGCAAAGCCAATGCTGCTATTTTTTCCTACAGATGAATCAATACTTGTCATTGTTTCTCTCCTTTTGTGTTCCTCAACTCTTATAAGTTTATAAACAAATTTAGTATATATAAATTGACTATTATATACATAAGTGTAAACAAGTATTAAGGTGATTTTTTGTTAATGCTAAATAAAAAAAAGGAGCTAAAGGCTCCTTTAAATTTTTATGGCTTTAGTCTATCCATTAGTCTTGGGAATGGAATTGTTTCTCTTACGTGATGCAATCCGCATATCCAAGCAACTGTCCGTTCTATGCCTAATCCAAAACCTGCATGAGGAACTGAACCATATTTTCTTAAGTCTAAATACCATTCGAAAACTTCTTCGGACAAGCCATGTTCTTTAATTTTTTCTTTCAGTTTTTCTAAATCATCTTCTCTCTGGCCACCGCCTATCATTTCTCCATATCCTTCCGGGGCTATCATATCAACGCAAGCAGCCTTATCGCCCTCTTGTTTCATATAGAATGCTTTTACTGACATTGGGTAATGGTGTATCATTACTGGTTTGTCAAACTCTTCTGAAATTAAAGTTTCTTCGTCTCCACCAAAATCCTCTCCCCAAGGAGTATCATTTCCTTTTTTGTGAAGAATTTCTATCGCTTCATCGTATGTGATTCTTGGGAATGGTCTTGAAATATTTTCTAATTTTGTTATATCTCTTTCTAGTGTCTCAAGATCAGCTTTATTGTGTTTCACTACTTCTTGAACAATGTATTCTACAAATTCTTCTGCTAAGTCCATATCGTCATAAATATCAAAGAATGCAATTTCTGGCTCAACCATCCAGAATTCTGTTAGATGTCTTCTGGTTTTTGATTTTTCTGCTCTGAAAGTTGGGCCAAAACAATATGCTTTGCCCACCGCCATGGCAGCTGCTTCCATATATAGTTGACCAGATTGTGTAAGGTATGCTTTTTGATCGAAATAATCTGTTTCAAACAGATTTGTTGTTCCTTCACAGGCATTAGGTGTAAAAATAGGAGCGTCAACAAGTGTAAATCCTTTATTGTCAAAAAAGTCTCTTACGGATTTTATTATTCTATGTCTTACATTTAAGA
The DNA here is from genome assembly GCA_023409995.1 of Cyanobacteria bacterium OH_CBB_238. Classification (GTDB taxonomy): domain Bacteria; phylum Cyanobacteriota; class Vampirovibrionia; order Gastranaerophilales; family Gastranaerophilaceae; genus JAEYQN01. The sequence continues at coordinate 12,335 of JAEYQN010000122.1, read as the reverse complement.
TTGCTTTTTGTCTTAAAGACCGAAGCCAAATGTGGCGGTGTTCCATTAGAAAATGTGTTCCATGTTCTTTAGGGGTTATTGGATAATCTTTAGCTTCCGAAATAATTGTTACTTCTTTTGCGTCTATTTCGTATCCAACCTTGGAACGCTCATGCTTTTTTACTGTTCCAGTTATTTCAATTGAAGATTCTTGCGTTATTCTTCCGGCTAGCTCAAATGTTTCGTCAGAAACGTTGCCTTTGAAAAATACAGCTTGTATTTCAGCTGTTCCATCTCTTAACTGCAAAAAATGAAGCTTGCCGCTAGAGCGTTTGTTATAAAGCCAGCCGTGAATTTTTACTTCTTGCCCATCGTAATTTCCAATATCTTGAATAAATATTTTTTTCATAACTGCCTTTCCAAAATAACTTTGCTTGTTAATAATAGCATATATTACAAAAGTTGTTATTGAGTTAAAGGTTGTAAACAATTAGTTTAAAAAAAATCATTTTTATGTAAAAATTTGTATATGATGGCAGAGTACTATCATATTCATTTTGAACAGATAGACTAAAGCATTTCTAAGGTCCTGTTCTCCACTAAATATAGTGGGTTTGAATTTTGAACACAAAATTCTGCAATAACAAATAGTAGTATAAAAATAAAGGAAAACAAAAAATGGCAAGACAAACTCCATTAGAGAAAGTGAGAAACATTGGTATTGCGGCTCACATCGATGCCGGGAAAACAACTACCACAGAGCGTATCCTTTTCTACACAGGTAAAATTCACAAAATCGGAGAAGTACACGATGGTGCTGCTGCTACCGACTGGATGGAACAAGAAAGAGAAAGAGGTATTACAATTACCTCAGCTGCAGTTACTTCATTCTGGAAAAATTACCAAGTTAACATAATCGACACACCTGGCCACGTTGACTTCACTATTGAAGTAGAGCGTTCTCTTCGTGTATTAGATGGTGTTGTTGCTGTGTTTTGTGCTGTTGGTGGTGTTCAGTCTCAATCAGAAACAGTTTGGAGACAGGCTAATAGATACGAAGTTCCAAGAATGGTATTTGTTAATAAAATGGATAGAACAGGCGCTAACTTCTATAGAGTTGTTGATCAGGTGAAAAATCGTCTTGGTGCTAATGCTCATCCTATCCAGTTACCTATTGGTGCTGAAGACCAAATGAAAGGTATTATTGACCTTATTGAAATGAAAGCTCATATATATACAAATGACTTAGGAACAGATATTAAGGTTGAAGATATTCCTACAGATATGCTTGAACAAGCTCAAGAATATAGAGCGGCTCTTGTTGAAGCTATTTCTGAGCAAGATGACGAATTAATGATGAAGTTCTTGGAGGGTGAAGAGCCCACTGTTGAAGAACTAAAATCAGTTTTAAGAAAAGCAGTTTGTGATAATAAACTTGTTCCTGTAACTTGTGGTACAGCGTTCAAAAATAAAGGTGTTCAATTGCTTCTTGATGCAGTTATTGACTATATGCCATCACCTCTTGACGTAAAAGCAATCCAGGGTGAGCTTGAAGATGGAACAAAAGTTGAAAAACATTCTTCAGATGATGAACCATTTGCTGCATTAGCATTCAAAGTTATGACAGACCCATATGTTGGTAGGTTAACATTCTTAAGAGTATACTCGGGTGTTCTTAAGTCAGGTTCTTATGTTATTAACTCCACAAACGGCAAAAAAGAACGTATTTCAAGACTTGTTCAAATGCAAGCTGATCAGAGAAATGAAATTACAGAAGTATATGCAGGTGATATCTGTGCGGCTGTTGGGTTGAAAGATACTACAACTGGTGATACATTGTGTGATGAAAAAAATCCTGTAATCTTGGAAAAAATGACATTCCCAACTCCTGTAATAAGTGTTGCGATTGAGCCTAAAACAAAAGCTGACCAAGATAAAATGGGTATTGCTCTTCAAAAACTTGCTGAAGAAGATCCTTCCTTCAGAGTTTCAACTGATTCTGAAACAGGGCAAACGATTATTGCTGGTATGGGTGAACTTCACTTAGAAATTATCGTAGACAGAATGCTTAGAGAATTTAAAGTTGATGCTAATGTTGGTAAGCCTCAAGTCGCATATAGAGAAACAATTAGAGGCAATGCAGATCACGATTCTAAATTTATCAGACAATCAGGTGGTAAAGGTCAGTACGGTCACGTTAAAATTAAAATTGAACCGGCTGAAGAAAATGCAGGATTTGTATTTGAAAATAAAATCGTTGGTGGTGCAATTCCTAAAGAATATATTGAACCAGCTAGAAGAGGTATGGAAGAAGCTCTTGAGGGTGGTATTTTGGCAGGATTCCCGGTTATTGACGTAAAAGTTACGTTATACGATGGATCATACCACGATGTTGACTCTTCAGAAATGGCGTTCAAAATTGCTGGATCTATGGCGATTAAAGAAGGTGTTAGAAAATCAAAACCTTGTCTTCTTGAGCCTATGATGAAGGTTGAAATTGAAGTACCTGAAGAAAATACCGGTGATATAATTGGTGATATTTCTTCTAGACGTGGAAGAATTGAAGGTATGGAGATGATAGAAGGAACCGGAATTCAGAAAATTAAATCAATTGTTCCATTGTCTGAAATGTTCGGATATTCTACAGATATTAGATCAAAAACTCAAGGTAGAGGAACTTTCTCTATGGAGTTCAGCAAATATGAACAAGTTCCTACTAACATTGAAACTGAAATTATTTCAAAATCTGGTGCTGGTGCATAGTAGATTAAGATAATAATAAAAATTAAAGAGGGTACGCAAGATAGCGTTCCCTCTTTTTTCATAATTTTTGTTAAATATTGGCATTTGTTGTTGCCTGTTCTATAATCTAGGAATGAGAATAATTGGTATAGATCCTGGGATGGCAATTGTTGGCTATTCTGTTGTAGATATTGAAAATGGAGAGAACATTCTGGTGTCTTCCGGCTCAATAAGGACAGATAAAAAGCTTAGCGACTCTGCTCGTCTTCTCGAAATTATGACGGATATTTCAATTCTTATCGAAAAATTTCGCCCAGAGGTTGCGAGTGTTGAAAAGCTATTTTTCTTTAAAAATGCAAAAACAATAATTCCTGTAGCAGAGGCAAGAGGAGTTATCCTTATGGCTCTGGAAAAATATGAAGTTCCGATATATGAATATACTCCAATGGTTGTTAAACAGGTTATTACCGGGTATGGTAGAGCCACAAAAGAAGAAGTAGGAAAAATGGTGGAACTTTCTATTAAGTATAAAAATCTTCCTAAATTGGATGATACATTGGATTCTATAGCAATAGCATTGTGTCACGCACGCAGTGCATGTTAGGTAAGGAGAGACTATATGAATAAAGTATTATTAAAACAAACTTCGATATTATCGTTGATCTTAGGTGCAATATTAGGCGTTATTTCGATAATTCCCTACGTTGGGATTTTGTCTTTTATAGCGGAAATGTTTTTGGCTGGTGCAATTGTGCTTACTTTTATGAAAAAAAATGATTTTCTAGGGCGATTAACCCCTCGAGATGGTGGTGTTTATGGTGCATTTATAGGTTTTACGTCTTTTATAGGTTTTTCTATTACCTTTGTTCCTATAGCTACTATACTTGGGTTGTTTATTAAAGATTCTTATTACATGGGTGTAAGTATGTTGTTTAGAATTGGCTTTATTGTTTTAGTAATGATGGTCTTTTTTGTTGCTATTTTAAGCGCACTAATGAATGCATTTTCTGGCTTAGCTGCGGTATATTTTAACGAGCAGTTGTTGAATGAAGAAGAACAAACAGAGACATTTAATATAGAAAGTTAATAATATTATGGCATTTGAATCTAAAATAAAAACTATTGAGTGGGTAGATAATTTTTCCAGAATGATAGATCAAACCATCTTACCTAGAGAATTTAAATTAGTAGACATTAAAACTTGCGAAGAAATGTTTTTTGCGATAAAAGATATGATCGTCAGAGGTGCTCCAGCAATAGGAATAGCAGGTGCACATGGGCTTGCCCTTTCTGCTCAAGAACTTGCAAATGAAATTGATGATCCTAAAGTTTTTATATCTAAATTGATAGAAAAAGCTGAATATTTGAAAAGCTCAAGACCTACAGCAGTTAATTTAATGTGGGCTGTTGATACTCAACTAAAACTTGCTTTAAATAATTCTAATTTGAGTGTTGAAGAGTTGGTAGGGCTTCTTGTTGATAATGCAATAAAAATGGAAAATGAAGATGTAGAAATAAATAAGAAAATGGGTGACTTTGGTGCTGAATTGGTGCCCAAAGGTGCAACTATTTTGACACATTGTAATGCTGGCGCGTTAGCAACTGTTGGATATGGCACAGCGCTTGGTGTTATCAGAAGCGCATATGCTAAAGATAATACTGTTAAGGTTTTTGCAGATGAAACTCGTCCAAGGCAGCAGGGAGCGAGGCTCACAACGTGGGAATTAACAATGGATGGAATCCCCACAACCCTCATAACTGATGGAATGTGCTCTTATTTTATGAGTAAAGGTATGATAGACATGGTCGTTGTTGGAGCAGATAGAATTGCGGCAAATGGGGATACAGCAAATAAAATTGGAACATATACAGTTGCAATAGCAGCAAAATATCATAATGTTCCATTCTATATTGCTGCGCCTCTTTCTACTATAGATATATCTATTTCGTCAGGTAAAGAAATTCCTATTGAAGAGCGCTCGCATGATGAAGTAACTCACATCAATGGAGATTGGGTTTGTGCTGAAGGTGTAAATATTATAAATCCGGGATTTGATGTTACTCCTAATGAATTGATTTCTGGTATCATCACTGAAGTTGGAGTGTTAAAGCCTGACTTTAAGGCGTCTATAAAAAAAGCTTTTGACTCTAAGAAATAATGTTTTTGCCTTCTTTAGAGTACATTTTTTCACGAGATGCTTTTAAATTTAAAAGCATCTCTTTGTAATTATTTGTTTTAAGGCTGTTAATAGACTCTTCCATTATTGCTAGGGATTTTTCGATATTTGTTCCATTAAAATTTATCATATCATCTGCCATAGTGGGGTTTGACATTGCTAGTCTTGTCATGTCTCTAAAACCGCTTGAAGCTAACCGTAATGCAAGTTCATTGCTTTGTGCGCTTTTAAATATAGCCTGAGATACTAACATGGGCATATGACTTATTAATGCAACTGCTTCATCATGTTCTGTTGCATTTGCAACAATCGTGGTGGCTCCCATAGATTGTATTATCTCTGTTGCTAAATCTAACTCTTTTGATGTTATTTCTTTACTTGGAGTTAATACCCATTTTGCTCCTTTAAACAAGTCCTTAAATGATGCCTCAAATCCGTTAAACTCTGTTCCGGCCATTGGATGAGATCCAATAAATTTATAATTGTGCTTTGTGTTCATTACAAATTCTTTTATGCTTGCTACATCCATTACTATACATTCATTTTCAACAATGGAATCAAGTTTATTAAGTATCTCAATGGTATTTCTTATTGGGCAGCAAACAAAAACTACATCACATATTTTTAAGTCCTCCAGGTTACTAGATATTTTATTGGTGTATTTTTCTGCTTTAGCAAGTGTAGTTGGGTTTTGCGATATTGCTATTATGTTGTGGTTTAAATCAGAAAGAGATTTAAGGATTGACCCGCCAATAAGTCCTAAGGATATTATTCCGATATTCATGTAGTCTCCGTTTAACGTTTTCTTAATTTTATCAGTCAAATTTGTGTTTGTAAAACCCATATAATTCTTGCTTTTGCAATTATATTAAATTATGTTAACAAATATTCACAAATTTGCGTAGTATGCAAATTTATGTAATAATCATATAAATTAATAGTCTAACCATTCCTTTCTTGACTTATGCGACTTCGTGTCGCATTTTATTTTGGCTAGTTAAGTTAATATTAAAAATGATAAGCAAAATTTCTGCTTATCATTTTTGAAGTCTGCAAATTTTAAAGAAAGCTTTTTAGGAGTTGTTAAAGTTTTTTCGATCTTCTTCGCTTAGAGTGGGTTTAACCCCGGCTACAGGCAAAGAAAACCAAAAGGTAGTACCTTCTTCACGGCTTGATGCATAGTCAATATCGCCGTTATGTAATCCAATAATCTTCTTACACAATGCAAGTCCTATTCCTGCCCCTTCATAGTGATTTTGTGTAGATGGATTGCTTTGGTAAAATAAGTTAAATAGTTTGTTTTTTTCGCATTCATCAATAGTTCTACCAAAATTTGTTATTTCAAATTGGAAGTTATTATTTGTAAGGAAAGATATTATGCTTATTTTCCCATTTATATTGGAAAATTTTATTGCGTTACTAAACAAATTATAAATAACTTGCCGAAATCTTTTCAAATCGGCATTGATAATAGTGTCCACTAAGATGCTGCTGATTTGTATATCTTTTCTTTTTATTAGGCCTTCCATTTGAGACAAGCAATCTAAGATTACGGTTTTGGCATTGAACTTTTCATAATATAGGCTTATATTTCCAGATTCTGCAATAGATGCATCTTGAATATCCTCAATTAATTTTAAAAGGTGTTTTGAACAATTATAAATATTGTCTGAATATTTTTTAACCTGGTTATGATCAACAGAGTCCTCTGTTTTCATTATCTCTGAAAAACCAATTATTGTATTTAATGGTGTTTTAAATTCATGAGATAGGGTTGCAATAAATTCTACTTTGTTTCTATTACTTTCTTTGACTTTCTGGTATAATTCCGCATTTTTTATTGCCATAACTATATTTTCAGCAATAATTTGTAATATATTTATTTCTTCATCATTAATGTATTCAAATTCTTTATACAAAAATATAATGCCGAAGAAGTTCTGATTCGTTATGATTGGAGTTATGTGATATTTTCTGTCGAGATTATCATTTAAGTACCCTTTTATGGAAGAAGAACATATTTCGAGATTGGTATTGATAAATTTATCAACAAAAATATTTTTCTCTTTTATAAAGCTTTCCATATATTTTTGCTCTTCACAATCATAAGCGTTATCTGTATATTTTCTAACCAACTTATGAGTATCTTGATCATATATGTATATACTGCAGATATCAGAACTTACAAGTCTCATTATCTGTGAGCAAATAAGTTTCAGTAGGTCTTCTATTTCAAGAGTTGAGTTTATATTTTTTATTAAATAGTTTATTAATTTCCATTTTTCTTCATTTTGAAGAAATTTATTAATGTATTTTGTAAGTTGTTGTTGGTTGAGGGATAATTTTTCATTGAGAAGGTATATTACTCTCGAATTGTTGTCGTTATTTTGTTTAAAAATATTTCTAAAAAAGTTAGCAAAATTCATTTAGATTACCACAAAAACCTTCAACGTATGTATTTTATCATATTTTTTCAATATGTGTGACTATGTATTTTCCGCTTTGCATAATTTTACGATATTATCATATAATAAAATCTCTACTTTGCTGGATTATCTTGAGCGCTTCGAGTATAATTTATTAAAAATTGAAGAGGAAAAATGCAAGGACGATTATTTATAATAGCTGGGTGTTCCGGAGTTGGGAAAGGAACAGTAATAAATAAATTTATGGAGAATAATCCTTCTCTTAAGCTCTCTATTTCTGCTACGACTAGAAAACCTCGCCCAGGAGAGGTTGATGGTGTTAATTATTTTTTTACAGCTGAAGAAGATTTTAAAAAATCAATAGAAAATAACGAATTTTTGGAATGGGCTGTATTTAGTAATAATTTTTATGGGACAAAACAAAGTTTTGTGGAAAAATCTTTGGCAAAGGGTATTGATTTAATATTAGAGATTGAAACACAGGGTGCTTTCCAGGTTAAGGAAAAAATCAAAGATGCAATATTGATTTTTATTCTGCCGCCTTCTCAAGAAATTTTGGAAGAACGTTTAAGGGGAAGAAATACGGAAGATGAGGCTACTATTCAAGTTCGTTTAGATTTTGCGCGCAACGAATTGAAAGCTTCAGAAAACTTTGATTATAAAATTGTAAATGATGATTTAAATGCAGCGGTATCTCAACTCCAAGAGATATTTGATCAAGAAAGGCATGCATGATGCTTTCAGGAAAAAATATATTAGTTGGCATAACAGGTGCTATTGCGGCCTATAAAGTTATAGAACTGATAAGAATGTATAAAAAAAAGGGAGCTGATGTAAAAGTTGTCTTGACTCCTAATGCATTGGAATTTGTTACCAAAACTACATTGCAATCCTTAAGCCAAAATCAGGTTTACGTTGACCAGTTTGACATTGATGATTATAAACCAGAGCATATTTCTCTTGCTGATTGGGCTGATTGTTTTGTTATTGCTCCAGCTTCAGCAAATACAATTGGCAAAATAGCTAATGGATTATGTGATAATCTTTTTACGTCAATCGCTTGTGCGTATAAAGGATGTATGATTATTGCGCCTTCTATGAATACAGGAATGTGGGAAAATATTTTTGTGCAAAAAAATATAGCCAAACTTAAGACGAATGGTGCTATTTTTATTGATCCTGAAGAAGGATTCCTTGCCTGTGGCTATAATGGGAAAGGAAGATTAGCTGAACCGAAAGTTATCTTTGAAGCAACTACTAATAGTCTTTGTAGAGAAAAGTTCTTGGCAGGAAAAAAAATCCTTATAACTGCTGGCGGTACAAAGGAAAACATAGATCCAGTAAGATATATTGGTAACTTTAGTTCTGGCAAGATGGGATTGGCATTGGCGGATACAGCTTTTTCTCTAGGTGCTGAAGTGACTTTGGTTTCTACATTTGCTGTTGAAAAGCCTTATCTTGTTAATAAAGTTGATTCGGCAGAGCAGATGAGAGCTACTGTTCTAAATTCACTTGATGATATTGATGTTTTGGTTATGGCAGCAGCAGTGTCAGACTATAAGGTTAAAAAAATTTCAGATCAAAAAATTAAAAAAGAGAATATGGACTTTTTGACGATAGAACTTGTTAAAAATCCGGATATACTTAAAGAAGTCTGTTCGTTAAAGAAAAAAGATCAGCTAATAATTGGTTTTTGTGCAGAAAGTGAAAATTTAATAGAAAATGCTGAGAAAAAAATTAGGAGTAAAAATTGTGATTATATTGTTGCAAATGATATCTCTAAATCAGATATTGGCTTTTCATCAGAGTACAATGAAGTTTATTTGTTAGACAAATCCCTAAAATCGATTAAGATAGATAAAGACACAAAAGAAAATATCTCAATCAAAATTTTTAAGGAAATATATGGTAAAAACACTTGAGTTAATTAATGTTTTAAATAAGTTTGCGCCACTTGATACAGCTCAACATTGGGATAATTCTGGGTGGCAGATTGATTTAGCCGCTTCAGAAGTAAATAAAGTAATGTTGTCCCTAAATATCTCTGCAGAAGTTGTTTCTCAAGCGATTGAATCTGGTTGTGATTTTATTCTTTCGCATCATCCTTTGTTTTTTGACCCTATTAAAAAAATTAATTCGGCGGCTATCATTGATGCAATAAAAAATAATATACAAATCTATTCAATGCACACTAATCTTGATGTTGCCACGGGAGGCACTACGGACACGCTGGTTTCAAAATTGAATCTGGGGGATGCAGAAAAATTTGATGATTTTGTCCGTATAGTAAAGCTTGATAAGCCCATGAATGTTAATGAATTGATAAAAAAAATAAAAGGTAGTTTGAATCTAAATGAACTTAAAGTTGTTAATGATTCTAAGGTGTCTAGTATTCAAAAAATAGCACTTTGTGCCGGTTCTGGCGGCGGGCTTGTAAAAGAATTAAATTCTACCGATATAGATTTATATATTACTGGTGATGTAAAATATCATGAAGTTCTAGAGGCAAGTGATCTTTTAGTTTTTGATATCGGACACTATGATAGTGAAAAATTTGTTGTTGAAATTTTTAGAAATGTAATAAGTACTTTAGACGTGGAAATTGTTGTGGCTAATGAAAAAAATATCTGGAAAACTGTTTAAAAACCTAGCTTTTGCTATTGTTACTTGTTTTATGTTTCAATGTGTATGTTTTGCTTATGAAACAGTTTTAGTAAGTTTTCCAAATGATAATTGGTATCGGGCTTTTTATGAAAATAGAACAACAGAGTCAATTGTACAATATTTTCCATCCGGGCAAGCAAAAGATGACTTTAAAGAAAGTGTGGTCTTCCACTCTTATAAATGGGCTTTTAGTAAAAGAGATTTGGTTGCAAAACAAGTTCTGGCTTATTTGTTAAGTCAGTCTACAATGCATTATCGTGATGTCTCTCTTACTTATTTGCGAAATGAAACTAATGATGCAATGGCTGTTTGGTGTAGTGCTTCTGCAAGCCAATGTGAAATAGTAAGAGTATCAAGGGGATATGAGGGAATAATAGCAATGCACTATATCAATAATAATCCTCAGTATTTTCAGAGTGTAAGCCCCACCTGGATAAACATAATTAAAAATATACGTATATATTATAGCTACTATAGATGGGATACTATTATGAACAAAAGATATACTGTAGAACTGTAGGTATCAGGCATGCAAATCACGGGTGGCTATTTAAAATCAAGAAAAATTAAAGTATTGAATGCACAAAATGTTAAGCCGACTCTTTCTAAAACAAGGCAAGCTTTCTATAGTACTTTGGATTCATTGATTGATTCGGAAGGGGCTGCATTCTTAGATGTTTTTTCAGGAAGTGGAATTATGGCTTTTGAAGCGATATCAAGGGGATTTACATCAGTTCATGCTATTGAAAAAGATAGAAAAACTTTTCAATACATAAAAGAAAATGCTAAATTTTTAGATGTTAAAATAAACCTTATTTTTGGCGTCGCGGAAAAAGTTGTTCTTAAATTAACAAATAAGTTCGATGTTATTTTTATGGATCCTCCATATGACTCTGATTTATATGAGGTTTTATTAGACTTGATTGTTAAGCAAGACTTATTAATGGATAATGGTGTGATTATAATGGAACATCCAAGCGCTAAATCTATTGATATTAGACCTTTTAGGTTGATCAAAGCAAAAACATATGGGGATAAAAACCTTTCATATCTGATGCTTTAAATGATATATGTAATATATATTAAGTTGGATATTGTAAAAATAAAGCATTTTATTTAAAAATACTTTAAAATAATAATATGTATATCGTCAAAGATTTGAATGATTTCACACTGAATAAAAAACAGCGTGTTTTTGTGGATTTTATATCTGATAAAATAGGCACGTACTTTAGTTATGAAAAAATTCGCAATAGAGAATATATAAAAAAATCTTTGGCTCCAAAAAATGAATTTGTATCCTATAATAATGCTTCTCCATATAAGCAAATACACAGATTGAAAATAGATCAACAAAAAAGCACATACTAGATGTGCTTTTTTCATTAAATATTTTGTTTGATTAATCTAGTGGAATCACCAATTTTTGGCCAATAGACAGAGAATCTGGATTCGCAAGACTATTTGCTGTTTTAATTTTTTCTACTTTAGACTGATCATATTTACCATAAAATCTGATTATAATTCCTTCTAAAGTATCTCCTGATTGCACGGTATATGCTTCAGTTGATCCAGTAGCAACTTCTATGGGCTTATCCGGAGGAACTATTGCCAATCTTGAAGGTTTCTTTTGTAGTATTTTTTTCTCAATTTTTGGTGTGTTTAGTGTAGTATCAGCCATTTCATCAGTTGAATTAGCGCTTATACTTATTACTGCAGTCATTAAGAACATACTTAAAGCACCAGCTATGAAGCCTGTCAAAAGATAGATTCCTGGAGACTTTTCTTCTTTCTGATTTACTTTAAAACTCTGCCACAAAAGATCCAATTCCTTTTGTTTGCTCGGTCTTTTGTATGCAGTTTGTGAGTTTTCAGAAACTTGCTGCTGATTTCTACTAGCTCTTAACTCTGCAAGAAGTGCCATTCTTTCTCTAGATAAATTTGATCTGTGCAGTGTTGAATTTTTCATTCGACCTCTCAATTGTTTTATTACAAACATGATATATAATTGTTAGTCTTAAAGTCAAGAAATGAACTTTAATTCTATTACAATACTAAATATATTTAATTATTATGGGTACAAACCGTTCTCAACAATAGTAAAACACATGAAAAGAAAAATTGCTAATAAATGCAAAAAAATACCAACATTGTTGGTATTTTTGATAATTATGTTATTTATAATTTTGCGTTTAAGCGGCAATTCCGTTTATTTCGGTAATAAGATAATTTGTTATCCATTCAAATTCTTTGTTTGATCGGGCAGCTTGTTTTAAATAATCAATTGCTGGTGTTCCTATTCTAATTAAAGTCATTGCAACAACACCCCTAACGGTACCTCTTACAA
>JAEYQN010000103.1 GCA_023409995.1 Cyanobacteria bacterium OH_CBB_238 | reverse complement strand
TGTTTCACTAATTTGACTGGCTAGGTTATCGGATTCTTCCTTTAATTCATAGATTTCACTGTATTTTTCCTCGATATCTTGAAGAAAATCGTCTTTATCCTCAATGTAGGATTGACTATTTACGTAGTCTTTCGCTGCGTTATTTATCAGCTTTAATCCATAACCCTTTAGACATTTAATAATTGAAGTAATGTCGTAACTTGAAACATCCATAGGGTCGGATATGTCATCTTGATACTTTTTGATATCATCCAGTTTAGATTGTGATGTACGAATGCTTGCATCAATCTTACGGACTTCGGTTTCTAGGTTTCTTACGGACTTCCTTAGCGCATCGATTTCTTTTTTAACTTCTTTAGCTTTTTTCTTATATCCATTCTGTGTCTTTTCGCTTGACTTATAATTGTAAGATTTGCTTGTATAGGTATCATATAACTTCTCTTTTGCCTTTAAAGTAGCGTTTTTACTATCTAACGCGCTGTTTTTGCCTTCTGATTTAATCAATAGTCCATTGAGCGTCTTTTGTTCTTTGGAAAGGGCATTTGCCAACGCTGACACGATATCACTATACAATTTATTCAACGTACTTTGACTTGAACAATACTTTGTATTAAATGCACTCTCGATATTGGCTACAGCCTTCCTCTTTGCTGAGATATCTGCATCTACCGCAACTTTATCAGCCTGTAACTTGGCTCTATCTGTTATGGCATTTTCCTTGCGCGAATTTAAATCATCAATCGCATCCAGTGTATCTGTGTACTTTTTCCACAGTGATTGATAGTAGTCAGGGCGCAACTGTTCAAATTCTATGTGGCGCGTGTAAACCCTGTCCATTACGGTATAATCTGCGATAAAACCATCACCTAACAGACCATACTCTGTATCATTAAAAATCACGGATGGATATAGCTGATTGACTAGCGTATCTGTAGTCTCATACTTATCTAGCACCGTTAAATTTGCACCGTCTTGAACCGTAACTCCTTTATCTGTGCCTAATGTCGTCACTATACTGATGGAATAATTATCCCTAGCAATGTAATAATTACCTTCTTCCACCAGGGCAAAAAGTACGTCTAGTAGGCTAGTGTTATGTATATCTGCATCTATTGTGTTAGTGATTGCTGTAGTAATCGTAAACGGATTGACTGTAGTTGTACCATTTTTAATACTTGCTATGGCTACCTTAAATGCTGTGTTATCTAGGTTTAAATCACGGATTAGGTAATCTTGCATATCGTATGATACGTGCCAACATTTAAAGGATGTATAGTCTCTGTGTGATTGCTTATTGCCTAGTCTAAATCCTTGCCATTTACCTTTGTACTTTACTGCTATGATACCCATTTTAGGCAGATGTTTTAGATCACGATTAAATACTTCTAAGTCTAAGTAATAATCGCCATTTACTACCTCCTGCGCCACTGCGTATTTCGCTTTCAATGGACGATTTCCGTTAGAGGAAAAATCAGTGTCTATTTCATTAAATATTTTCACTAACGCCATCTCTTGTTCAACTCCAATCTACATGATGTAATTGCAGTTCCTGTTACAGTTATTGTATGACTTCCAGTTGGAATCTCTAGAAAGTCGCCAATCATTCTTCGATTCAGCAATGTTTCACCAATATAACAGTTTGTCTCCATGCTATCAATCGTGATGGATGTATCAATGCTGGTAATCGTAAACACCGCGACACCATCTAGTTTGACCGTACAGCCACTTGTTCCGGTTATTGTTAGCTTAGGTAAGCAAGGTACATTACCGTCATTGTTGACCTCCAGAGTGCTTGTAAACGTCAGAGGAGCGTTGGCGACTGCGTACTTGTAAGGTTGTATTTCAAAAATTGCATTTGCTTCTCTAAATTTTCTTAGGCTGGTAAAGTCTGTTTGTTCAAGTACGGTAGCATCATAATACTTACCTTCTTCGTTACTGATTGTCAGTTTCCCACTACCATTAAGCCATGCAATGATATCATCTATCCTGGATACATCTTTAACACCGATGTATAAAGGCTTTGGATAACTGTCGTATCCTTTAGGTATCAGTACAGAGCCATCCCTTCCATCAACATTAACCTTCTCGTATCTCATTGGTGCCTTGGTGATAGGGGGCATGGTCTGTAAAACCACACCCAAGCTACTTGCTGATATTCCCTTAAATGTAAAATCACTCATGCTTGTTACCCCCTCATTGCACTTGCCACTAATTTACCAAACGTGCGATTGTCGATATCGATTGACATTCCGCTCATTGCTTTTACAACGGATTTACCTAATTTGTCGTAGTCAATGGTAATAGGTGATACGTTAGTTTGACTTGATTTCCTTATCGTGTTCCCCATGCTGTCTAGTGATGACTTCATTATTCTAACACTTGCACGCTGGATATCTTTGGTTTTTGATTCTAGGCCAATTGGCACACCTGATCCAAGGTCTTGACCTAACTTAATGGTTTTCTTGGATGGAGAATGGCTATCTGCTTCTTTTTTCATTGCATTGATGGAATTTCTCATTATCTCTTTTGATTTTTCAACAATAAATGGTGCTTTGAAATTCAGACCTTGCAGCATTCCGTCTCCAAGATTTGTGCCATTACCAAATCCACCAGATCGCCAAGCCCAGTTATTAGTCTCAATATTTGACAACATTTTAGTCTCTACTTCTGCTGTCTTTTTCTGTACTTCTCCAACCATTGTAGTTGTGCTGGTTTCAATTCCTTTGTTACGCTCTTTCCAGAGCCTTTCGTACTCTTGCAATTGTGGCTTTGACATTTTGGCAAGAGCAGCAATCTCACCAGCAGAACCAACTCCCATTTCTTTTAAAGCTTTTACAAAATCATCACCACTTACTTTAGAGATTTTAGCAATGTTTTTATTCCAATCCTTCAGTCCTTTAATCTGACTTTTTAGGTTTGAGGTTAGTGTTTTACCTGATTTATCCGACTTTCCGTCAAACTTTACCCAAAGATTTAATTGCCCTTCAATAGAACTTCTAGCTTCTTCTCGCATCTTCTTATAGGCTTCTTCTGCTTCTTTTGATGCTTCTGATAAGGTGCCAGAAGCGTTTTCTGTGGCCCCTGCTAGTTTATCTGTTGATTCAGCAGCTATACCTTGTTCCTTGTAAAACTCGGTTACCGTGCCACTCATGCTGTCTAATTCAGCTTGAGAAGCTTTAACAGCTTCGCTGTATGTTTTTTCCTTTTCTTTTGCCTCTTGCAGAGCGTCCGCATATCCATAACTGGCTTCTTCTGCATCTCTTAATGCATCACTGCCCTTGCCGAGATTATTATAAAACCAGTCATCTTTTAATTTATCTTGCTCTTCCACAACTTTTGCAACGCTAGCAGCATGATTATTT
>JAEYQN010000093.1 GCA_023409995.1 Cyanobacteria bacterium OH_CBB_238 | reverse complement strand
TTTGGATTTAAATACTGTTGCAATATCTGATTTAGGACTTCTACACCCAGACTCCCCTTTCTCATAGGTGTCAAAACTTGAATATCATAAGGAACAGCATTGACATATTTAGGCAGTTTATCACTAATTAATTGAATCATATGTTTATATATGACATTTACGTCAGTTCTCTCCAAAAAGAAAAAGTCTTTGCTTTTATTCGCAAACGATATCATTTTTCCTTCATTAATTTTATGCGCATTTACGACAATATCACTTTCACCAGCCTGCCTGAATATTTTTTTTAGAATGACTACAGGTATCATCTCACTAAGAATCAGATCTCTTAATACCTGCCCTGGTCCGACAGACGGCAACTGGTCAATATCACCTACCATGATCAATCGGGTTCCAACACAAATTGCTTTTAATAATGATTGAAATAAAAATATATCTACCATAGACATCTCATCAATAATGATAATGTCTGCTTCAATTGGATTTTCTCCATTTCTTAAAAAAGTAGCATTTCTTCTATCTTCCTCCATCACAGCGCCATTCAACTCTAATAGCCTATGTATGGTCTTTGCTTCATATCCTGTTGTTTCTGTCATTCGCTTTGCTGCTCTTCCTGTGGGAGCTGCCAATAGAATATCCATTCCTTCTGCTACAAAATACTGTATTATCATATTAATAGTAGTTGTTTTTCCAGTGCCGGGTCCACCTGACAGAATAAAGATACCGTTACAGATGCTTTCCATCACGGCTTTTTTTTGTAGTTCGTCCAAATACAGATGTAATCTCTCCTCCAAGGTATCTATTTTTCTAAGAATAATATCCTCTTCTGACGATAATACTTCTTTTACCGGAGCCATTGATACATTTAAATCATGAATCAATCTTGCACAGCCCATTTCCGCATAATAGTTGACGGCAGCGTAAATCTTGTTACTGTTTTCGGATTTTTTTATTATTATTTTTTTGTCCATCATCAAATTAGTTAGCTGTGGGATAATCTGTTCCGCGCTCAGTTCAAGCAATTCCATTGCTCTTTTTAGTAAAATATTTTCAGGTAGATAAAGATTGCCGTCCGCTGTAGCCTGCAGTAATACGAACAAAATACCACTTCGAATTCGATAGTCAGAATCTGTATGGATACCAATCCTGGTAGCGATTTCATCCGCAATACGAAAACCTATGCCCGATATGTCTTCCGCCAGAAGATAAGGATTTTCATTCATGATTCCATACAATTTCATTCCATAACGATCGTAAATTTTAACTGCCAGTGTATTCGAGATCCCATATTTTTGTAGAAATATCATAGCCTCTCGAATCTCTTTTTTCTCTTCCATCTGTAATGCGATTTCATGTGCTTTACGTTCGCTGATACCCTTTACTTCCACAAGTCTTATAGGTTCTTCTTCAATAATACGAAATGCATCCTCACCGAACCTTTTTATGATTCTTGAGGCAAGTGCTGCTCCTACTCCTTTGATCGCACCAGAGCCCAAATAACGCTCCATACTGGCTGCATCTTCTGGGGAAATGAACTCATACGATTCCATTTTGAACTGACTGCCATAAATCGGGTGCTCTGCAAATTCCCCCTGTGCTTTCAACATTTCTCCCTGGTCTGCTGTTTTCATTATGCCTACGCAAGTAAACTCTTCCCCATCACTGATCATATTAAATACAGTATAGCCATTGTCGGCATTACGGTATATGATGTGTTCTATATATCCTTTAATTGTTTCCACGCATCTCTCCTGTCATTCATTAGAAACACAAAAAGACTGCTTAATAGAAGCAGTCTTCTTTATAATTCATCTTGTATTCAATCATTTTTACTTAAATATCGTAATTACGCTTCATTTGTTCAAACAACATCTGCGCAAGACCAAGACTATTCTTATCTGTTGACTCTGCTGCTAATGATTGTATCGCCTGATCTTCAAAAAAATCCAATCTGGTTGAAACACTAGTGGAAGAATACTCTTCTTCTGGTATTGTTTTCTTCATTTCTTTAAAAATCTGCTCCAAAAAATAGGATTCAAATTGCTTGCAAACATCCATCAACTCTTTGTCTGAAGCACCAGACTGATCTGCCGCAAGCATAGAGTCTAATTTTATCCCCGATTCATTTGTTGCAGTAGTTGACGATAAATAATCTGCATACATAGAGTTTAAATTACTTACATCCATAAATCACTACCTCTTTAGTTGATTTGCCTGTGACATCATATCGTCAGAAGCCTGAATAGTTTTAGAGTTCATTTCATATGCACGTTGTGCAACAATTAGATTAACCATCTCATCAACAACTTGTACATTCGAAGCTTCCAAATATCCTTGTACTAATTTGCTTTTCTTCAGATTGTTATTAGTAGCTTCATTTAAAACTGTACCACTAGCTCCTGTAGCAGTATATAAACTGCTATCATTTTTTTCTAATCCAGATGGGTTGGAAAATTGATAGATACCCAGCTTAATACCAAGAGATTGCGGTACATTTTTATCATCCGGGTAATAGAATGTACCATCGGAAGAAGTTGTAATCTTACTAGCCACAATATTTTTATTAAATGTAATCTGTTTTCCTGTTGAGCTTAAAACAGGAAGTCCATCTGTAGTAGAAAG
>JAEYQN010000081.1 GCA_023409995.1 Cyanobacteria bacterium OH_CBB_238 | reverse complement strand
GCCTTACAAGCAGGGGGTCACAGGTTCAAGCCCTGTTGTTCCCACCAAAAGTGGCCCGGTAGCTCAGTCGGTTAGAGCGCTAGCCTGTCACGCTAGAGGCCGAGGGTTCGAGCCCCTTCCGGGTCGCCACTTTCTTTCGCCTCGGTAGCTCAGTTGGTAGAGCAAGGGACTGAAAATCCCTGTGTCCTTGGTTCGATTCCGAGACGCGGCACCATTTAAAAGACAGTCTATGACTGTCTTTTTTTATATTCCTTTAAAGAGCTATTTCTGATATAATTCTAGGTATTAATTTCATGCTAATTAATTGAATTTACAGTATCTGAATAGCATGAGTGGTATTAACATGAAAATAAAAGAAATTGCTGATAAAAACTTTTATAAAAAAGTGCTTATAATCCGTTTTGGTGCGATAGGTGACGTTTGCCATACTTCGAATGTTTATCGTTCTATGAAAAAACAGTTTCCTAGTTTGGATATTCATTATCTTACAAGTGAATTGATAGAACCACTTTTACGCTTTGATCCTGATTTAAATAAAGTATGGGCTATAAATTCCGGTCAATTAAAACCATTTTCTAAGAAATTTGTTGAGTTGGCTAAAAAATTAAAAGAAGAAAACTACGATTTGGTAATTAATCTACAACCTTCACTAAAAATGTTGCTCCTTGCATTTTTTGCAGGAATTAAACAGCAAGCTGTATACAAAAAAGATTTTAAAATGCATGCTGTGGACAATTTCTGGAAAACAGCCAAAGATAAATTGCCAGAGATTGAGCATCTATCATCGCTAGATTTGTTTTTAAATCCTGATATTACCTCTGAAGTTAAAGGTGAATTTGCAGAACTTAAAAGACCAATTTTTATTTTTAATGCTGGTGGTGTTTTTGCAAAACGACAAGGCCGAACATATCCTCTTGATTCTTGGATTAAACTTGGCAATGAACTCCAAGATAAGTATAACGGAACAATTATTTTGACTGGGGCAAGGGAGGATGAATCTTTCTTAAAACCCCTATCTCAAATTAGAGACTCTGTTTATTGCGTTGGAAAATTCTCTTTAGAAAAGTCAGTTGCTTTGTATAAAGAGGCAGATATACTAATTTCGGGGGATTCTGGTCCTTTGCATTTGGCTTCTGCTTTAAAAACAAGTTGTATTGGGTTATTTGGGTCGATGCCTGCAAATAGAACAGGCGTTTTTTCTAATGGGATTAATATTGTTTCAAAGAAAGAATGTGTCCCCTGCAATAGGCGTAAGTGTAAGTTTTTGAAAAAGACAAAAGAGCTTTATGCCCCTTGTATGTGTGATATTTCTACAAATGAAATTCTTATTCAAGTTGATAAATTATTAGATAATATAAATGCAAGCTAAAGATAGTTTTTTGAAAATTTAGAATATCTTCTCTTTAAATATAGCCCAACTGTCTTAGACAAAAAATAGATTCTTGAGTATTATAACTATACTTTGGTCTAATATTTATGGAGAACTGGTATGCGAGTTTCTGCAATCGCTACTCAACACAGCATTGTGCATGTAAATGAAATTAACGTAAGAAAAATCGAGAAAAGTAATAGTCTTCAAACACATTACTTTGATTCGACATCATCAGAAAAAGCTCGTTTAGCATTACTCGTGAATACTATTAATGGGTTGAACAAGAACATGTCATTTAATAATTCTTCTAAAGTTGCTTTTCGAGGAACTCCGGAAAGGTTGCCTAAAAGATATATTGCAACTGAGGAAGATGCAATTGAGCAATATGATTACTTAAAGCACGGTAAATATTTGGACATACATGATGATATTTATAATCCTGAAAATAGAGATATTCGTTCGGAAAATTTGTCTTTTTTAGATAAATTAGTTACACAAAAGGAAAAAAAGGTTTTTATAAACTATTTTGAAGGTGTAACTGGATTTCCAAATTTAAAAGATGTGTCTATTAATATTGAAAATGAATTTAAGAATTCAATACTTAGAGCATCAGACAAATTATTATATAAAAAGTATGAATGCATCTCAGCTGGTTATGATGAAACATGTTCGGTTGGCAAAAGGTTTGCTTTCCCAGGAAGTGATTTGGATAAAGCATTTATAATAATTCGAGGAACTGATAATGATAAAGCCAATAAAGAAATTGTAAATAAATTTAAGGGTGAATTATGGGATAATACGGATCAAAGGATTTTAAGCTATAACCATGATACTTCTTTTCCTACTGTGATGACAGTAAAACAAGTTTTAGATCAAATTAGAGAAATAGACCTTAGAACACAAAGCGTACAATTTGACAGAGAGTCTATGTCAAATCTAGTTGAATCTGAGTATAAAGATCTTGAAAAAGCTGCAGATTATAATATTCTTGTTTCCTATAAATTTGATGTAAAAAATAGACAATTGAGTTCTTCCAATGCTTTGACTAAAGAAGATGTAAAGAATTTTGGATATTTTATAGAATCTTTAAGGGATGGTAAAAAAATTATTGATAATACTGAAGGGCAGTCATTGATTGAGGAAATAAATGATTATGATTTTTATAAATTTAGCAATGTTGCTCAAATCAGAGCTATGAAAAATGCTATTAAAAGCGGAAAAGAACAAAAAGCTAAAATCGTAAAACGTCAGTCACTTGAAGATAATTTCAACAAGTGGACAATTGATGAACAGTATAATTTTGTTAAAAATTTAATTAAATACTCGTGTGAAGACCAATCAGGGTATGAGGATTACTTCAGTAATGACTATGATATTAAAGCAAAGTATAAACCTTTATTGGGTATACTTACCAAAGGTGATAGGAGTGAATTTTTTGTTCCCGAGTTTAGTAAAATTAAAGACGGCATAAGAATGAAATATGGAACGGACCAGAGCGTGAACCTATATTCAGGATATTCAAATAATGTTCTTTGGGTTGATTCTAAAAATCCACGAGCTATAACAAGGGTACTTGAGGATATTGATAGAGTAAAAACCATTAAACAATTTAATAATGTTAATATTGTTCAGTGTCCTCGACCCAGTGGGGAGGTTAAAAACTTTGGACCTATCAATTTTTATACTGCAAATCGTTCACAAATATATGAGGCAAGAATATAATGAAAATTTTAAGCACACAAAATTATAATAGATCCGCGTCTTTTAAGTCTAGCAATGTTTTCTCAGTCTTTCAGTCTCCCAATATTTCTACAATAACTTATGCCGAATCAACGACGAATCAATTACAAAAGGCTCCTTTTGATAATCAACCGCAAGTGGTCAAAACTCCTCAATCAATGCTAAATGCGGATATTAAAAATGTTAAACATAAATATACTTTTCCAGTAATTTTGGGCAGTGCAGCCGCTGCTTTGGCTATAGCTTTTGGTGTTTATTCAAAAATTAGAAAGCCTGGCAATGTTAATGAGGTTGGGGGTGAGGTTTCCTCAATAGTTTCAAGTTACAGAAACAAATTGGCTGAAGGTTTAAGTGAGCAGATTGGTAAAAGTGTGGACGTGAAATCTTTAGATTGTGTGGTTGATAAAACTGAACTTCTTGATATCTTACCAAAACTGAGCGAACAGAATTATGTGTATAATGCTGAAAATGCTGCAAATGGACTTTTTAGGGCAGATTTGCATTCTCACTCAAGTTTTTCTGATGGATTAGGTGATGTAAAGTCTCTTTTAGATCAAGCAGTAAATTATGGAAATAGTCTATTTGAAAAGACGAAAGAAAAGTTTGTTTTTGCTCTGACTGATCATGACGGTGTTGAAGGAGTTAAAAAAGCACTTCAATATATAGCCGAAGAACCAGAGAAATATAAAAATATAAGATTTGTTCCAGGTGCAGAATTAAGCTTTGTACATGCTGTAGATAAGGGTTCTAATCCGACCGAGACCTCTGAGCTTTTGGCACATTGTATAAATCCGTTTGATAAAAATGTCGAAAATTTCTTTCAAAATATTTACACGAAAAGAGAAAATATGATGCGAGGGTTTATTGATAAACTTTCAGAAATGTTTCCTGATACTAAGTTTTCAGTGGAAGAGTTTGCAAAAAACTATGATGTAAACTTACCCAAAGATACATATGCAATGAATTCACATTGGAGAGTTTTTCACTATGGGCAAACAAAGTTAGCTGTCGATAAATTGGCAAAAGAACAAAGAAAAAATCCAGAAAAAATGTATGATGAAATTATGTCAAAAACTGCCAGAGGTAAAGCTCTAGGTAATTTGAGAGATTTATCACTTATCCCAAATTATGTTGAAGAGAACAAAGCAATAGTAGATTTAAAGAATGCGGTTCAACCACGAGTAAATTGGGATGGATCTATAACTACTTCAAGTGAAAATACATTGGATCAAATTCTTGATACTTTTAAAAAAGATGAGGAAGTGGTCTTTGGCTTTGCTCATCCATTCTATTTGTCCGAAAGGTTAAATAATCCTCAAGAATATATTCAAGATGTAGTGGAAAAATTTAATGGAAAGGTTAAGACAACAGAGAGCTATCATCAGGCCTATAATTCAAATATCAGCAGATCTGACATTGATAAGGTTAACTCTTATTGTGAAAATGAAAAATTAATAACAATAGGTGGTAGGGATAATCATAAAGATTCATTATTTTAGGAAACTTAAACTTCTACAGAATCAACTAGATCTTCCTTCCCATTTGATCATTTTTTTGAAAAAAGTTATCCATCTTAAATAGTTATTTGATGGGTAATAGTTTATTCCTAATTTATAGTAACAATAATTCTACTATTTGCTATTAATTTCTTAGCATTGCAAACTGCTGCATTGTTTTGTTGGGTAATTTGTCTATGCTTTTTACCAAAAAACCGAAATGTTCATACATTTTTACATTAATCATCTTGTGGGTTTCTAAATAACATGAAACTTTTTTGTCGTCTAATAGCTCTAATACCGACTTCATTAGTTTAGATCCCAATCCAGTTCCCTGTTTTTTGGGATTTACTCCAAATTGAAAAACATACCAAGAATTAGTGGATATTATTTTTTTTCGTATTCTAATACAGTTTTGTTCATAAGCAAATGAACGGCATAAAGTTCCTATTCCACATCTTAATAATAGCTTTAGTCCCCCTGCTTTGATGAAGTCCCACGTTGTTAACTCAGTATTTTCAATAGGTGCTACGATTATAAAACCATTTAAATTCTTGCTTTCAGCATACATATGCATTTTTTTGTAGGTTGCATTGAATATAACCCGATAGTACTCACATAACGTTTTAAGTGTTAATTTTGAAGATAGTAAAAATTTGCTGCTATTATCATCTAAAAAAGCGTGAGCTGCTACTGATGCGCATCTTTTTAAATCTTTTTCTTCAATTTTGTATAATCCATTAATTTTAATTTCATCTTTTTTCATAATCCCCAATTCAAACATGCAGAATGAATATACACGTTAAACACACATAATTACTTGTCTCAACATTATAACTTATTGTCTTTAGCTTGACTCTATTTTGTCTGCTTTTCTATTACAATTATTGTCTGCCAATTTGAGGAGGTGTATATGTTTTTGATATTTGTAAATATTTTATTATCAAGTTATTTTATAAATCTTCTTCTTTTGGTTTTTTGGAAAACATATCCCAAACGTCAGCCTTCACTGCAAAATACATAACAGCATCTTTCCCTCTATGATTACTTCCTCCAATAGGAACACCTATTTCCCACGAAGCATCCAGTGAATCAGTCAATTTGATATGGATACCTTCTCCAATGCTTTCAAGGAAGTTCTCACCACTACTCATATTTCCCCATCCATTATGATTTGCAAAAACTCCCCAGTCATAGAAAAATCCTAACTTTGCTCTATCACTATATTTCTTATATCTTTCTGGCAGGGCTGTTTTTAAAAATGGAACAGGCGTTCTTAGTTCCAGTGTTCCGTTGACTCCAGAATCTGATAGCGTTTCGCCTGGTTCGTATCCTCTCATTGTTCCTATGCCACCAAAATTCATCTGCTCAGTCGCGTATAAATTATTAGGAGAATATTGAGTCGTTAGTCTTGCAATACCCATGGATTCTTTTTTTATTTTTTGTAATCGAAGTAGTGTTAATTTGAATTTGTAAAAATTGTCTCTTAAATTAACACCATCACTATTTTCTGTCTTTCTGCTTTCTTTAGCCCCTAAAATTGGGAGACCAAAACTTGATTCTAACCTGCCAATTGAGACCCCTGATTTATCATGTTCTACAACGTTTACACCATGCCTTAATACTGTTAGCCTATAATCGTTTATAGAGCTTGTGTACTTTTCTTCGCGCTTACTGGCATGTGCGTCAACAAAGTCTAGCCCTAAGTCTGTTTTTACTTTTAGGTTTTTTCGAGTATACAGAGGCTGCACAACTCTTGTTGTGTAGGTTGCAGCATTTCCTTTAAATCCTTCACCAGAGTATTCTCCTAATAGCGCTATATGTGAATATGAATAATTGAATTGAAGTTCTGTGCCATGATTTCCTATTGGAGCTTTATATCCGGCAATTGCTCCTGTTGTGCCTCTGGCTAAAAGAGTTCCTCCATATATTTGGTGACCGAGCCCAAACAGATTGTCTTTTTCTAAAAGCATCATTGTCCTATTTTGACCAACTAGCTCATTTCCATCGTTGTCCCACATAACATCTAATTTTATTGGTCTTTTTTCTATGATCTTTAAATCTAGGTTATTGTTTATACCTTCTCCCTCTGCAACGCTTACTTTACCCTTGATGTATTTATTGGCATTTATGGCTTCATTTATGTTTTCAATATTATGGATGTTAAATATGTGGTCTTTTTCAATACCATTAGAACCTAACAATATATGTCTTAGGTAATATTGTTTTGTGTATTTTAAGTAAGCTATATTTATGTCACCAATTCTACCTTCTACAATATTTATTTTTAGAGTATCTCCATTGACTGCATTTTTAGGAACATATGCATATGTGGTCACATATCCTTTGCTTTCGTACATTTTATTGAGCGTTGTGACGCAGTTGGTAATGTCTTTAATAGAGCTTTTTTTTGTTATTATTTTATTAAAATATTTATCTAAATCTTTCTTTTTAAATATTGTATTACCACTTATTTCTACATTTTTTATTTCAAAGTATTCATTTGAGGCATAATTTGTCTGGTTAATTTGTATATTTGCGGTGTTGAGTGAGTCAATTTCTCCGATTTCTTTATTTTCTTCACTCTCAAGTTCTTCTTCTTGCTCTATTAATTCGTTTATAACATTCCGATTTAAATTATTGACTACACCTGGGTCAGACTCCACTCTGGGCAACTCTATTTCTTCACAGAGACCTTTTAATTGCAGCAATAAACACAAAATCGCAACTAAAATCCAATATTTTTTCATCATTAACCCTCATGCTAAATCTTTTATGTCGATTTAGGTAATTCCAAACTTTTTGTGTGGTACAAATTCCGCATAAATTATAACATGAATCTATTATTGAATCTTTTTTCACAACCAAAATCCGCTGTATAAAGTAAGTTATTAAATTAATTTGATAATTATTTATGCTTTTGATATAATTTTTAAAATTTTTTCGAATTGAATTTTAATTTGAATCAAACAGATAATGTGAGATTATGCAAACAAGATTTAAAAAAAATATTCTAACTAAAACGGTTGGTGCTTTGGGGCAACAGAAAATTAGTGATGCAAAAATACTATTGTGTGGAGCAGGCGGAATTGGTTCTCACTTGCTTTGCAATTTACTTTCTTTAGGGATTCATCACATTGGAATAGTTGAACGAGATTTAGTTGAATATTCTAACCTTAATCGTCAGATAATTTATACAGTTGATGATATTGGAAAATCTAAAGCAGAATGTGCTGGAAAGTGGGCTTTAAAATATTCTCCCAATATAGAATTAAAGGTGTTTAATCTGGAATTAAATGAAGTAACTTGTTCAAAAGTGCCTTTTGATGAATATGATATAATAGTCGACTGTTTTGACAGTAAAACTTCAGTTTTTTTACTACATAAAATTGCAATAAAATATGATAAACCGCTAATTACGGGTGGAGTCAATGACTCTAAAGGATTTGTTCTAACCGTATTTCCAAAAGAAACTGACTGTTTAAACTGCTTTGATCTTCTTAGAGAGCCAGAGCATAAAATTGATCTTGGGGTTTTAGCTCCTACCTGCTCAATTCTTGCGTCGGCATATTCTTTTGAAGTTCTAAAAATTATTCTTGGACAAGATAACAAAATAATAAATGAGCCTGTATTTTTTGATGGGCTTCTTGCCAAAACCAATAAACCCAAGGTGGTATCTGTTGGTGGTAAGTGTTCGATTTGTGGTCGATCTCAAAAAAGGATCATTGGTGTAAATTATTAAAGGGCTCGAAAAGCCCTTTAATTTTTACTTAAAAATTTGAAATCTGGTTTCGATAGGTAGGAAATCTTTTAGATCTGGTGGGGCAAGTGGTTTCCCAAAAGGCATTTGGGCAATTAGTTTATACTCAGCTGGTATATCCCATTCTTGTTTAACAGCACCATCTATTAATGGGTTATAGTGTTGCAAAGAGGCGCCTAATCCTTCTAATTCAAGTGCTGTCCATATAGCATATTGCAACATTCCAGATGATTGGTTTGACCATACAGGAAAGTTTTCTTTATACAAAGGGAATTTTTCTTGCAATTCTTTTACAGTGTTTGTGTCTTCAAAAAAAAGTACTGTGCCGTAACCGCTTAAAAAACAATTATCAATTTTATTTTGAGAGGATTCAAAAGCTTCAGCAGGCAGAATTTTCTTTATTTCATCTTTTACAATCTCCCACAATTTAATATGATGCCTACCTAATAACAAGACCACTCGTGAACTTTGTGAATTGAATGAGCTTGGGCAGTGGTTAATTGAGTGACATATTATATCTGTTAGCTTTTTTTCTTCAACTATTTCTTCATTTCCTATTGAGTAATAACTTCTTCGTTTTTCTATTGCCTGACAAAATGTAGTAGACATTGTTTTTCTCCTTTTGTGCTTATTCTTTATATAGTAAACCTGTTTTAAAGCCAAGTCAGATTATTTATAAATGTTACAAACTAACTAAACTACTTGAAATTAATTCGAAAAAATGTATAATTTACACTTATAAATATACCTTTATTTGGTAATTAGTGAATTAATTAGTGTGATAATAATTCCCCTTAAGTGGGGCGGAGGCAACATGAGAATTTCTACCAACTATGCTGTGCAGAGGCCAGTATCATTCAGTGGTGACAATGAAAATAAGAGATTGATGGGAGCTAGAAATAAGCTCAACTCTTTTTCCTATAACCAAGTCCCATTTACTTATTCAGAGGATGCTTATAAATCTTGGAAAGTAGCAGCATTAGATCTTAAGAAGGCTTCAATGTCTTTTAATTATGACAATAATAGAACAACTGAGGATGACCAAAAAAGTTTGCTCACCAGTTTGATGGTTGAAAAAAGTATTGATAATATGAACTTAAAAATTGAGGGTACTTTTAAAGCGGCTTCAGTTGAAACTAAGTCTTCATTGGCGTTGGCTGAGTTACATAATATTCTAGACCAATCTAAAGATGCTCTTCAAAAAGCTAGGTTGGGTTATGACTCAGATCATAGTGATGCTGATGTTGATGGGCATGATGAAGATAGTTCAGTTATTGCTCCAGAAGTAGAGGATTATACTAAAAAACCTGTTGTTAGGGAAGATAATGTAAAGTTGAAACAAAAGAAAGATATTTTTGCACTTCAGAAATCTGCGGGGGTTTTAGTTCAAGAATATGGAGATGTTGATTTTTCTCAAAATTTCAAAGCATTAGCAATTTATAAAATAAACAAGGAAGATTATTCTGGAGCAGAGGATGCATATAAGCAAGCTATTGCAAATAAAGTTGAGGTCATACTTAAACCTGACTTAATAAATAGTGATCCTTTGAGTGTTATTAGTTCTACTGCTGAGATGCTTGATAAATTAGCTGAAGTTCAGTTAAAACAGCAAAAAACCGAAGAAGCAAAAGAAACATATAAAAAATCTTTAGATTTAAAGCTTGGTGTTCTTGATATCTCTAAAAAACAAATAGCTTCTAATATAGAGGGCTTGAATGAGAAAGAAGCACCTGCCAACAAAGTGCTATGTTCTTCAGCTGTAGATGGCGTAGTTAAAACAGCTTCTGCATTACAAGATCTTTATCTTGACGAATTAGGCAATGAAGCTTCAGATATTGCCAAAATAGAAATAAATAAATTGCAAGAAGAGAAGCAGAAAGCTGAATTAATCAAAAAATATATAAATAAATAAGGATATTTAATTTAAAAATAAAAAGAGAGGAATTATTTCCCCTCTTTTTGTGCATCCATGGTCCATTTTTGTTTTGGTTCTGTACGTATTGTTTGGATTTTATTTTGCTTATTGTATTTGCCTAATTCTTCTGTAGCTTTTTGAGCATCCCAAAATTTATTTTTTCTTAAAATACGCACTGTTGGAATCCAAAAATAATCTTTGTTTTTAGCTAATGCAAACCAGTCTCGATAAGCCATATTGCCGGGATCTGAGTCGGTATTATAGTGAGATAATAACGTTTTTATTTCATAAGTATCAGCAAAAGTTAATGATGTCGCTGCGTATGAAAAATGCCATATATATCTTCTTAATTTCTTGTTGTAAAATGACGAGATTTCTTCGTGGTCTTCGGGGATATAAAGTAAATCTTTTGAGTTTTGGAGTTCGGTTTTTAGATATTTAACATTTTTGCCCCACCAGTATGTGTTGTTCATTTGCCATGCAGTTTGAGCTATGCCGCAGATTATAGCAATTGTCAAAATATTTGACAATATAGTAGAAGATATTTTTTTTGCTGAAAAATCAATGATTAGCAAAAAAAGTAACAATATTGGCACTAAAATGCACGGAACAACTCTTGTATGTTGTTCTAACATTGGATCTAGAGATAAGTTAATGTTTGAGAATAGACGATATAAAGCGTATATGAAAATTGCGCTGATTATCGCTATCTCTTTTATTGAAAATGTTTGTTGTTTTTTTATTGTTGCACACATCACTATTACAGCTGTTATGGACAAGCTCGTATTTAGTATTAGGTAATGTCCCCAAAGATCAATCAATTCACCAAAAAATCTTCCAGTTTCATTTTGCGTTTGCTGATGCATTAATATAAATAAAAGCACAAAGATTCCGGCAATAAGAGAAATAAGTCCTATATTGAATTTTATTTGTTTTTGCTTTTCGTCTTTAACTTCGCTGGCATGAAAAAGTGCAGCAATAAAAAGTATTGGACCGACAAATAAAATGAATTCATGGGAATTAAATAATATTACGGACAAAAGCCCCATCGAATAGATGTCTTTCTGAGAGTAGGGTTCTTTTATCGTTAAATAGTTATATAAAAGGAAGCAGACTCCAGCTGTGAAACCTAGTTCTACTATTGCAAAAATTTGAAATAACAGAATAGATAAAGTATAAGTTATCAAACTAAATGTAAAAATATCATATCGTTTAGTTCTTTGTGTTAATTTGTAATTCCACCATACTAAAAGTGGCGGAATTGCAAAATAGCCCATAGAAAAAATAACAGATAATAAATATT
Source organism: Cyanobacteria bacterium OH_CBB_238 (assembly GCA_023409995.1). Lineage (GTDB taxonomy): Bacteria > Cyanobacteriota > Vampirovibrionia > Gastranaerophilales > Gastranaerophilaceae > JAEYQN01. Next base: position 4,318 of record JAEYQN010000081.1, on the reverse strand, counting down.
TACTTTTTATTCCTAAAATAGAATAAGATATTGCAGTGGGTAATTGCATAAATAGTGTAGAAAGATAACGGGTGTGTGATGGGTCAGCGGCAATTGTCAACTTGCCTGAACTAAGCCCATTTAGTAAAACAACAAAATGCATTGCTCCATCAAGATATACACCACGTTGTAATATTGATGCATAGATTACATGAACAATTGTAATTAGTATAAGTAATAACAATAGGACTTTATTACTTTTACAAAAAGGGTTATTTTCTTCCATATTAGTCCTCAATTTTTAAATTATTTTCAGCCGAGACAAGTATAACAAAAATAATAAATATAATGCAAAAATATAATAATTTAAGGTGTTTGATTTTATTTGTAGATATGCAAATTGTTATTAAATTAAGCCTTTAACGCAATGATATTAATGCTAAAAGAGAATCTTTTCAGCTAAAGTTTAGTTTACTTTGTGTTAAATAAAAAATCCAGAGGTAGGTGCGCCTAAAATCACTTATAATTCCATTATAGTCAGGGCAACTATAATATCAACTTTTTCAACAAATAAGACTAGTCATATAGGTATGTTTGAGAACAGCCATAACCGGAGTTTGTTGTATTGCAAGTATTTTGATTGCCATCGTTGTCAGCTCCAGTGGGAGATATTTTGCCAGCTCTGACATTTATTGTAAATATATCTCTTCCAACAATGTTGGGACCCGCAAAGCCGTTCACATCTACATTAATGTATCCACATCTTTGTATTGAACCAGTAGTATAGTCACAGCTACCACTATCTAACCCCATTTGTATTAAAGTACCATCATTTAATATTACACCAGGTCCGGCTAGCCAGCCAGTGATGACTCCTCCGTTGAGATATTTGCTGGATCCATCGTTTGAGTGCCAACAAGTTCCCAATGAAGCACCATTTGCACAGGTCTTAGATACTAATAGATAAGTTGTGTATTTTTCCATCATATCTTGACTTGATGAAAAGACATCTGTTAGTGTACTGCCATTGTTCTGTAATAAAAAATTTGTTGCTTGAGCGAATGTAGAAAATGTTTTTTTCCACGAATTTTTGTGTCTTATTGTTTCTGACTGATTTACAATTTCGGGTAATGTCATAGCTGCAATAACACCAAGAATGACCAAAGCAAGTAATACTTCAGTTAAACTAAATCCCATTTTGATTTTGGTATTTAGAAATCGACTAGTCATTAATAAATATTATACCCTTTTGTTATATAAAATAAACAGATATTTGTTCTAATAGATTGTTATTATTGGCTTTTTGGTTGATTTTGTTTTCATTAACTCATGTTTTTTTTATATTAATTCACAAATTTCTTTTAATCGTCTAGAATATATTTATTGTGAAAAGAGGATATTATGCAAAATACTCCAAGAGGAATTAGACTACATATTGGTATTTTTGGTAAGAGAAATGTTGGAAAATCCAGCATCTTAAACTCTCTTACCGGTCAAAATATATCTATTGTTTCAGAGATAGCTGGAACGACTACAGATCCGGTTGAGAAGGCAATGGAATTGCTGCCGTTGGGACCTGTTGTGTTTGTGGATACTGCAGGAATTGATGATGAAGGTGATCTGGGACAATTGAGAGTTAATAAAACCTATGGAATGTTTGATAGAATTGATATTGCAGTTCTTGTGGTTGACAATAGAGGATTTGATGACTATGAAAAACTCTTGGTTGAAAAATTTAAAAGTAGAAAAATTCCATATATAGTAGTGTTGAACAAGTCTGATTATGGCTATGCAACAGATGATATTGTAGCATCACAAAAACAGCAGCATCAAGAAGTAGTGGTTGTTTCGTCTTTAAATAAAAAGGGTATAGATGAACTTAAGCAGAGTCTTATAAATCTTGCGCCTGATGAATTTATAAATACTCCGTCAATAGCTTCTGACCTTTTACCTGCAGGTGAAGTTGCAGTATTGGTAGTGCCTATTGATTTAGAAGCTCCTAAAGGGCGACTTATATTACCCCAGGTGCAAACTATTAGAGAACTCCTTGATAATGACAATATAACTATTGTTGCTAAAGAACGAGAATTAAAAGAGGCTTTGAATAGACTAAATAAACCACCAAGTCTTGTAATAACTGATTCACAAGCTTTTTTAAAAGTGTCAGCTGATGTACCAAAAGGTATTATGCTTACTTCATTTTCTATATTATTTGCGAGATTTAAAGGTGAATTAAATGAATTTGTAAGAGGGGCTACTGCAATTGAACATTTAAAGACTGGAGATAAGGTTTTAATTTGCGAATCTTGCACACATCATTCAATAGGTGATGATATTGGTAGAGTTAAGATTCCAAGATGGCTTACACAATTTGCTGGAGGAAAATTAGAATTTGTTCATTATTCCGGGCATGATTTTCCTGAGAATCTTGAACAATATAAATTAATTGTTCATTGTGGAGCTTGTATGACGAATAGGCGAGAAGTTCTTTCTAGGATAATTAAAGCTAAAAATGCAAATGTACCAATAACAAATTATGGATTGGCGATTGCGTATTCGCTTGGTATTTTTGAAAGAGCATTGGAACCCTTTCCAATGGCAAAACAAATTTATGAAGAAAGTAAATTATAGGATAAACTTATGAACTATAGAGAAGAAGGCGACTTTCTAGGTAAAGTAAATATTCAAGATAAGAATTATTGGGGCGTACATACTTATAGAGCTTTAGATAATTTCTCTTTGTCAGACTATAAAATTCATAATACCTTTATAAAAGCTTATGGCTATGTAAAATTAGCTTGTATTTTGACTATAAAAGAGTTGAATGTTTGGACTGAAGAAAAATCAAATGCTATTTTGCAAGCCTGTGAAAGGCTGATTAATGGAGAACTAAATGATCAAATTGTTGTTGATCCATTTCAAGGTGGTGCGGGTACCTCCTTAAACATGAATATAAATGAAGTTATTGCTAATTGCGCTTTAGAAATATTGGGTAAGAAAAAAGGTGAATATTCTTATGTTCACCCAATAGACGATGTGAATCTCTATCAATCAACAAATGATACATATCCTACGGCTCTAAAAATAGCTTGTATATATTTACTAAGAGAGCTTGAAAAAAACGTTATTGCCTTGCAAGAAAGCTTTGAAAATAAAGAAAAAGAGTTTTCTGATATTGTAAAGGTGGCAAGAACTCAGCTGATGGATGCTGTATTGATTACGTTAGGAAAAGAATTCTCTGCATATTCTGAAGCTATTGCTAGGGATCGTTGGAGAATATACAAGTGCGAAGAAAGACTTAGAGTTGTTAATATCGGTGGTACGGCTGTTGGTACAGGATTAAGTGCTCCAAGAAAATACATTTTTTCAGTAATTGAAAAATTGAGAGATTTAACCGGAATTTCTCTTGCTAGAGCTGAAAATCTGGTTGATAATACTCAAAATTGGGATACTTTTGCAGAAGTGAGTGGTATTTTAAAGGCACATGCAACCAACTTGATAAAAATATCGAATGACTTAAGATTAATGAATTCAGGTCCACAAGCCGGTTTTAGTGAGATAATTTTACCTCCAAAACAATCAGGCTCCTCGATTATGCCTGGAAAAATAAACCCCGTCATTCCAGAAGCTGCTGCACAAATTGGTATAAAGGTATTGGGAAATGATGTTGTTATAAATCAATGTATATCAATGGGACAATTAGAATTAAATCAATTTTCACCCCTAATTGCTTTTTCGTTCATTGAAGAATTAACTCTTTTAAGTAATGCAAATGCTATGTTGAAAAAGCACTGCATTGATTCAATAAAACCAAATCTAGACAATATAAATCGAACACTATCCAAGAGCAATGTTCTACTTACTGCATTGCTACCGGCTTTAGGGTATTCTAAAACAAATGAAATTGCAGAACAGATTGCAAATAGTACTTGTAGTGTTAAAGAGTATGTTCTTGATAATGGAATAATGACTGAAGAAGACTTTGATTATTATACAGCTCCAGAAATGATCCTTTCATTGGGGCATAAAGATATTATTGATAATTAGTTTTTATTGTTATACATATTAGCTGATATAAAGAGTATCTCTATACAAAAAGGCTGTTTTATTGTAAAGTACAGGTAGTACTCTAGAGGTTATTTTATGAAAGTATTGGTAACTGGATCGAATGGAATGCTTGGACAAGATTTGTGTCCAATCTTTGAAGATAATGGGGTTGATGTCATCGAGACAGATGTTGATACTCTAGATATAACAAACCCTGATATGGTTGAACAAGTTTTAAAAGAACATAAACCTGATGTTGTAATTCATTGTGCGGCATACACTAGTGTTGATA
>JAEYQN010000161.1 GCA_023409995.1 Cyanobacteria bacterium OH_CBB_238 | reverse complement strand
AATCTTCATAGTTACATTTTTTGCAGCATCTACTACAGTCCCATTGGATTGGAATACCTTATTTATATTTTTTAACTCAATCACATTTCAATACCTCTATTTCCTATTTATATAGTAGACTTTGTTTTTTTATCATATCACTACTTATTTGACTTGCATAATAGAAAAAACTGATAGTCAGCTATCAGTTTTTTCTATTATCTATTCACATATTCTTTTAATTCTTCAATATACTTTTTTCCTATGCTACTCATTATTACATTCATTCTGGTAATATAATAAATATTCATAATTACATCTGTCTCAAGAGGAATGGCTCTATAATTGGATCCGTTTAATTCTTCACATATGATTCCAGAACATAATGTATATCCGTTTACTCCTACCATAAGATTAAGAAGGGTTGCTCTGTCGCATGCCTTAATTGTTTTTTTATAATCATAGGTACTTAGAATTTCCTCCGCAAAATAAAAAGAATTTTTTTCTCCCTGTTCAAAAGACAGGCAAGGGTATTCCCTTAAATCTTCCATGGTTATTTTTTCATTGTCTGCAAGCGGATGCCCCTTCCATAAGTAGACATAGGCCTTACACTGAATCAATTCATGCATTTCGAGTGCATTTTCCTTCAGTAACTTATGTATGATCTTTTCATTAAAATCATTGGTATATAAGATTCCGATTTCACTTTTTCCTGATTTCACATCGCTGAATATTTCATAAGTTCTCGTTTCTCTTATGGCAAATTCGTATTCCCTCATATCATAGCTCTTTACCAATTCCACAAAGGCTTTCACGGCAAAGGAATAATGCTGGGTTGATACACCAAATTTTTTTTTACTATTCTTATTTTCTAAATATCTTTCTTGTAAGAGTTCCACCTGCCCTAATATTTGTCTCGCATACCCTAAAAATTCTTCTCCCTGTGTCGTGAGAAAGACTCCTTTACTGGTCCTTCTAAAGATACTGATCTGAATTTCTTCTTCCAAATCTTTGATTGCGCCAGACAGACTGGGCTGGGACATAAAAAGCTGTTTCGCAGCCTCATTTATAGAATTCGTATTTGCAATCATAACGGCATATCTTATTTGCTGTAACGTCATCTTTCCTCCACTGATTATCTTTGATATAAGAAACATGCAACAAAATGTCCTGGTTCCATTTCTTGTAATACTGGCGATGTCCGACTACATTTCTCTGTCGCATACTGACATCGCCTGTTAAACTTGCAGCCACAAGTCATTCGGGTCTGCTCCCCACTATCAAACACAATATGGTCGAGACAGTTGATCTTAGGATCTGGTTCCAACATAGAAGACATTAATACTTTCGTATAGGGATGTAACGGATTCTTAAAAAGATCTTCTGATGATGATATCTCTAATACTTTTCCCAAATACATAACACCAATATTGTCACAGACCTTCTGAACCACTTGAAGCTGATGACTAATAAAAAGATAAGTAAGAAAATATTTATCCTGCAGTTTTTTTAATAATTGAATAATTTGCACCTGTAAGGAAACATCCAGGGAAGATATCGGTTCATCACAAAGAATAAATTCCGGATGAATGGAAAGGGCACGTGCGATTGCTATACGTTGTCTTTGCCCCCCACTGAATTCATGCGGATATTTCAGTAAATCTTCTTTTTTTAATCCTACCATATCTATATATTCAGCTACCCGTGATTTACGTTCTGATCCATGATAGAGATTATGAATCTCCATCGGTTCACGTACTATTTCACTTATTGTCTTACTGGGATCTAAAGAAGAATAGGGATCTTGAAAAACAGATTGCATCTTTTTACGATAAGGTAACAGTTCCTTTTCTTTTAAATGATCAATCTGCATATTCTCATAAAAGATTTTACCTCCGAACAAATCATGATATCTTAAAATTCCTTTCCCGACCGTTGATTTACCACTCCCGGATTCTCCGACCAATCCGAAGGTCTCTCCCTTTCTTATCGCAAAACTAACATCGTCTACCGCTTTTAAATAATTCGTCCTCAAGAGTCCTATCTTTTTTTGTCTTACTTTAAAATATATTTGCAGATTTTGTACCTTAATTAAATAATCCTCCAATGGATTCCCTCCCTCTGTGACATCTGACGTGATGATTCTCATTTACCGGATACATTTCTGGTAAATGAATTCCACATGGTCTTTTAGCAAAATTGCATCGGCTGAGAAATGGGCAAAGGTTACGGTCGTTGTCTTCTACTTTATTTTTTTCGGTAAGCTGTTCGAACTCTTTTCCCAGTTTTGGCATACTTGCAAGCAATGCTTGTGTGTAAGGATGCATGGGGTTATAAAAGATATCCTCTGTCGTACCTTCTTCTACGATGTATCCTCCACACATCACCGCGATACGCGAGCACAACTGTGCAACCACCCCTAAATCATGCGTTATCATAAGGATGCTCATTCCGGTTCTTCTTTGCAGTTCTCGCAACAAGTGAAGTATTTGTGCCTGAATTGTAACATCCAAAGCAGTCGTCGGCTCATCCGCAATGATAATTTTGGGATTACTGCTCATAGCCATGGCTATCATTACCCGCTGACGCATTCCTCCACTTAGCTCATGAGGATAACTGTCCATATGTTTCTTGGCATCTGTAATTCCTACGCTATTTAGCAATTCAATTGCTCTCATCACTGCCTGTTTCTTTGACATTTTATGATGTCTTCGGATTAACTCCACTAATTTATTCCCTATGGTAT
>JAEYQN010000124.1 GCA_023409995.1 Cyanobacteria bacterium OH_CBB_238 | reverse complement strand
AGACTGTCTTGTATATGGAACACCATACTTTACATATGTTTTAAATAGTGTCATTATTATTTTTTTATTTACCGTTCCCATTTTGACAATGAAGATATTGGCAGAAGAAAGACATCAAAAAACCGATCAATTACTATTTACATCACCGGTTAAATTGTCAGAGATCATTCTTGGAAAATATCTGGCTTTGGTTTCCATTCTTGGTATGGTCGTGCTCATATCAGCACTTTATCCATTCCTATTATCCTTTAGCGGAAAGATCCCATTTGCAGAAACTTATTATGCTTTATTTGCTTTTTTCTTGTTTGGTTCTGCCTGTATTGCAATCGGTCTGTTTCTTTCATCAATTACGGAAAGTCAGGTCATTGCTGCGGTTTTGACTTTTGCGATATTGTTACTAGGATTTATGGTTTCTGGTATCAGTGGAGTGATTTCCCCTACAGGAAATCTAATCACAAAACTATTAAGTATCTTTGATATTGCATCCAGATTTGACAATCTGATGAATGGAATTGTGGATATTAATTGTATGCTCTATTATTTTTCTGTTATACTTTTATTTCTTTTCTTAACGTATCAGATCATTCAAAAGAGAAGATGGTCTATTGTTAACTATGGGCCCAAAAAGACTGTTTTAAGTGCAGGATTTACAATGCTTGTAGCTTGTGCGTTAGCAGCCCTCAATATAGGAGCAAATTATCTGCCGGAATCGGTAAAGAGTTTTGATATTACGGATAATCAAATTTATTCGATTACAGATACGACCAAAGGAGTGCTTAATGATCTGGATCAGGATATTACCGTTTATCTGTTAAATAGTGAAAAAAGTGCAGATATCACAATAAAAACAATGCTGACAAGATACCAGGCTTATTCTAAGAAGATAAAGGTCATTTATAAAAGTCAGAAAGATTACCCGAATTTTGTGTCTGGTTATACACAGGATGCATTAGCTGATAATAGTTTGATTGTCGTTAATGGAGATCGCTTTACTACAATTGATTATAATGATTGTTTTGAATCAGAAATTGATTATACAACGTATCAGGAAAATGTTACAGGATATGATGGAGAGGGACAGCTGACTTCGGCTATATCTTATGTGACGAGTAGTGACCTGTCAAAAGTATATGTGATAACTGGTCATCAGGAACTGGACTTATCAGAAAAGGTACTAGCAACGATTAAGAAAGAAAATGTAGAAGTTGAAAACATCAATCTGATGAATTATGATGCTGTTCCAGAAGATGCCGCGAGTATTATTATTTCTGGACCAGTTGTTGATTATTCAAAAGAGGATACCGATAAAATCAAAAATTATCTTTCTACAGGGGGGCATGCTGTTATTTTAACAGCCCTGGCAGAAGAAGATATGCCAAACTTTAAGTCTATCTTATCGGAATATGGTGTTAAAATGACGGATGGTGTAGTGTTTGATTCGAATCAAAGTAACTTTTATCAGTATCCATTCTATATTTTACCGCAGATTAAAAGTCATGTGATTACGGCAGATCTTTATAAAGGAAAACGGTATATCTTAATGCCACAAGCAGTCGGTTTTTTAGTTGCGGAAGATGATAAATTACCTAAGGGAGTTACCGCGACTGCATTGCTTACAAGTTCAGACAGTTCTTACAGCAAAAAAGATGTGAAGAACATGTCTACGTATGATAAAGAATCGGGTGATACAGATGGGCCTTTCGATCTGGGTGTCTATCTGGAAAAAAGTAATGGTGATAAGGAAGCTACCAAAATTGTTGCTTTTGGCTGTGAATACTTACTGGATGATGAATTTGATACGAGAGTTTCTGGCGCGAATGTAACATTATTTACAAGTGCGATCAGTAATCTTGTAGATCATAAAAGCAGTATATCAATTCCCTCTAAAAGCTATACATTCGGAACCATTATGGTGAATAGAAGTATGGTAGTATTATTTGGATTGCTTGTAACAGTAATCGTACCTTTTACTATTTTAGTGACAGGTATTATTATATGGGCAAAAAAAAGAAAAAAATAATAGACAGTATACTACAAATATTGATAAAATAAATAGTCCTATTGACATGGAAAATCAATAGGACTATAATTTTATCGATATATTGAGAATCATTATCAATGTTAAGAGAGTATGAGGGATACTATGACACTATTTGAGGGAAAAGCAGGAAAACCTTATCAAATAAGCGGATTATACGTGGAGGAATCCATTACGAGAAGATTAGAGGCATTAGGTCTTAATGACGGAACTGTCCTACACATATTAACCAGAAAAAAGAATGGTGCTTTGATTATTAAGGTAAGAGGAACAAGGCTAGCATTGGGAAAACATATATCGTCCTTAATTGAAGTGAAGGAGGAAATAAAATGAATTCCTTTGACCAGAAAGAGAATAAACAAAAAACCATTAAAGTTGCCTTCGTAGGTAATCCCAATTGTGGAAAAACAACATTATTTAATGCTATTACAGGTTCCAAATTAAAAGTTGCCAATTGGCCAGGCGTTACGGTAGAAAAGAAAGAAGGTTTAGCATCCTATGAAGGATGTAATCTTCATCTGATTGATACCCCTGGCATCTATTCTTTGTCTTGCTATACGATTGAGGAAAAGGTTACAAGAAATTGTGTGATGGATGATACGATTGACGTTATCGTCAATATTTTGGATGCATCTTCCATGGAACGCAATTTGTATCTGACCCTGCAATTATTAGAGCTGGGAAAGCCAGTGGTATTAGCCTTAAATATGATGGATATCGTGAAAGAAAGAGGAATAGAAATAGACCTCCACAGGTTACCGGAACTATTGGGAGATGCTCCAGTTGTTCCAGTTTCAGCAGCAAAGAAAACGGGTTTGGACATATTATTACACGCTGTTGTGCATCATTATGAAGAGGGTTTAAAAAGTTATGTCTTACAGTATTCTGATGAAATTGAAGAAAAAATTCAAAAATTAGAAGTAATGATGAAAGCAAATTATCCAATGCACTCTCTTCCTAGATGGCATGCAATTAAATTATTGGAATATGATGAAGAGGTCCGGAAAGAACATCCGATGTATATTTTGAATGTTGCGGATAAAAATTATGAAAAACAAATCATACAAAGAAAATATAACTATATAGAGAGTATTATTAATGAAGTTCTTTTTCATAAAGAGGAAAAAGAACAAAAAACAGATAAGATAGACCAGATTTTAACACATCCTGTTTTGGGAGTACCCATTTTTATGGTAATTATGGCAGTTGTGTTTTTT
>JAEYQN010000027.1 GCA_023409995.1 Cyanobacteria bacterium OH_CBB_238 | reverse complement strand
GGAATACCTATTTTGCCAATATCATGTAACAAACCAGCAGTTTCAATTTCCTCAAGCAAGTTATCATCCAAATTTAACGCATTAGCCAAAATCAAGGAATAAAGAGTGACTCTCAAGGAATGCCCATGAGTGTATGGATCTTTTGCATCTAAAGCAAAAGAAATTGATTTTATTGTCTTATAAAAGAGCTCTTTTAAATCTTTCAATATAATATTTTTATGGCTGGAAAGTTCATACTTTTTCAACCCATTTTGGATTGAAACTTTCAATTCTTCAGGCTCAAATGGTTTTAAAATATATTGATACAACTGGCACTCATTTATTGAAGAAACAATTATATCGGTGTCAGCATGACCAGTAAGCAATATTTTTACAATGTTTGGATGGATTTGCGCAACTTGTTTCAAAAATTCAGTACCCTCCATTTGAGGCATTTTCTGATCACTAACAATAAGAGATATAGTATCTCCTTCATTTTTTATTATATCCAACGCTTCAAACCCATTTGATGCAGTTTTTATATTATAGCTGCCCCTGAGCGTCCTTTTTAATAATTGCAAATTATTCTCTTCGTCATCTACAAGGAGAATGGTCTGTTTTATACTTTCAAGATCATTAGTAATAAGCGTATTTAAACTGTCAACTATTATACTATCATTCATATTTACATCGACTCGCCAGACTCACTAGGATTACATCGACAAAAAATCATGCCAACTTTAATTATTTGCCTCTGGTATTTACAAAAGTTAAATTATCTAAAATTATAGACTATATTTGAAATAATTAAAATACTCCAAATATAATAGAAAAAAGATTTTTTATAAAAAATAATGACTTTTTACTTGATTATATTTTGTGTTTTGCATAATATTTGAATTATAGAGATGAAACATGAGGGATTTTATTATGGCAAGACGACCAGTAATCGCAGGCAATTGGAAAATGCACAAACTTCAGAATGAAGCAGTTGAATTAGTAAATGGCATTATGGCTGAATTAAAAGATACTAACAAAGACCAACTTCCAGAAGTTGTTGTTGCACCTACTGCTACAGCGTTATATGTAGTAAATAAAGCAATTGTTGATTGTGGTTGTGGAAAAGTCAAATTATCTGCGCAAAATTGTCACTTTGAAACTCAAGGCGCTTTTACTGGAGAGATTTCTGTTGAAATGGCAAAAGATGCAGGGTGTGAATATATTATAATCGGACACAGCGAAAGAAGACAATTCTTCGGCGAAACTGATGAAATGATCAATAAAAAAGCAAAAGCTATATTGAAAAATAATTTAGTTCCAATCATTTGTTGTGGTGAATCACTAGAACAAAGAGAAGCTGGAATAACGGACTCTCATATCGCAGAGCAAATTAAAGCAGCTCTATCTGAACTTTCTGAGTCAGATATTGAAAAATCTATCATTGCATATGAACCTATCTGGGCTATAGGAACAGGTAAAACTTGTGACTCAGATGAGGCAAACAGAGTTATTGCTATGATCAGAAATGTAGTAAAAGAAGTCTCAAGCGCAAAAGCAGCTGATGCTATCAGAATCTTATATGGTGGAAGCGTAAAACCAGATACAATATCAGAACAAATGGGTAAATCAGATATCGACGGTGCACTAGTTGGTGGAGCAAGCTTAACAGCTGATAGCTTTGCTAAAATAATCAAAGGTGCCGTATAAAAAAGACATAAAACACACTAATGAAAATTTTCCGACCGCCCTCAAAGCGGTCTTTTTTTACACCATAAAAGTTATATTTTAAACTTTGCAGAAAACCTAAATTTTTGAGCAGAATTTGATTGATTTGAATATGAATTGCCTGCCCTTACTTCAAGTTCAAGCCCACGAGGATTATTTTTAGGCTTATAACTCAACCCTATTTCATCCTGATTCGTTTCCTGAGAAATATTTTTAGCAAATCGTGTTTTTATAGATATAGAATCTGTCAATTGAAATTCAGGAGTAAAATAAAGACTTGTTTCTAACCCTTCTGTATTTGCGTATTTACTCTTTGCAGCCTGAGCATTGAGCTTTAACCGGTTATATTTATATTGTCCATAAAAACCAGTTGTTCTTTTATTGTCATCCTCAAGCTCATTTCCGTAATAACCAGCACCAACTATAAATTCCCCTTTTGTCCATTTTGTAGAAAAAGGATTTGTCGAAACTACAGCTCCACCAGATAGGTTATTATTCAAAGTAGAATTACTCATTCCAACAGACATGTTCAACAAATTTGTATTGGTTATCACTTTAGCCCCTTGATCAAACGTTGTTGTATTAGCACCAATAAAGTCAACTGTTGTATTATTAAAGTCTGACAAATATGTTTGACCAACATAAACTGCGGTGTTTTTATCTATATTTTTTTTCAAATATGACGAATTAAACATAACGGGCATTGGCCGTCTATTCATCTGATTACTATAGTATGTATTTAAAAAATTCTTTGAAGTATCCCAAAACGTATTATTAGCTTGTATTGGCTCGTAAGTTGCATTGACTTCTGTTTGCAATATAAATGTTTTTTTGGATTCATACTGTTCCTGAGAACCATTTAGCCTCAATGTAATTTCATCTTGTCCATGGTCATCACTCACTGAAGTTTGATCATTGTTATTTATTTGCTCATTGTCTTGAATATCTTCGTGTTCTTCTGATGATTGACTTTTTTCTTGTTTCTTATTATTTCTTATTTTCTTTTCCTTATCTGACAAACTGCCAATTGGATATCCCATATTTTTCAGATCTTCAGGATCCAAAAAATAATATTCATCACTTGAATCATTGTCATTTTCAACATCTGAGTATGTTTGCGCAGCACTATCACCAACAACTGGAATATCAGTTATTTTAGGTGAATTTCTCGCAAATGCCTCACTTGCAATTACAAAAAAGATCAATAAAAGTACTAATTTTTTCTTCATATTTATATTTTCTGGCAAAATTTCAATATTTTCAATGTATCTTATTCCACATACTCATTATGAATACAAGATTTAATAATTTTACCAACTATCTGACCCAAATTTACGAAAAGGCTCTATTTTTTCTACTATTTTTAACCTAAGCTCCATAGCAGTTACACCATCTATGCCAACAACTGCACCATCTTTATAATAAGATAATTCATATAATATATCTTTCAACTTCCGAACTCTCTGTTTATATAATTCTTTTTGTTCAAATTGCCAACCCAAATAACCACAACCATCAGGAAGAACCTCCCAAGGATTAGAAGGAAAGTTGCTGCATTTAGATGGTCTAGAGCTATAACAGTCACACATATTGTTATTTAATAAACATTTGCATCCATAAAAATATGTGTTTTCAAATGTTTGCCCAAAAGAGGTTTGCATCAATATCTTGTTGAAATAAGATGGTTCAATAGAGCAAGCTTCTTCATACTCAATATATGGAATTAAATTTTTTAACCAAAAAGCAGCCTCGACATCTCCGCCGTTTTCTTTTTGCAAAAGCGAAATCCTATTTTCTGAAAAAGTAAGCAACTTACAACATTTTCCACATTTTAGGCATAAGTAGGATAACGAATCATCAACTCCCTTTATGTCAAGCATATAGTCATTAAAATCAATAGATATCATTTCAATATTATAGTTAATTCAAATCATACTTATGTAGCATTTTAGAATATTCTTTACAAATTATTATATATAAGAGAAAAAGCATATAGAATAGATTTAGTATATAACAAATCAATAAAATATTACAAAATGTTAAGTTGAATTTTAAAGCTTGCATGACCTGTTATTCTAAGCAAAAAGACAAACAAAAAAATATCCAAAAAAGCAAAAAGTATATATTAATAATAAAACTAGCAAAAAAAAAAATGTTTGAGTTTTTATGCATGAGGTTGAAAAATCAAACACGGAGATATAAATATGTCAGAAATAAATAATTTGCCACAATACAGTGGTAAGATTGATCAAAAAATCAATATACAACCTAAAGTTGTTGAAGAACCAGCACACAAAGAAGAAGATCCAGTAGTTAATACAAATGCATCAAATGTATTACCTGATCTTGGTGTTGTTGGAAAATCCCAAGTTAAGCAAGCAGATAGCATAAGTAATGATTTAAACTTTCTAACTAAAAATCCAGAGCTTGTAGAAATAGCAGACAAGTACTTTGATAAAACTTTAGAAAAACTCGAAAAAGAAGGCGACCCACATGCATATGAACACGCGTGCCTTTTAAGTGCAGCGTTTGCAAAAGAACTTTCTATATAGAACAACACACTCCCAACGATTAAAATAAGTACTTGGCCGTTACAACAAAAAGACACAAATTTAATATTCTTGATTCCTGTTAATTATGGTGATAATATATCTTAACAGGAGATTGAAGGATTAGTATGACGTTAAATAAACCTGTTGAAGCAAAAGACAGAATTATTTTGGCACTCGATGTTGATACATTAGAGGAAGTCGAAAAATTCACGAGTCTACTAAAAGACTACGTTGGATATTTTAAAGTTGGGCTTCAACTTTATACTGCTTGTGGCTTTGAAGCTGTTGATATAATCAAGAAACATGGTGGCAAAGTCTATTTCGATGGCAAATTCCATGACATACCAAATACAGTGGCAAAAGCCAGTGTTAACCTTATGAAAAAAGGAATTGATTTCTTCAACATAAACGCGTGTGGTGGCTCAAAGATGGTTTCTACAACAGTAAAACTTTGTAGAGAAACGGCTAAACGATTAGATATACCCACTCCAACAATAATGGGTGTTACTTTACTTTCCAGCTTTGGGCAAAGGACACTGACAGAAGAATTAAATGTAAAAGTTACATTGGAAGAATATGTAGCCCATATAACAAGGGTTGCAAAAGAAGCAGGAATAAGTGGTATAGTTGCATCTGCATCAGAAGCTAAAAAAATAAGAAAAGAAGTTGGCAATGATTTTATCATTGTATGCCCTGCAATACGGCCAACTTGGTCTGTCGTAAATGACCAATTAAGAGTTGTTTCCCCAGCAGAAGCAGTTAGATCAGGAGTTGATTACATGGTGATCGGTCGTCCTATTACCTCTGCCGATGACCCGGTAGCCGCCATAAAAATGATAATCAACGAAATCGAAGAAGCAATTCAAAATAATGAATAAACATTTAGAGTCTGAATATAATTCAGGCTCTATTTCTATAAGAGGTTTAGTATATGAGGCAAGGAGATATTTTATGATTATTGGTGTACCAAAAGAGATTAAAAACAACGAAAATCGTGTAGCAATCACTCCAGCGGGGGTTCATTCTTTAGTAAAATCATCACACTCCGTTTATATACAGAAAGATGCTGGTGTAAATAGTGGATTTACAGACGATGAATATATAAAAGAAGGTGCTTCGATCCTAGATACAATTGAAGATATATACGGAAACGCTGATGTAATCGTAAAAGTAAAAGAACCCCAGCCAATAGAATATAAAATGCTAAGAGAAGGACAAACGCTATTTACATATCTACACCTTGCAGTAGATGAAGAATTGACAAAAGTTCTATTAGAGAAAAAAATAACAGCAATTGCCTATGAAACAATACAAACCGACGACGGACAATTACCTTTGCTTATTCCTATGAGTGAAGTTGCCGGAAAAATGTCTGTACAAATAGCTGCAAATATACTGGAACGACACAATGG
>JAEYQN010000022.1 GCA_023409995.1 Cyanobacteria bacterium OH_CBB_238 | reverse complement strand
CGGTACCTCTTACAATTTGTAATTTATCTACTAATTCAGGAACAGCTTGAGAGCCGATGCTTACAAGCATATTTTCAATTTCATTTTTGCTTTTATTATCAGCATTTTCTAGTTTTGATAAGAAGTAATCTACTGAATTTACAATTGGGTTTTCTTTTACTAATGTAGCGCTCAATTTTCTGTCTCCAAAATTTAATTATTTTCTACATTATGATTATAAAGCAAAATTTTAAAATTCTTATTTTTTTAATATAATCTTTATATCTTGCCGTAACTCAACAATAACAGCATTATAACTTCTGAAAACATCTTTTATAATTTGTGCAAGAGTAAATTGTCTAGGATATAAATATTGTCCATTACTATAAGAAGTATATTATACATTGGGATATTTTATTGATTTAAAAATAAGGTTACACTTAGAAAGAATGTGGAGTTTTTATCTTTCAGATAGTAGCTTCAAATCTTCTTTAATGCGTTATATAAGCGTTTGTCTTGTGAAAAGATGATCGTAAGAGTAGCTTCTACAAATGGTTGGTGAGCTAAAAATGCTAAAAGGAGTTATTCGATAAACTTTCTGAATACAAGAATAGTTTGTTAGTAGATTATGAGGGATTAGAGATGTTAGTCGAAAAATATACCAACGGATTAAACCAAAGAAAGCAGCTTGAATTTAAAAATATAGCGAAGGAATTATTGTCATGGTTAGAAGAAACAGCCTTGGAAAATAATTGTCAGATTGAAAAAAAAGAATGGAAAAGTAAGTATAATAGCTATGTTATATACGATTATGAACCTTTTTGCTCTGATGGCTTTGAGATAAATGTGACATTGTCTTCGCATAATGAGAACTATTTAAATTTCATGAAATTTTTATATGAAAATAAGCTGAATGTCATAGATTACTTAAATAACTGTATAACTACATAGTAATATTGTGTAAAATTAAGTATTCCCAAAGAGAAATGATTTAGATTAATCATTTCTCTTTTCGTTTTAAATTTGTTAATATTAAATGGTAATCGTTGTCCATAAGTATTAGAAGGAAGATTTAAAATGAAAGATGCTAGATATTATATAGATTTAGAAAAGCAATATGGTGCAAATAACTATAAGCCTTTAGATGTTGTTATTGAAAAAGGTGAGGGAGTTTGGTTATATGATGTAGAAGGTAAAAAGTATTTGGACTGTTTAAGTTCTTATTCTGCGGTTAATCAAGGTCACTGTCATCCAAAAATTTTAGATGCGATGATTGAGCAAGCTAAAAAGCTCACGCTTACATCACGTGCTTTTCGTAATGATAAATTGCCTCTTTATTATGAACAAATTTGCAAGCTTACAAATTTCGATATGATTTTACCTATGAATACAGGTGCTGAAGCTGTTGAAACAGTCATAAAAGCGGTTAGGAAATGGGGATACACTACAAAGGAAATTGAATCTGATGCAGCAGAAATTATTGTTTGTTCGGAAAACTTCCATGGTAGAACAACTACTATAATTAGTTTTTCTACAGATGATGATTCCAGAAATGATTTTGGTCCTTATACAGATGGATTTAAAGTGGCTCAATATGGTGATATTGATTCAATAAAAAGCCTTATAACAAAAAATACTGTTGCAATCATGCTTGAGCCTATTCAGGGTGAGGCTGGTATAAAAATCCCATATGATGGATATTTAAGAGATATAAGACAAATTTGCGACGAAAACAATATTCTTTACGTACTTGATGAAATTCAGACAGGTTTTGGCAGAACAGGTAGACTATTTGCATTTGAACATGAAAATATAAGACCTGATGCAGTACTTGTTGGAAAGGCTCTTTCGGGTGGGTTTTATCCTGTGTCGGCTGTTCTTGCAAGTAAAGAAGTTTTGCAGGTCTTTAATCCTGGAGAACATGGATCTACTTTTGGAGGAAGTCCGCTTGCGTGTGCTGTTGCTATGGCGGCATTGGATGTCTTAGTTGACGAAAAGCTTGCAGAGAGGTCAGCAGAACTCGGTGCTTATTTTATAGACAAACTTAAAACGATAAATTCTTCAGTGATAAAAGAGGTAAGAGGTAGAGGATTATTTGTAGCAATTGAGCTTCATGTTAAAGCAAGAAATTATTGCGAGAAATTGCAAGAACTTGGTGTTTTAGCAAAAGAAACACACTCTAATATTATTAGGGTTGCACCGCCTCTTGTGATAACAAAAGATGAAATAGACATGGCTTTTGATATCTTTAAAACAGTACTTGAAAACTAGCATTAGTATCCATTTGCCATAAACATAATTGTCTAAGAAAATTAGACGGATGTTGCTTTTATTTTTATGCTTAAACCTTATAATTAATTTTGAAGAATAAGGAGTGATAAATGAAATTTTTGAAGGCAATTACCCATCTTCTAGTTATTATTGGTGCATTAAATTGGGGATTGGTTGGCGCGTTTGGATTTAACCTTGTTTCCTATTTGTTTGGAGAAATGACAGAAATAACCAAGTTTATTTATATTATAGTCGGCTTAAGTGCTATTATAACTATAGGATTTTCCTTGGCACATAATGAAGAAGATGATGAAGAAGACTGCGAGTGTTAAACGAAACGAGCTTTTAGAGTTTATTGGCGATGAATATAATTCTGTTGAAAATGTTGTTTTGTCAAGCAGGATACATTTTTTAAATGGTAATCCAGCAGAAACTGGTTCTGTGTTTTATATAATGACAAGAGAGTATAGGGTTAAGGATAATTGGGCTCTTATTCATTCTTCTGATATTGCTAATAAGCATGCGAAGCCTTTAAATATTATTTTATTTATCGATGAGCATATTTCAAAAAATTTTAGAAGAATTGATTTTATTCTTCGTGGGTTAGATGAAATTGAAAAAAATCTTTTTGAAAAGAATATTGGATTTAAAGTTGTTGTTGATAGTAAAAATAAGTTTTTATCTTATTTAAAAAATATTAAGCCAGGATATTTAGTCACGGATTTTTCCCCATTAGAAGAAAATTTGGAGTTTAATAAAAAAATCGCTGCTAGTTTAAATTGCACTTGTGTTGAAGTAGATGCTCATAATATTGTCCCTTGTCGTTTTGTTTCTGCTAAACAAGAATATTCGGCTGCAACATTAAGAGCAAAAATAAAGACTCATATCCGAGACTATTTAAAAGAGTTTCCTCTCATTAAGCCGCAAAAAAATAAAGATCCTAATTACTTTGTTCCTAATAAAAAGTATTTAAGGAATGATTTTTATTCTGAAAGCTCATCAATAAAATGGATAGACCCAGGAGAGAGTCAAGCTAAAAAACTACTTGATAGGTTTATTGATAATTCATTGGAATTTTATTTTGAATTTAGAAATGATCCTTTAAAATCGGTAATATCAGACTTATCTCCATTTCTTCACTTTGGTTATATTTCTTCTCAAAGAATTGCTATATCTGTATTAAGATCTGATGCTTCAATTTCTGATAAGGAAGCATTTCTTGAAGAATTAATTGTTAGAAAAGAATTGTCGGATAACTTTTGCCTATATAATAAAAATTATAAAAATGTAAAGGCATTTCCAAATTGGGCAACTTCAACTCTTATTGCCCATTCTAGAGATGTTCGTACATATTGTTATTCATTGACAGAATTTGAAAATGCAAAAACACATGATCCCCTATGGAATGCCATACAAATGGAGCTTTTACTTAAAGGGAAACCACACTCTTATTTGAGAATGTATTGGGGTAAAAAAATTCTAGAATGGTCAGAGTCGTTTGAACAAGCGCTAAATATTGCAAATTATTTGAATGATAAATATGCTATAGACGGAGAAGATCCTAATGGCTATGTCGGAATAGCTTGGTGTATCGGTGGTGTTCATGATCGGGCGTGGAGTGAAAGATCAGTATTTGGTAAAATTAGATATATGAATTATTCAGGTTGTAAGAAAAAATTTGATGTGAATAGTTATATTAGTCAATATATAGTGGGAAAATAATTCTACTAGTTAGTGTTAGATAGAATAATTGCAAACTTGAATTTAATGTATAAAATGTAATCAGAGTTAAAAGGAGACCTAAATGGAAGTCGGTACAAAAATAGACAGTTTTTCATTAAAAGGAATTGATGCAAAAGGGAAAGAAATAACCTTTTCATTAAATGATTATAAAGGTAAAAATATTGTTTTGTATTTTTATCCTAAAGACAATACCCCTGGCTGTACTCAAGAAGCATGCGATTTTAGAGACAATTTTAATAGGCTTACCAGCTTGGCTCAGGTTGTTGGAGTCAGCCCAGACAGTGTGGAAAGCCATATAAAGTTTCAGGCAAAACATGATTTAAATTTTATACTTCTTTCTGATCCAGAGCATTCACTTATGACAAAATTTGGGGCTTGGGGTGAAAAAATGCTATATGGTAAAGTAAATATCGGAGTTATTCGTTCTACTTTTATAATAAATAAAGAGGGCACTCTGGTAAAATCTTGGAAAAAAGTAAGTGTTAAAGGTCATGTAGATAAAGTTATAGAAGAATTAAAAAAACTATAGGAGGTATCTATGGAAGAAAATTTTAATCAAGAACCTAAAGAAGTTGAATACGAAAAGGTTGAATCTACCACTAGTTCAGAAAAAAAAGATTGTTTTTGCTGGTTGAAATACTTGGGTATTACCTTGGCTGCTTTTCTTGGTGCTTTTTTAGCCGTATATTTTGCGACAGATGTTGTTTTGCATAGCTATTTTGCTCCTCAAGTTATTCCTAAATATGTTAAAGCTGCTGATATTGATGACATGATAAAAGAGCAAGAACAAATGATGCAAGATTTTTCAAATTTTAAGCCATTTGTTAACCCTCTTATTATGAACCCCGTAAGAGTGGAAACATTAAGAG
>JAEYQN010000182.1 GCA_023409995.1 Cyanobacteria bacterium OH_CBB_238 | reverse complement strand
GGGATAGCAAGTTCCTTACTCATTGTAAGTAATGTTGCATTGACTGTCCCTTGCTCCGCTATCCCATGATCCTGCATCTCCAAAAAATAGTTCCCTTTTCCAAAACACGTTTCATATTTCTTTGCAGACTTCTTTGCTTCTTCCACCAGGCCCTTTGTTATATATCTTTGTACTTCACCGGCAAGACAGGCCGATAATGCAATAATACCTTCATGATATTTTTCTAATATCTCCATATCGACACGTGGTTTATAATAAAAACCTTCGGTAAATCCCCTGCTTACTATCTTCATAAGATTGGCATATCCAGTATTATTTTCCGCCAGCAGAACCAAATGATGATAGCGATCCTCGCCACCGGTCAGTTCTTTATCAAACCTGGAATTCGGTGCCACATATACCTCGCAACCTAATATTGGCTTGATCCCTGCCTCTTTTGCTGCCCTATAAAAATCAATTACACCATACATTACCCCATGATCTGTAATTGCAACGCTATCCATGCCTAACTCCTTAATTCGCTTGACACATTCTTTTATTTTATTGGAACCGTCTAACAGACTATATTCGGTATGCACATGAAGATGAGTAAATGCCATAGGTATCTCCTTTATTTACGATTATTAATTTACAGTGTTCCTTTTTTCCCACCACCAAAAGGAGGTTCTTCTATCTGAAGCCCCTCCTAATTTTACTTGAAAGAATTATGCAATTCAACTATAAATATTTTTTTAGGTCATCTGCTTTGTCAATCTTCTCCCACGGAAGGTGCAGATCGTTACGTCCAAAATGACCATACGCAGCTGTTTGTTTGTAGATTGGACGACGTAGATCTAACATTTTTATAATTCCAGCTGGACGGAGATCAAAATTTTCCCGAATAATCTCTACTAATTTATCATCGGATAATTTCCCCGTTCCAAATGTATCTACCATAATCGACATTGGATGCGCCACTCCAATTGCATAGGACAATTGAATCTCACAGTTATCCGCAAGGCCAGCTGCTACTATATTTTTTGCAACATAACGAGCTGCATAGGCTGCTGAACGGTCTACTTTCGTGCAGTCTTTTCCTGAGAATGCTCCACCACCATGACGCGCATATCCACCATAGGTATCCACAATAATCTTACGACCTGTAAGACCACTATCTCCATTAGGACCGCCGATCACAAATCTTCCAGTAGGATTAATAAAGTAGTTTGTCTTGTCATCTATCAAATCTTTCGGAAGAATCGGATCAAATACATATTTTTTAATATCTGCATGGATCTGCTCCTGCGTCACATCCGGGTCATGTTGTGTCGATAATACAACAGCTTCCAAGCGTCTAGGTTTCCCTGCTTCATCATATTCAACCGATACCTGACTTTTACCGTCCGGTCTTAAATAATTTAAAGTACCGTCTTTTCGCACTTTTGTTAATTGAAGTGCTAATTTATGAGCAAGAGATATCGGATACGGCATATATTCATCTGTTTCATTGGTCGCATATCCAAACATCATTCCCTGATCTCCAGCTCCAATTGCATCCATTTGTTCTTCTGTCATGGTATGCTCTTTTGCCTCTAATGCTTTATCAACACCCATTGCAATATCCGTAGATTGTTCATCAAGTGCAACGATAACTGCACATGTATTTCCATCAAATCCATATTCTGATTTGGTATAACCAATTTCTTTTACGGTATCCCGTACAATTTTCTGAATATCGACATAAGCCTGTGTCGTAATCTCGCCCATTACCATGACCATCCCAGTGGTGGTACAGGTTTCACATGCTACACGACTCATTGGATCCTGCTCCATTAAAGCATCTAAAACTGCATCCGAGATCGCATCGCACATCTTATCCGGATGACCTTCTGTTACTGATTCAGAAGTAAATAATAATTTCTCCATTTTAATGTCCTCCTTAATTCTTTCTTCTACATTCGTGCATAAAAAAAATCCGCTTAAGCGGATTCAACGTTTTTTGATCATTAAATCCTCTTATTGTTCGTCCTACCGCAATGGATAAGTGTATTCGCTCAGGTTGGCACCTTCCGATAAAACAGGGGTTGCCGTGGCTTCGCAGGCCCTTTGTGCCTCCACCACTCTGAATAAGAGAAAACTTACAATATGGAATTAATGTATCTAGTATCAGACTACACTATGCCTATCATGTTGTCAATCATTTTATCGTGATCTGATAGCGTAATTTTACCCCATTTATCTAACAGACAGACTTAATAGGAAATTCGTGATGGCTCTTTATATCCAGAAGTACAATAATGTTTATAATATTGAATGAGATCATCTCCAAATAGGGTTGATAGATCACTGTTTTTTGTTAATATAACGTTTTTAGTTTATAATTCTGAAATTTATATCCAATATAATTTATTGATATAAAATTCGATCTCTCAATTTGATAAAAATAAATTGCTGACGTTTATATCAAAAAGGATGAAGTAAACTTACTTAATAAATTGACATAAATAATAAAAACCCATATAATTTAGGTGTGAATAATAATATTTTATGCAGATTGAGGGTAACTTACGATGAAAAGAATAGGTACAAAAGATTTGATCCCTGGTATGAAAATAGCCGAAGATGTATATGCATACAACGAGCAATTAATTCTGTCAAAAGGTATTATTCTTACTGACAAAACAATTACAAGGTTAGAGTTCTATTCCATACTTGTTGTAAAAGTAGAAGATGAACTAGCTTTCCTTTCTACCGAAACAGCGAAACAACGTTCTTATTCAGAGCGTATTCGGTCAAGTAGCTCTTTTAAAGAATTCAAAAAGAATTTTGACAAAAGCGTAGA
>JAEYQN010000169.1 GCA_023409995.1 Cyanobacteria bacterium OH_CBB_238 | reverse complement strand
ATTACATGGACTTGTTCCGCAATGTCCAGATGGCAGTTGCTGACTATACAACTGAGGCGTTTGACCAGTTTGACAAGGAAGATGTAGAGGGACTCATCAAAAACCGTTATGACGAGGCAAGATCTGAATTGGAAGGTTCCCTTGCATCTCTTGAGGCTTTGATTGAAAATGTTACGTTGCCACAAGCAGATACAGATTTTATTGAGTATTTTTGTGGCGATGATAGCGAGAATGATGAAAAGACAGCACGAAGGGATACATTGTACGCTCTGACCGCAGCTCTTTCTCGTTCTTTTGCTAATTGCTGTGACAGGCTTGTATCAGACTACGGTTATAGCGAAGATGATGTAAACCATTTAAGAAATGATATCTCCGGATACAATAAAATTAAAGAAATGATTAAGCTGGCAAGCTGCGATTATATTGACTTGAAACCATATGAAGTGGATATGCGATATATCCTTGATACATACATTCGTGCGGAGGATTCCAAGGTTGTCAGTGAACTCGGAAATATGTCTCTCGTAGAATTACTTTTGCAGGGAAAAACAACAACACCTGCGGATTTAGTAAAGGACCTTCCTGGCAATGATGAGGCAAAAGCCGAAACCATTGACAACAACCTGCAGCATGAGATTGTTAGAAAGATGAGTTCTAATAGCGTGTATTATGGCAAGCTGTCCGAAATGTTAAAGAGAATCATCATTCAGCGAAAAGTGGAGGCCATAAGCTATGAAGAATATCTTCGTCAAGTGGTTGAACTGGCTGAGGCTATCCTACATCCAGAATCAAATTCAACCTACCCGGATGAGATTAGGGATAGTGCTGCAAGACGTGCTTTATATGATTATTTTGATGAAGATGCAGGATTAACTATCGATGTTGATGGCGCAATTCGTATTTCGATTCAGCCAGAATGGAAGAGAAATTTTCAAAAACAGCAGCGTATTAGACTTGCTATTTACAAAAAATTATTGCTTCATATGTATACGGATGAGAAGGCTACAGAGGAAACAAATAACATTTTTGATATAGCACAAAGGCAGGACGAATACGATGCATAAAGAAGAAATTATAATTGGAGGATTACCGATAGAGGTTATCAGAAAAACAAATCTGAAAAATCTCTATATCCGTGTAATTCCACCAGAAGGACATATAACGGTAAGTACCCCAGCCAATCTTAAGGATGAAGATATAATACTCTTTGTCCTTAAGAAACTCCCTGAGATTACAGGGGTAAGGGACCGAATGCTGGCACAGGAACGCCAAAGTAAAAGAGAATATGTGTCAGGCGAATCACATTACTTGTGGGGAAAGCCATATCGCTTGCAAGTGAAATATGAAGGTACGCAATTCCAAATTGTAAGAACTCCCACAAAAATTATTATGATAGCACCAGAGGGAGCAACCACTGTGGCAAAAGAAAAGGTTTTTATTGAGTGGTATCGACAGGAATTAAAGCGTGTTCTTCAAACGGTTATCATGCGGTGCGAGAAAAAAATAGGTGTCCATGCGGAAGAGTTCAGAATTAAAAACATGAAAACCAAATGGGGCACCTGTAATATAGAAAAGCGTAGGATATGGATAAATCTTCAGCTTGCAAAAAAGCCAATGGAATGTCTTGAGTATGTGGTGATTCATGAGTTGGTACATTTGTTGGAAAAAAATCATACTCATAAATTCCATGCTTTAGTCGGTGAGTATTGCCCAACATGGAAAGAAGCAAAAAAAATGTTGAATACAATGCCGCTGGATTATTTGGAGAAGGGAGAAGAAAACATAGATGACGAAGAAACTGACATCGAGCGATATCTTTGATGTAAGCAAAAAAACAGGAGCCTTAGTTTTGGGAAAGAATCGATTAGATGATTATGCTACCAAATATCTGACAAAGCACTGCAAGAAGGCTTTATTGGAGCCGATGCCATTGCCTGTTGATGAGATATTGCGGGAGGCGGGTATAACTGTAAAGGAAGTATCACTTTCTAGGAATTTAGATGTATTTGGGTGCTGTTTGTTGCTTGATGGAGAGGTCGACATCTATGACCACGAAACAGGTTCAATTCAGTCAGAATTTTATCCGGCAGGTACTGTTCTTATAGATCCAAAATCAGAAGCAGTTTATGGAGAAGGTGCAAAGAGAAATACCCTTATTCATGAAGCATTGCATTGGGAGAAGGACAAAGCTTTTTTTGCTATCATGGCTGTAAAAAATGCAGAAGAAACTGAAAAAATATACCCAATAATGTGCAGGCAGTCCGAGACTTTCTTTGAACCACCGGAAGGAAAAAAGACAAAAGAAAATGAAGTCAAATGGTTGGAGTGGCAGGCACATCGTTTGGCACCACGAGTTTTAATGCCAAAGGATAGTTTTACGAAAAAAGCTAATGATATAATTGAGCATCAAAAGAATAATTTGCAGTCGTGTGATTTCCTTATTGAAGAGTTAAGTGAATTTTTTGTTGTGTCCAGAGAATCTGTAAAGTATCGATTATTAGAAGTTGGACTTGAAGATAAAATATCTGTATTTGATGATTATGAAAATGTATATGAAGAAATAAGAGAAAGTAAAACATATGCTAAATTAAGTCCTTTAGAGGCATACGAATTAATTAGTTCAAATAGTACTTTGAACCAATGGGTTATAGATGGGAAATTCATTTTTGCCGAGGGCTACTTTGTTCTTGCTAAAACTGATTACGTTACTTTAAAAGACGGAACCCCTAAATTAACCCAGAAAGCAAAGAAAAACCTTACTAAATGTGTACTCAATATATGTGAGTATAAAGTTGTAGATTATCAAAATTATTTTAAGGATTTTGGAAGATTTGCGTGTTTAACAAGAGGGACTGGAACTGTTCAAAAGGCAGTAATCTTTCGCCCACAAAATCAAGGTGAGATAAATTTTGCATTGAATGCATTGCAGCATTCGAAATATACATCCTTAGATGAGTACGATATGGATGAAGAAATTCAATTGATGAAGATGCTAGGAGATCCAACGAAGAGTTTATGCAACTGCTTGTGGTTTTTAATGGAAAAAAGAAAGTGGAATTATCCAGAGCAGTTTAATGAAAAAACAGAAATTCATAAAAACTATCATGGAAGAATCAAAAATGATAAATGCAATAATATGAAAACAAATACGCTGATGGCTATTTGTGTAGGACTGCAGTTAACGCTACGTATTGTTGAAAAAATCTTTGAAAAATCAGTGAATAAATTGGATTATTATAAGAATCCAGACATGACTTATGTTCATATTCTGGAGTTGTTTCCTGGAATTTCACTTACAGTATTTAATGATATGCTTGAATCTAAAAAGCTACCTAAATTAGAAACAAAAATAAGAGAATAAAAATTGAAAACTTGGCAAGTTGGTTTTGGACCCCGAAAGGGGTCTTTTTTTTTATGCAATTAAAAGAAAAGCAAGAAAAGACAGTATTTTTGACCAACTTATGAAGTTGCTCATGCTTATAAAAAATGCCATATAGTAATAAACAAGAACTGGCCAGTCCTTAATAAATTGGAAAGGTAATAAGACCATGAAACTTATTTTTGTATGTTCACCATATCGCGGTGATGAAGAAAAAAATACTGTAAATGCCAGAAAGTATTGCAGATTGGTAGCAGGTTGTGGGTATATCCCAATTGCACCACATTTACTTTTTCCACAATTTTTAGATGATTCCGATGAGACAAAAAGATTAATGGGAATTCATATGGGCCTGGAATTATTAAAGCTTTGTTCCCAGATGTGGGTGTTTGCAAATGAAGTAACCGAAGGTATGGAATTGGAAATTCAGAAGGCTAAGGAATTAGACATTCCAATTCAATT
>JAEYQN010000164.1 GCA_023409995.1 Cyanobacteria bacterium OH_CBB_238 | reverse complement strand
CTTCATTGGGTGCTAATTCTTTATCTAGTGTTGATGAAGCCACTCGTAACACTGGCTCTGGGAACACAGCAATAGGTGGTGGAGCAATGAGGGCAAACGGAGCAGGTTCTTATAATACTGCTGTCGGTCTTGAGTCTTTATATTCAAATGAAACAGGTAGTTATAATCTTGCAAGTGGTTATCAGTCTTTGTATTTTAATAAAATGGGTTCATATAATGTAGCAATGGGTTTTTATGCATTAAGATCATATCTTGGCAGTAGTAATACTGCTGTTGGTGCATTTGCATTGACTGATGTAACAACTAGCTCAGACAATACAGCATTGGGTTACTCTGCCGGATATAAATCTACAGGTGCATCTAATACTGCTATTGGTGCTTTTACTCTGGCAGCCACATCAAGTGGTGTTCAAAATACTGCTATTGGTGATTATGCTTTGAATAAAAATACTGCAAATAGAAATACAGCTGTAGGAGCAGCTGCATTAGAGGCAAATACTTCAGGTGCTGATAATACTGCTATTGGCTTTCATTCTCTAGATGCAAATACTACTGGTGGGGGAAATGTTGCGGTCGGAAATTATTCTCAAGAGCTAAGCACAGTCGGTGGTCAAAGTACTTCTGTTGGATACCAAGCTCTACAAAGTGCAAGATCTACGGTGAGTTCAAGTGGATACTATAGAAATACTGCGGTGGGTTTTCAAACAATGGTTAACACAAACGGTGGTTTTGATAATGTAGCTATGGGAATGCATTCAATGCTAACAAATACAACCGGTTATCTGAATACTGCACTTGGTTTAGCGTCTCTTTATTATAATACGACTGGGAGTGGGAATACTGCTATTGGTAATTGGTCATGTGCTATGATTACTACAGGCAACTCTAATGTTTGCCTCGGAGCAAGCTCTGGGCCCACATCAGACGTAAGTAATCAGCTATACATTGATGTGACAAGGCGAAATGATCCATTAATTTGGGGGGATTTTGCATCACGTGTTTTAAAAATTAATGGAACAAGTTATACAAATGGTTCTACTTTGATAACTTCAGATAGAAGATTGAAGAACGTTACTGGAGAGTTCAAGGACGGACTGGATAAAATAAAAAAAATTCATTCTGTAAACTTTGTATATAAGAATGATAAGAAAAAACTTTCACGCACAGGTGTAATTGCTCAAGATTTACAAACGGTATTTCCAAATTCTGTTTCGAAAGGACCAGATGGGTATTTATATGTTGATACAAGTGAAATATTATATGCTTTAGTCAATTCGGTTAAAGAATTAGCTGTTAAAATTGCTTCTGTGACTGATCGAATAGTAAAATTGGAGCTTGAATCTAAGAACCAAAAGAAATCTATAGAACATTTACAAAAAGAAAATAATCTTCTGATTAAGCAAAACCATCAAATGCAAATGCAAATAGATTTGATAAATAAAAAGCTTGCAGCTTCGTAAAATATGGTAATAAATTCCTTGAAAACAATATTACTTCGTGTTATAAAATTACTACTGCAAGATTCTTTAATTAGAACTTGCTAGTTTATAGAATGGACGTACTTAAAACTGACTAAGAATATTAGATTAGCCAAACACGCTGGTTTCTGCTACGGTGTGAAAAGAGCGGTAGAAACAACAAAAAAATTAAAACTAGAAAATGATTCTAAAAAAATATGGGTTCTTGGTGAACTTATTCATAATTCACATGTTATAAAAGAGTTAGAATCATTGGGTATAAAAACAGTGGATGATTTGCCATCTAAAGAGACTGGGATCTGTATAATTCGTAGTCATGGAGCGTCTCCTGAGGTTTTTGATGATGTTAAGTCAAAAGGATATGAACTTGTTGATTTGACTTGTCCTGATGTAAAAAAAGTCCAACAAAAAGCTATTCAACTGGTTCAAGAAGGTTTCCTTCTTATTATATTAGGAAAACCAGAGCATCCTGAAGTTTTAGCAATAAAAGCAAATGCACAAAAAGAAGGTGAAAATGTTTTTGTTGTTCCTGATTTAATAACTTTGCAGACTCTCAAGGACAAAATAAAGATGCATAAAAGAGTTGGGGTAGTTGTTCAAACTACACAAAGAATTGAATTATTGCAAAAAGTAGTTGATTACCTTACTCCACTTGCTAAAGAATTGAAAATATTCAATACAATATGTGCTTCTACTTCTATGAGACAAGAAGAAGCTAAAGATCTTGCTGAAGAATCTGACTTGATGATTGTAGTTGGGAGTAAAAAGAGTGCTAACACAACTCACCTTGCAGAAATTCTTACAGATATTACTAAAACAATTCACATTGAAACTGATGGTGAATTATCACAATACAAAGAGCTTATTAAAGAAGCAAAAAATATAAGTATTACAGCTGGTGCTTCTACTCCAGAAGAGATTATTCAGCGAGTTATTGATGAAGTAAATAATTATTAATATAAACGAAAGGACATTTTTAATGACAAAAACTATGCAAAATGATACGGATGAATTCGTAAAACTTTTAGAGGAAAGCTATAACTATAAATTTTCTGTAGCTGACGTTGTAAAAGGTATCGTTGTAAAACAAGAAAACGATGGCTTTTTAGTTGACATCGGTGCTAAAACAGAAGCTTTCCTTCCTAATAGAGAAATTACTAATACTCAAGAAAGAGACTACTCTGTTTTCTTTAAAATTGGTGATGTAAAAGAATTTTACTTGCTAAGAGAAGAAGGCGATGATGAAGATAGCAAAATTCTTCTATCACTTAAGAAATTATCTTGCGCTAAAGCTTGGCAAAATCTTCAAACTGCAAAAATCAATAATGAAACTATTTCAGCGAAAGTTGCTTCACTTGTTAGGGGTGGTGTGATTGTTGAAGTTATGGATCTTAGAGGATTTATTCCTGCAAGTCAACTCAGAACAGGAAGCCCTTTTGACGGTTTAGTTGGTCAAGATATAGATGTGAAGATCTTAGAAGCCGATGCGAAGAGAAACAAATTAATCTTGTCTCAAAGACAAGCTATTGCTGAACAAAGAGAGCAAGTTGTTGATGATATTATTTCTAATCTTGAATTAGATTCAGTTGTAAAAGGTGAAGTTGTCAGAATTGCCGACTTCGGTGCATTTATTGATATCAATGGAGTTGATGGACTTCTTCCAATCTCTGAAATATCTTGGCAAAGAATTAAACATCCTTCAGATGTTATTTCTCTTGGTCAAGTTCTTGAAGTTAAAATTCTTAAAATCGATACTGAACTTAAAAGAATTAGCTTAAGCTTAAAGAGAATGGGTGACAATCCTTGGGAAGAAATCGAAAATAAATTTGAAGAAGGTCAAATTATAAAAGGAATCGTTAATAAAGTTACTTCTTTTGGTGCATTTATTAACATCTTCCCAGGAGTAGAAGCATTACTTCCTTCTGCTGAAATGGAGCCGGCTAACGCAAATCCGTTCAATATTTATAATGTTGGTGATGAAGTTGAAGTTTTAATAAAGAAATTCACACCGCAAGAACACAGAATTGCCTTAAGCATAAAAGATATGAATAAAGCATAGATATACTCTTGCTTAATTAATTCTAAGAAAAGGCTGCTTGATATAGGCAGCCTTTTTAATGCTATTATATTTGTATGGTTAAAAAAATTGTTTTATTTCTAATAAAGGTCTACCAAAAATTATCTTCTCTAAAGCCGCCAGTATGCCGTTTTTATCCAACCTGTTCGCAGTATACAAAAGAGGCTATTATTAAGTATGGACTGATGAAAGGATCTTGGCTTGGCGCTAAAAGAATTTGCAGGTGTCACCCATTTAACCCTGGAGGTTATGATCCTGTTCCGTAAAGATAAAATTACTTTAGAAAGAGTTCGTTGGTCTGAGTATTTTTATTCTCTTTTATTAAAGATGCACCGCTATATGACTACAGCTTAACAATAATGAAGTTTTTTTTATTCTTAGGTGACATTTAGTTATGTTTTTATTATGATTTTAATACTTGAATTAGAATCTAATATTTAACAAGGAGATAAAAATGGAAATCATTCTTAAAAAAGATGTTCAAAATATCGGCGAAGCTGGCGATATGGTTACTGTAAAAGATGGCTATGCAAGAAATTTCTTGTTACCACAAAATATGGCAGAAAAAGCAACAAAAGGGGCTGTAAAAAATAGAGAACAAAATATTGCTAGAATTAAAGCAAAACAAGAAAAATTGCATTCAGAAGCTTTAGACTTAGCTAAAAAGTTCGAAGAACTAGCGCTTATTGAATTATCTGCAAGAGCTGGTGAAAGCGGAAAATTGTTCGGTACAATTACGACTAAAAGACTGGCTGAAGAAGTTAAAGAAAAACTTGGTATTGAAGTCGATAGAAAAAGTATTTCTTTAGATTCTCCTATTAATAAAGTTGGAGAATTCTCAATGTTAATTAAGCTAACGTCAAAAGTTAAAGCTACATTGGGTATTAAAGTTATTGCTTCTGAAGTTTTAAAGGAAGAAGTTGAAGAAGAAACAACTTCAGAAGAAGAATAATAGTATTAAATTATTATGATTAAAAAAGTAAGTTTTAGGGCTTACTTTTTTTATGTGTAAATATTATATATTTGTTTATTGCATATCCTAGTATGAGATAAATAGTCATTGATATTATAATCGCAATATTATCACTGACTTTTTGTTCAGAGATGTTAAAAGTTAGTCCTGCAAATTTTTCAATTGCTATATAGAAATTGAATTTTTCAAAGAGTCTGGATAGTAACCATCCTAAATAATATGATAGAGCGTAGCTTGGTAGCATTGTGATTACAAATTTAAAAAACAATAATGCAATTTTTTTACTTTTATTAGTAAATGTGAAAACTTTATTTAGCGTAAACGATACGATAATTCCTGTTATATATGCAGCTGTTGTTGAAACTAAATATGATTGAGAAAGTATATTTAGACAAATATATGCAGTAGAGATTCCTGCTAATGTGTTAATCATGCCTACTAAGCAATATTTTATAAATTCTTTTGGTATTTTCATATTTTAACCATAAACTAAATATGGTTATCTGTAAAATTCTGATCTTGTTTTAATAAAATTTCACAAAACAGATGGGTGTCTATAGACAAAATTAAGAGATTATGGTTAACTATATCTTGTAGTTTTATACATGAAAGATTGAAATGAGAATTAGAACTTACCAAAAACGCTGTTTCCGTACAAACTAGAAGGCTTTGCTAATGTTAGCAATACCATTTTTTGGTATGTAATATTATTTTAAGCCTTCTGAAAAATTTCAGGAGGCTTTTTGTATCAAAATAATAATATATCTGAATTTTAAGGCAATTTTTAATACAACTTATACTTATAAAAAAGAAAAGGAAATCAAAATGAGAAATAACCGACGAAATATACTAGAAAAGGCAAATGCCCCAATTGTCGAATTAATGAATTTAGTTTGGGGCTTGTAATACACAAGCTTTGGAGAATAAGTATATTTTATGATAAACGCAACAACAATTTTTTCAGCACTAGGAAACAATTCCTCTCTTTCCCCTATAATATTTAAAGATTCTATTGATAACACTGGCAGAGTCGCCATGGCATACAAAGAAGGATCGAAAAATGGTCACAAATTTGGCATGTATGATGCAAGAGAAGCCTTTCTTGAAGAAAATTTAACTTCTTTAGTTTGGATTGGCGGTATCCCTCTTTTAAAAAATTTGTATGATAGATTTGTTACTAACAATATTCATAAGCTTGGAGCTATTGAAGAAATGGGCTCTACTTTTGATAAAAGTGGAAAAAGAGTTCTTGCAGATACTAATCTTAATTTGTTGGTTGATGAATCACCTGCTTATGTAGCTAAAATTACAAATAAAATTAAGTCATTAGTTAAGAATAATCCTGATTTACAGAAAGCATTTGATTCTGTTAATGTTGATTCCAATACTTCTCTAATGTCTATTAAAGACGGTTTTTCAAGCATGAGACCGTTCGCAGAAAACAATAAAAAATTGGCTAAATTTTTTAAGAAACTTGATGCGTTGGTTCCAGAACAGTCATTGAAAAACAACATTGAAAGTATTAGACAAACTGCTGAATCAAGCTCAACATTAAAAAAAATAGTTGAGGGAGCTGATAAAATTTTAGCTGATCAATCCAAATTTAAAAAAACACAAGCAGGAAAAATGGTAGTTTCAACAATAATACCTCTTGCAATGGTTGGATTTATTTTACCTAAATTTATTCAAAAAGTTACAAAATCTATTTATAGACAAGATAGAGAAGATGAGCATAAAGCTCAACTTGTTGCAATCAGCGAATCATCTCATAATTTTGGATCTAAGTCAGAAGGTGTTTTTGCCACGTTCTCGGGACAAATTCAAAAACCAGCTTCACCAGCATTTAAAGGAGCTTTTTCTCAAGCATTGGTTAATATATTTAATAATGATGTAACTAACCAGGCTATTCTTGATGCAGGGATTTCCGGTGGAAGAATTGCTACAGCAATAGGGCCTGCTCAAAAAATTGAAAAAGGAATCAAAGAAGCGGGAATAGTATTTTTCATATATTTAGGTGGAAGAGTTGTTGCTAATGGGCTTGAAAAATTAGCAGGTGCTCTTGGAATGCCTATTAAGTTAGATTCTAAAATATTAGAAGATACAGGATTCCATGACAAAGTTAAATCACTTGCAGCGTCTCCCCAAAAAGAACAAACAGCATTGAAAAAATCGTTGCTGGCTTTTGACGGTAGTGATGAAAAATCTATACTAAACTTTATAAACAAACAGTTCGAAATTAAAGATGGAGCAAAAAAAGGTCTTGAATTAATTAAGGATTCTAAGACAGGAGCTAGTCATTTCGAATTTATAAACCCAACATTGAAAGCTGCTCAAAAAGTTGGATTAATTGATTTAGTTGAGGATGTCATTAATCCGTTTCAAAAAATTGATACAAAGGCAATAAAATCATTGAATACTTCAATGTCTGAATTTGTTGAAAAAGCCTTATCAAAAGGTACAAAAGAAGAAGTGGAAAAATTCTTGAAAAAGGCATTAAATACAAAAAGAGGTAGTATCGCATTGAATCTTGCTTTATGTAGTATAAGTACAGCATATATCCTTCCAAAAATTCAGTATTTCTTTAGGGAAAAATACACAAAATCGTCTAAGCTATCCACGTTAGATGTGTATGAAAAACAAATAGTTGAAGAAAAGAAGAAAGCTGTAGCTTAGTCTAATCGATAGATGTTTTATAAATTTTAATATACCGAATTGTTGGATTTAAACAATTCGGTTATCTATTTTTAAATCAATTTCACTCTTGCTATTGAGTATATTATTACGAAAATATTCTGATATCATAGTTTGTGTATTTGAAAAGGATCTACCCTCTTTTTTAAATTCATTATTTGTTGATTTTACAAACAATTTTTGAGGCAGTGCAATTGTATATTCAATATTGGGGCTTATGCTCTCATATTTGCCATTAGAGTTTTGAATTTTTACAAATTCATATATAAGTTCCGCATCACTTCTACATAGATTTGCTCCTTGAGCAACTTTTTGTGATATTGCTGTTCTGTTTATGTTCAATCCTGAGGGTTGAATTATTGCATTTCTACTTGGACTTCTTAAATTATCAGAAATATTTTCTGCTAAAAAACCAGCAAGAGTTTTTCCGGTCATTTTTCCTATCATTACATTCGAATTATCTCCAGCAATGCCTTTTAATAAACTTATTAAGTCGAGATTTGTTACAGCCCTTTTATTAGAAGTTGGCAAATTTTCTCTAAATGCTGTTGAAGGCATGAAAAATACATTTACTTCCGGGTTTTTTTTGTGAATTTCAGATAAGATAGTATCAGTACAAAAGTTTGCAAGATCATTATTTTGGTATCGTATATCATCTATCGCTAGTTCACTTCTGTTCTTTTGATCATGTATTTTTACTAAAGGGTCTAAGTCTTTTTTAAAGAGTCTGTCATACATTATTTTTAGGGGATTATCTTGCTGTGGTTTTTCAAAGTCAGTGTAATAACTTTGTGTTGTTACTGACTTGATTCCACTATCATTAAAATGTAGATTTACTTTTTCAAGTTTATGCCCATTTTGTGATAGAGATATTATTTTTGTTTTTGTTCCAAACTTATTATTTACATAAGAGATTTTATCCAAATGATCATG
Source organism: Cyanobacteria bacterium OH_CBB_238 (assembly GCA_023409995.1). Classification (GTDB taxonomy): domain Bacteria; phylum Cyanobacteriota; class Vampirovibrionia; order Gastranaerophilales; family Gastranaerophilaceae; genus JAEYQN01. Next base: position 1,876 of record JAEYQN010000164.1, on the reverse strand, counting down.
TGCATTTAAAATTAGGTCAATATCTGCAACTTCATTTGCAATAGCTTTTGACACCGGTTCGCCAGAGTGGCACATCAATATCACTCCGGAACTTTGGTTATTCTTTTTGAATTCTAAAATGATCTTGTTGAGAGCTTCGGCCGTTATTTTAGTGTCATCATCTGTCATATCAGCTTCTTTTTTATTATTTGTTCCAAATAAATTTAGACCGCTTATGTCCTCTTTTACCAAATAGTTTATATTAATTGGCGAAATTCCAAGAACTAGAACTTTATGAATCAAGCTTTTATCTTTATCGTCTTGTACTTCTAATATTTTAAATTCATTGAATTTTTTGCGGTTTTCTAAAGGTATTTCGTTAATCAAAGTTGACTCTTCGCTAAGATTTGCGTTAGAGATTATACAGTCTAAATCTAACTTCTGTACATGTTCAACCAATGTTTTTGCTCCACCATCCAAGCAATGGTTTCCTGGAGTATATAGTACTTTTAGATTTGGAATCAATGATTTTGCATTTTTAATGAAGGCATTGAAAAATTCTGCCTGATAATCACCACTTGTTTTTGAGGGATCAGTTAGATAGCCTTTTTGATCAGGGTTCATAAACCAATCACCAACTACAGTCATCAAGTTTAATGTTGATTTATCGTTTTGATTTTGAAAAATATCTTTGCTGTTTTCATGAAAATTTTGATATAGAGGAATAATGCCATTAAGATCACCATGGGTGTCGCTAAATGCCATTATATTTATACTTGCTTGTTTGAAATTTACTGTGTTGTTATTAAAGTTTCCGATTCTTAGCATTTTATTCTCTTTGTTTTTAAATTTATAGAGTTTGGTGAATTGTTATTATTGCTAAAATTTAATGTTATTTGTTCGACTATTTACCTATTGTAATATAAAGAGAATTTTTTAGTAAGAAATGTTAAAACTTTGAATATAAATTTTAATATTGTTAAAATTCAATATTAGATTGGAGAATAGGATGATTAAGAAATATTTTTGGGTTATGGTTGCTGTTTTGGCTTGTTCATTGCCATCTAACGCACTTTCAGTGAGTACTTCTACCTTTGTTAATATTGACAATGAAGATAGTATTTCTATGGATAATTTTTGGCAAAAAAATGGAAAATATGAAGAGAAAATTATTAATATCGGTTCAAAGTTATTATTCGATAATTCAATAAATAAAAGAGTTCCTTTTCAATTTTCTAGAGATAAAGTTATAAATGCTGATTCTACTTCTTTTACGAAGGTCGTTACTATTCATCAAGGTTTATTGCCATATATAGATAATGATGATGAGTTAGCTTTTATTCTTGGGCATGAAATTTCTCATTCGCTAGATGCGTATGGTGGTCTGCCTGCCTGGATGGCTAATCGCTTTAATTCAAAACACTATGAATATAAATCAGATCTTATGGGAATCGATTTGATGGTCAAGTCTGGTTATAATCCGGTTGCAGCAATTACATCTCAAAATAAGTGGATGCCAGAAACTCAGTGGGATTTTGGCTTATCTCATCCAAAAACATCTAAAAGACTAATGGCTATGTATAAATATATAAGTGTAAAATATCCTTGGGCATTAAGCTCTCAAATGACATCGAACATTCATTATGTGAATTTTAAAAGAGCGATGAGTAGAGACATAAAAGAATATGAGCAAAAGAAGCTGGAAAAAGAAAAGAAAAGGCAACAAAAAACTGATGCAAAATCTAAATTATAAAATACTTGTCTCAATTATTCTGGTTTTATTTTTTGTTAAACCAGTATTCGCCGATACTTGGGTTGAGCTTGTTGCTGACAAAAAAATAACAACAGCTAAAGATGAAATTCAAGAGGGTGACTTACTGAATTTTCAGGTTAAAGA
>JAEYQN010000131.1 GCA_023409995.1 Cyanobacteria bacterium OH_CBB_238 | reverse complement strand
GTGTAAGAGAGTGCAAACATTTAGCAAATACACTATTGTCTCCAAACAACATTAAACATTTAAAAATGAGACTTTCTTATGAGTATAGCCCTGAATTTATTGAAAAATGTAATAGATTTAAACCCTTCCTAAAAAACATAGGAATAGATGATTCTGATGATACTTGCGTAATTGGAAGTGCCCCAATGACAGTACTTGGAATGCAAAAAACAAGCGATATAGATTTTATTATTAAGTACCAATTGAGAGATAAATTTGGAGACGAAATTACATATCTGGGAGACTTTGACATAGGAGTTTCTGATAGGATTGCAAACAGACCTAAAAACATTGGTGATGATGTACTTATTGATACAGATGACTACCATTTTTATTTTCAAGGTATTAAATTTACAAATATTGAACTGATTAAAGATAGAAAAAGTTTTTCAGCAAGAGAAAAAGACAAGCTTCATGTAAGACAAATAGAACTATTTGAAAAGTTAATTGGTAATTATTCTCAACAAAAAGTGTTAATGGCAAGAATAAACCAAGAAAAAGATCGTCGATCTGGCTTTTCTAAAAATAATTCAGCACAAAAAAATAACAACATAGACAGTAAAAATCTACTAAAAAAAATAGGAAAATTCATAAAGATTTTAAGATATAGTCTTTAAAAAAACAAATTTAGTCTATCTGTAACAAGATATAAAAAGTAACAACTTCTTGATAAATTTTTTCAAATCTATTCTATAAAGTGGAGCTAACCTAGAATAATAATATGCGTTTCTCTCTGTAGGGTATGAACAGTTGCATTTTTTTGCATAACACGGCATTGCTTTATTAAGAAGATTAATACTTGCAGGCTCTGCTACATTTCCAAAAGACTGATGCTCCTTCTGAAAACTCCAACACCTGTCAATTCTACCACTTGAAGAAACATGGAAGACTTCACAACCAGCATGGCACATAATATTTTTCGTATTAATACTTGTTGACGTCACAATATTTTTTTCATAACTTTTATTTTGTTTTTTGAGGAAGTCTTCTATTTCTGATGAATAATTTCGTGGCTTGCCTTTTTCTATCAATCTCGCCATTATAAACTCAACGCCATTGCTTTCCAATTTTTCTTTTATTGAATTTAATAGTTCAAAATTATCATCTAAAATTATAGACATAATCCTATATTCTGTATTCAGTGGCAGTAGTGATTTTATTTGAATTAATTTATCCACATATGCACCAACATCTTTAATCTGAGCAAGATGAATAGAACCATGGATTCTAATAAGTTTATTACCTGCAACCTCAGCAAGTCTTTTAAATGATTGAGCAGGAAAAGACATGTTTGTTACAACGATTATCTCATTTCCTAAATCCACTATTTTTTTCGCGACTTCAAAAAATTTCGGATGGCAAAAAGGTTCTCCCCCAATTAGTTGAACTACATAATCTCGCTTTTCTTTTTTGATAAGATCTACAAAACCTTCTATAACTTCGTCTGGAGCATTTTGCAATTTTTCAGGTTCATTTTTATTCAGATGCCCTTGAGAACAATATTCGCAGAAATAATTACATTTTTCGGTAATGTTAAATTCAATAAATGGTTTTACTTTTTTATTCCTTTTAAACACTTCCTGATTATTTCCTGCTTACACATTTAAACACATACTTAATGCATTTTTTATGGTTCTGATTATATAATACAAATAAGAATAATTAAAGTATGCTTGGCAAGCATAAAAATAAATCCATTTATTAAAAAACCATTTGTGGAATTATGGAAAGAAGTCTGGGATTAAGATTAAAAAAATTCAATATTATATACATTTTTGAATGGTATTTTAGTTTATATACAAACTTCAAATATGCTATACTTTTGTCAAGAGAGTTGTTGAGTAAAACAGATGCTAGAAGAGAATATTATTAACATATTAAAAGAAGAAATAATTCCCGCGGAAGGCTGTACCGAGCCTGTTGCAATTGCTTATGTAGCAGCAAAGGCAACGGAAATACTTGGAACAGTTCCTGATAAATTAAAAATATATGTATCGGGGAACATGATAAAAAACGTTAAAAGCGTGATTATTCCTAATTCTGGAGGGATGGTAGGAATCGAAGTTGCGGCAGTTATGGGTGCTTTATTTGGAAACCCGGAAAAAGACTTATTAGTAATAAACCATATTACTAAGGAAAATATGAATGATGTTAGAGCTTTCCTTTTAAATAATATTGTAGAAACAATACATATAAAAAACAGCATCAAATTGTACATAAAAATAGAAGCATTTTATAAAACTGACTCAGCAATAGTAGAAGTTAAACACCTGCACACCAATATAACAAAAATAGAAAAAAACGGACAAAAACTTGTACAAAGAACCTGTAACGATCATGATTTTTACTCTCCTTATACAGATAGAGAACAACTAAGCATTCAAAGAATCTATAACCTTGCAAAAACTATAGATATAAAAAAAATTCAACCAATTTTTAAAAAAGTAGTAGAATACAATTGCAAAATAGCTAATGAAGGACTAAATGAAGTTTACGGTGTAAATATCGGATCTATAATATTAAAAAATATAGAAGAAGGTATTTACGGTAATGAACTAAAAAATAAGTGTGCGAGTTTTGCTTCTGCTGGAAGCGACGCAAGAATGAGCGGATGTTCTTTGCCTGTAATGACAACCAGCGGTAGTGGAAACCAGGGTATGGCAGCTTCTCTTCCTGTAATCAAATATTGTCAGGAAAAAAAACTATCTGAAGAACAGTTATACAGAGCTCTTTTCTTCTCCCACTTAGCAACTATACATATAAAAACAAAAGTGGGCAGACTTTCTGCATACTGTGGTGTTATTTGCGCTTGCAGTGCAGTAGCCGGTGCTATTGCGTTTATTGAAAAATATCCTTATGAAATTGTGGCTGACTCCATAACAAATTCTTTAGGATGCATTTCAGGCGTAATTTGTGACGGTGCAAAAGCATCATGTGCAATGAAAATAGCAAATGGGGTCTATTCTGCTTTTGACTCATCAATGCTAGCTATGAATAAGAAAGTACTAGAATCGGGTGATGGCATAATCGGAGCTGATGTTGAAGAAACAATTAAAAATATTGGAATACTTTCTCAAGAAGGAATGAAAGAAACGGATGAGGTAATTCTTGAAATTATGGGAAATTGTTACAAAGAGCCTAAATAAAATTAGCCTTGATAATATTTCCCGAACCACCATTTTACATTATCTTTTTTAATAGATTATAATGCGTAACGGAAACCGAATTGAAGAGAAACACCAGTTCTTCCTCCATTTCTCACTAAACATTCCAAATATCCAAGAAGTCGTGATTGATTTCTTCGTTGAAGACCAAACCCATATTCAATATAAGGTTTAACGGACATTTGTGGCAACTGTACATCATTTGCATAAAACCTGTTTGAATCAAGAACATTATATACAAAATTTGTGCCCAAGTAAGGCTGCCAACCACTTTTAGTATTAACCAAGATTTTTATACCAGGAGAAACTTGTATTGCATTTAGAGGGTCCGATGTTATCTGTAGACCGTTTTCATTAATATAATCAAATGTTTTAGCAAATGTATATGCCATAGAATATGTGGGCTGAATGATCACACGTCTTTTAGGCACTTCAACATTGTATCCTGACTTTATTGCAATGCCACTTACCAAAGTAGAAAAATTATTTTTATCTCCTGAAAAATAAGCAGCCGAGGAGCTAGCTCCAATATTTGTTGTAATTGTAGAAAAGAAGTTACCTCTAAACAAAGTACCACCGAAACCAACAACTCCTCCATTTTGATAAATATTTACACCGTTAAAATTTTGGGAAGAACCATTGTAAGCTAGATACCCGGTTAGAAATCCTTCTTGTTCATTTTTAAAATGCTTAACCTTAGAATCTATTCCGATAAGCGTTCCATAACCGATATTAGAAATATTCGGACCATTTTTTAATGGTATTTTTTCAAATGTGGAATATTGTTTGCTCCACACAGCGCCCCGCAGTTCATTTGGTAATGCCGTATAATACTTAGACTCATTACCTGCGTATGCATATTTATTTATGTCTCTAATCAAGATTCTTTCTGAACGTGGTATAGACATAAAATAATCAACTCTACCCAAAACCTCATTATAAACTTGAAGCTGACTAGAGTATGTGCTTATGGCTGATGCAACATTTTGGGTCAAAACTTTGGGGTTATATGTGTTATAGCCGCCACCATTCATCTTTATGAAATTCATATCTCCTGTATTAGGATCATAACTTACATCATATTTGTACAAATTACTTAGGGCTTGGAGTTCAGATAATTGTATATGGCTTCTAACTTCTCCATCAGCCAACGAAATAGCTGAATTGGTTTCTTTTGAATCTGATAATATATTAATTTTATTTATATTCAAAATACCATTTTCATTAGAAACATTTGTACCTGTGAGTTTATCAGATAGTAAATTATGTAAATCCACATCAATATTTAAATTAGTAGTAGTTCCATTTTTCAATATTAAACTATTTAAATTAGCAGTACCTATTGAATTATTTATCATATCAATGGTACCACCGTAAGCAGTAAGTGAATTACCATCCAAAACGTTATCTAGCCCTAATTTCATCGTGCCATTGAATAAATTTAAGCTAGCATTACTGACCGTATTGTTAAACACAACCATTCCATAATTACTTGAGCTAAGATCTGAAGAATTATTTATGTAAATATTACTGGTATTTGTTTCTGTATTAATTTTATCATTGAAAATAATCTTGCCATCATTCACTGCAGATAGGTGGAAATCAGAACCATTAGCCAAATATATAGCCTCAGGCGAGCCTGAAGCAGTATTACCTGTGTATTCAGAAATATAATTATCAGAAATAACTTGAAGATTGCTTTGCGTATATATTGCACCACCTCGTCCAGAAACTGCATTATTATCTATAAAGGAAGAATTTATAAGCTTCAAACTCCCAGTATTACTTATTGCACCGCCGTTAATATTAGCACTATTCTTGTAAAAAAGAGAACCAGAAGCGGCACCTGTCCCAGTATTATAAATAGCACCACCGCTTTCTGTTATAGAAGAATTTTCACTAAATTTTACATTATTAATAGTCAATTGATCAGAATTATATATTGCACCGCCACTCTTTTGTGCACTATTTCCCAAGAACACAGAAGCGTTTAAGTCATCTATATTACCTGTGATGTTTAACTCCCTACGATTATTGATAGCCCCACCCTCATTATGTAAAGATGCATTATCTAAAAACGAAGTATTACTTAGCGTTAAAGAACTATCATTTAATATTGCACCTCCTATATCACTAGATTTATTCCCCGAGAACAAAGAATCTGATATTACTGCTGTACCTGCTGTGTATATTGCCCCTCCAGCCCCATTTGCTGCTGTATTAGAAATAAACTTAGATGCAATTATTGTCAAATTCCCATAATTGCTCACTGTTCCACCAGAAGAATTTAATAGTTTATTTGAGATAAATGAGGAATTTTTAATTACTGTAGTTCCAGATGAAGAAATGACCCCTGCAGAATGTTCTGCTGTATTAGAATAAAAAACACTATTATTAACATTCAGATTCCCCCAGTTGTTAGCAAAACTGGCTCCAGAGTTTGAATACAAATTTTTAATGGCTTTCATATTTTGATAATCATCAACATAATTACCAAAATTCTCCACAGTCAAAGTCTTATCTCCACCGATATTTAAACCTGAATATAAACTCTGCCCATCAATACTGTTACCTGAACCATCCAGCATAAAGTTTTTTGCATTAAAAGAGCTCAAAGAACTATCCAGTGTCAAATCCACATCAGCAGTAAAGGAATTAGTATCTACTGTCTCATTGAGTACTGATCTTAATACACTTATGTCTCCAGAATATTCATTTGCACAACAAAGACTCTCACCACTTATAAAAAAAAGGCTAAACAGTATTAGACTATATGTTAAATATCTATTGTTTTTCATTTATTATTAATAAATCAATTCTATATAAGAAGCTTCGGCGTTTTAGGGTCTAGTCTTTAGTTTATATTTTCAAATCCAAATTTAATCATCGATTTGAATGAGTAAACAAATTATAAAGTTGCCACTAATGAGGAATTTGGGCATTTTTATCTATCTTATAAAAATGCCCAAAACACAAGGATATATAACATCTATTTTCTGGCAACAAGGGTTACTATCAAGGGATACCAAGAATCATTATGATCAAGATTCGCTCTATCTTTTACGTCTTGTAACGAAATTCCTTGTAAAAAAGCCGTAGTTGCGAAAGCGTTGCCATATGTATGCACCTCAATATCACTAAAGCCAGCATCTTTTGCCAAATTATATAACGTTTTTTCTGTAAAGTGCCAGTATTCAAAATATAAACCTTCTTCATACGATAGCTGAGCTATACCGGGAGCAGTTACTAATAAAACACCATCTTTTTTGAGCATTTTGTGTGCCGATTTCATGCCAGCTTTAATATCATATAAGTATTGAAGTGTTTGAATGCAAATATAACAGTCAAATTTATTTTCAGGAAACCAAGCAGTGTCCTGTAGGTCATGAATCATAGTTGCTCTCTCGTGATCAGGAGATATATCAAGAATGTCGATTTTATCTATATTTTGCCCAAAAGCTTTAGCATAGGAATCATCGCTCATTTCTAAAACATTGCCTTTTATATATTTTTTATTCTGACCTATAAACTGATCAATATAGTATCTATCAATAGGCTTTCCGCGATCAAAATGGCCTGCAACTTGACCTGGCTGCGTTATTATTAATTTATCTGTTTTTATCAAGTTTACATTTTTATAATAAAAAACAACCCCTGTAGCAATACAAATTGAAATAATACAGACAATAACAGAAAGCTTCGTCAGGAGCTCCTGGTTAATCTTTAACTTCATTCTCACCTCATACTAAAATAAACACTTTGTAGCATGTTACTATTAACACTAAAGTTTTGTCAAATTAAAACCCCTTAAAGCACAAAGGGCTAACGATAATGCCAATTTAAACAATTATGACATATTATTGGGTTGACAAAATGTTAGGCATGCCATACAATTTTAAATAATGTTTGGCTAGCCGAACAAACAAGAAGAATATTAAATTCAAAGGGGAATTCTTTAATGAATATGAGGGCTATTGTGAATAAAATAAATGCAATAGATGAAGCCAGTTATGGGTGGCTAAGTCTTGTAATGCCAACTACCGACGGTGAAGTATTTAGTAATACAAACTCGGCAAATGAGCTGAGCGTATTTAAGCATCATATATATGAATATAAAAAGGGATTAAGAAGTTTGGTTCTTACTACAGAAAAAGCAAAAAATGAACCTACTATTAAAGAAACATTGACTAAAAACGGAATTTCTTTTGTTATTCATAATATAAATGAAAATAAAATAAATGTTTACTTTGGAGCAAATGAGTGTGTTGAGGTTGTAAAAACATTGAACCCAATGCTAAATAAAATTTCACCTAGTGAAGATTTTATATTAGGAATTATGCTTGGCTACGACAGACTCAACCAATGCAAAAGATATTTAAAGTTAATAAAAAAGAATTAGTAAGAGGAGTAAATTTAAAAATGAGGATTAATAGTATTGCATCACAAAATTTTGCAAATTGCGCACCAGAAAAGAAACATTCAAATAACATAGCCTTCAAAGCAACGCCTCAACAAATATTAAAAGCAGTTGATGAAGCTATAATTTGTAGAGGTAAAAAGAATTTTCTAGGGAGTATCGGGGAATTTTTTGAAGACTTGCAATCAAAAATGGCAACAATTAAAGATGCACCTAAAGAATTTATTTATAAACTAGATCAAAAGAACAATATTCCTGAATCAATTGCCAACGCTGAAATAAATGGACTTACACTTGCAAAAGTTGATTCTGCACTAACTAACAGCCCATTTAAATGTTCACCAACATCAACTTGCGGATGCGGTGCCGGAAAGACAAAAGGAGAGTTAGCAATGGATCTTTTTGAAAAAATTGGGGTAGAAGAGCCAAGTTTTATAAAAATATCTAAAGGCTAAAATAGCGTAAACACTCGAAATTGAAAGGAAACAAAATGCAAGTAAGTATACTTTACGGTTCAGAAACAGGTAATTGCGAAAATTTGGCAAATGAAGCAGAAAAATATCTAAGCCAAAATAATATTTCAGCAGAAGTTTTAGATATGGAAAAAGTCAATATTGAAAAACTACAAACTTTGGAGAATGTGCTAGTCATAACTTCAACATGGGGAGATGGAGAACCTCCATCAAATGCCAGCAGATTACACTCAGATTTACAGTCAGCAGAAACTTTAGACCTCTCTAATTTAAAGTATTCAGTTTTTGCTATCGGACAATCTTTTTATGATCAATTCTGCCAAGCCGGTAAGGATTTTGACGAATACTTAGAGAAATTTGGAGCAAAGAGACTTCAAAATATTTTCTTATCTGATGATGATTTTGAAGATACTTTCTCTCCCTGGTTAAACTCTATAAAAATAGCATTAGACGAATAAACTACACATACATAATATACATTTACATTTGGGACGTAGCCTCTTTTAGAGGCTTTTTTTTATGTAAAAGAGAGGTAAGATGACAACAAATTGTTTTTAATCAATGACAAACAAGCTCAGACCAACCAACATCATGATTGTTCCGATAATTTGATGCTCATATTTTTCAAAGAAATCTAACTTAACTTTACTATTAGCAACAAACCCTAGATAAACAAGCAAAACTGTCATAGGTATTGTGCATAACATGTACACCGCTGATACAGCAAAGATTCCTTTTAATCCAAAAAATCCTGCGCTCAAGTAATAAGTTTCAAGTTCTAAACATGGTGTCAAAAAACCAGCAACAGCAAGAGATGAAAGCAGGACCGAATACCTTTTTCCTGAAATTTTCAATTCTCGGGGTTCTTGATGATGATGACAATGGTGACAAAGATCAATTTTATATTTTGAATTTATGAATTCAGATATTATATAATACAATCCCAAAATAATTAGTATGGCCGCTGAGACAGTGATAGCGAAATTTTGCATAAATGATGATAACTTATAGCCAAGTAGTCCAATACAAATCCCGATGCCAACCGTCGCAAGCATATGAGAAAACGAAACAACAAATCCTGCAAAAAGGGTCTGCGCACAACTCCACTTTTCAGCCTTACTTATTGTGATTGTAGGGAACCAATGTACAGGAATTAAAACATGCGCTAAGCATAAAAGTGCGCTTCCTACTACAATATTTGATAAATCCATTTGCATAATTAACAAGCCTTCTATAAGACAATTTTAGCCCAATCTAACAATAATATCAATGAATTAAAATATAAAATTAAAGACAAAATTTTAACTTGACCGAAAAATTTTACAGCGGACAATTGAAGGGTATGGCGGTAAAGGAGTAGAATATGGATAGCATACAGATTTCACATGAAGTAGCAGAAATGTGCTGCGTCAAAAGAGGAGTAAAAGGCGAACCGGCACCAATTCCTCAAGAAGGTAACTGGACAAAAGCTAAAGAAGTAAGCGATATATCAGGCTTAACTCATGGTTGTGGTTGTTGTGCACCGCAACAGGGTACTTGCAAATTAACTCTTAATGTAAAAAAAGGAATTATTCAAGAAGCTTTAGTGGAAACAATAGGCTGTTCTGGAATGACTCACTCAGCAGCTATGGCTGGAGAAATTCTTCCAGGAAAAACCATTTTAGAAGCACTAAATACAGACTTAGTCTGTGATGCTATAAATGTTGCCATGAGAGAGTTATTTCTTCAAATTGTATATGGACGTACCCAAACAGCATTTTCCGACAATGGATTACCAGTAGGAGCTGGGTTAGAAGATTTAGGCAAAGGTTTACGTTCTCAAGTAGGTACAATATTCTCAACAAAACAAAAAGGTCCAAGATACCTTGAGCTCGCAGAAGGCTATGTTTTGGAACTCGGTTTGGATGAAAATGATGAAATTATTGGTTATAGATTTGTTCATTTAGGTAAAATGATGGAACAGATAAAAAAAGGTGTCGAACCCAAAGAGGCATTTGAAAAAAATATTTCTAAGTACGGCAGATTTGACGATGCCGTTAAGAAAATCGACCCAAGAGTTGAATAGTGTACATTATTTATAATTAAAGAGGAAAATATAATGATAAAATTTGAAGGACAAGATAGACGTCAAGCAAAACTAGACAAACTTTTGCCTGAATATGGTTTCAAGTCTTTAGAAGAAGCTCGTGATCTTTGTTTATCTAAAGGAATAGACGTCGATGCCATCGTTAAAGGCATTCAACCGATTGCATTTGAAAATGCAGTTTGGGCTTACACACTTGGCTGTGCGATAGCTATTAAAAGAGGAATAACAACAGCTGCAGAAGCTGCAGAAGTAATTGGTCTTGGACTACAAGCCTTTTGTATTCCAGGTTCAGTCGGTGATCAAAGAGAAGTAGGTCTTGGTCATGGTAATTTAGCCGCTATGCTTTTAAGAGATGAAACAAAATGTTTTTGCTTTTTAGCTGGTCACGAATCATTCGCTGCGGCTGAAGGAGCAATTGGCATTGCCAGAAATGCCAACAAAGTGAGAAAAACTCCTTTACAAGTAATTCTAAATGGGCTTGGAAAAGATGCAGCTTATGTAATTTCCAGAATAAATGGATTTACTCATGTTGAAACTCAATATGATTACAAAACAAGTGAACTTAAAATTGTAAGTGAAAAAGCATTTTCTAATGGAGAAAGATCAAAAGTCAGAGTATATGGTGCTGATGATGTTTCAGAAGGTGTTGCTATAATGATTTCAGAAGGTGTCGATGTTTCAATAACAGGTAATTCAACTAATCCAACTCGTTTCCAACACCCTGTTGCGGGTACTTATAAAAAATGGGCAGTTGAAAATGGCAAAAAGTATTTCTCAGTAGCCTCAGGTGGAGGAACTGGAAGAACTCTTCATCCTGACAATATGGCTGCAGGACCAGCTTCATACGGAATGACGGACACTATGGGCAGAATGCACTCAGATGCACAATTTGCTGGGTCTTCCTCAGTACCTGCGCACGTTGAAATGATGGGATTAATTGGCATGGGCAACAACCCAATGGTTGGTGCTACAGTTGCCGTTGCTGTTGCAATACAAAATGCAGGTTAACTAACTTTATAACCCCAAAAGCATGTTTGATTAATTTCAAACATGCTTTTTTTAATAAGTCATTTTTCAATTTAATGTAAATTTAACGGACAGCCTTCTTCATGAAATCCTTCAGGTTCTATCTGTATAGTTGAGTGACAGATTCCAAAATGGTGCTCTAGTATGTGGTGAACATCATGTAAGATTTTTTCTGAATTTTCAATTTTTGCAACTATATGAACACTCAAAGAAATTCTGCTTGAATCAATACTCCATATATGCAAATCATGAACTCTATTGGCACCATCGACCTTTTCAAGAGCTCGCTTAACTTCTTCAATATTTATATTTTTAGGCGCAGACTCCATCAATATTCTGGAAGCATTTCGTGTAAGATTTATAGAACTATATAATACTAATAACGCAATAATAATACTTATAATTGGATCTGCAATATAAATTTGTTTATACATTATTAATAACCCAGAAATTATTGCGCCAACTGATCCCAAAAGATCACCTATTATATGAAGAAATGCTCCTTTTATATTGAGATTTTCTTTCGTGTCAGCATGCAACAATATTGCCCCCAGTATATTTACAATCAGCCCCCCAAAAGCAATTATTAGCATCACTGATGCCTTAATTTCAGGAGGATTAATCATTCTTTCATATGCTTCATAAACAATAACTAACGCAATAACGACAAGGGCAACACCATTAATTAATGCAGCAAATATTTCTGCTCTTTTATACCCAAAAGTTTTTTCTACAGGAGCCGGCTTACTTGCAAGCCACATTGCAAAATAAGATAAAGCCAATGCTGCAACGTCACCAAGCATATGTCCTGCATCTGCAGTTAATGCAAGGCTATTTGTATAAATACCACCTATAAATTCTGCAAACATATAAAAAGTAGTTAAAATAAGAACCAATAATAGATTTTTTGAGCCATGGCGATGTTCGTGATGATCAGAATGATCATGTTCATGTGAATGAGTCACAGCGTCTTCCTTTCAATGTATTATCTAATAACTCTATTATCCACATTTTTCACTGTTTATCAAATACTAATTGACATTTAGATGATCTTATTATAAAGATATTTTAATAAAACTTTCGAGAAACAAGTTAAAAGACTTGAAGAAAAAATATGTTTTACATATTATTAAGAAACGACAAGAATTTATAGAAAAAGGAATAAAAAAATGAACCCTATAGTTAAATCACTATCAGATGAATATTTAAATAAAGAACTTCCTGAATTAAACCCAGGAGATACAGTTAAAGTTTTTGTTAGAATTATTGAAGGCAATAAAGAAAGAACACAGGCTTTTGAAGGAACTATCCTTAAAAAACGTGGTAGTGGCGTTGGCAAAACTATCACTGTAAGAAAAATATTCCAAGGTGTTGGTGTTGAAAGAGTATTCCCAGTGTACTCTCCACGTATAGAAAAAATCGCCGTTATCAGACGTGGTGACGTTAGACGTGCGAAACTTTATTACTTGAGAGAAAGATC
>JAEYQN010000126.1 GCA_023409995.1 Cyanobacteria bacterium OH_CBB_238 | reverse complement strand
TACCAGATGAGTATACATCTGAACTATCATAGATAACTGCTACTTTACCTGCTAATTTATTTTCTCCAATATATTTGGCTGATGCAAGACCTTGGTTAGGATCTGAAAAACAAACCCGGAAAGCATTATCATATTGAACACATGGTACCGCTGATCCAGAAGGAGTTAATTGGAAAATCTGATCTTTATTGCTTTCTTCTGCTACTGCGATACATGGAGTCGATGTAACGGTACCCATAAGTACTTGCATATTCCAATCCTTCAATGTATTGTATGCATTTACTGCTTTTTCAGCATCATGCTCATCATCCTGGAAGTTTAATTCTAATTGAACTCCATTGACACCACCTGCTGCATTAATCTCATCAACTGCTATTTGTGCTCCATTTTTCACTGCCTGACCATAAACTGCAGCACCTCCGGTGACAGGACCAATAGCACCAATCTTATAAGCTGTACCTCCGGTCTCATTTGACGTTTCTGTTGATTCCGTTTTTTCTGTTGATTCCGTTGCTGTTTTATTTCCACATGCTGTAAGTGACATAGCTACCATGGAAAGAGCAAGGACAAAACTAACCGCTTTCTTCATAATAATCCTCCTTTTTGATGATTAATCAATAAAACATAAAAAGTTTAAACCTTTTTTGTTATTGGTAATGATAACTATTCTACTGTCCTCTTGTCAAGTTATAACGTAGTAATTTTAAAAAATTTTTCGTTCTACCATTTATTATTTATAATTTTTACCTATTTTAGTATAAAAATAGAACTTTCACTAAAGTGAAAGTTCCTTTTTGAGGTTTTATAAACTTCTAACTTAATTCAAACATACCTGTATATAATTGATAATATTTACCTTTTTGTACAATTAATTCATCATGACTACCTCTCTCGATGATTTCTCCGTTTTCAAGTACCATGATTGCATGAGAATTTCTAACCGTAGAAAGCCTGTGGGCAATCACAAAAACAGTTCTTCCCTTCATCAAAGAATCCATTCCCTTTTCTATCAATGCCTCAGTTCTGGTATCAATAGAGGAAGTTGCTTCATCCAATATCAATACAGGAGGATTCGCAACTGCTGATCTAGCAATCGCAAGAAGTTGTCTTTGTCCTTGTGACAGGTTTGCTCCATCAGATGTCAACATCGTTTGATAACCGTCCGGAAGATGCATAATAAAGGAATGTGCATTTGCTAATTTAGCTGCATTTATTACCTCTTCTTCGGTTGCATCCAACTTACCATAACAGATATTCTCCATAACGGTTCCTGTAAACAAATGGGTATCCTGTAAAACCATAGAAAGCGATTTTCTAAGATCATCTTTCTTTATTTTATTAATATTAATACCATCATAGCGAATCTTACCATCCGGAACGTCATAAAAACGGTTGATCAGATTCGTAATTGTTGTCTTTCCGGCACCTGTAGAACCAACAAATGCAATTTTTTGGCCTGGATTTGCGTATAAAGAAATACCATTTAATACCGTTTTATCTTCTTCATATCCAAAGACTACATTGTCGAATTCAACCTTACCTTCCACTTTCACATACGTCGTGCTTCCATCAGACTTATGAGGATGTTTCCAAGCCCAGAATCCAGTTCTCTCCTCATTTTCTGTAATGTTACCACTTTCATCAATATTAGCATTTACGAGTGTAACATAACCTCCATCTACTTCTTCTTTTTCATCAATTAAGCGGAAGATTCTTTCAGCTCCTGCAAGCGCGGTCAATACTGAATTTAATTGTTGTGAAATTTGTGTAATAGGTTGAGAAAAATTTCTTGTAAATTGAAGAAAAGCGACCACGGTTCCAAGTGTAATTATATTATAAATAGTAAGCACACCACCAACCATAGCTGTAATAGCGTATAAAACATGAGATAAATTACCCATGATAGGCATTAAAATATTAGCAAAGGTATTGGCACTGGTAGCTGCTTTACAAAGGTCTTCATTTAATAAATTAAATTCTTTCTTTGATACTTCTTCATGGCAAAAAACTTTTACCACTTTTTGTCCTTCAATCATTTCTTCGATATAACCATTGACTTTACCTATTTCCTTTTGCTGTTCTTTAAAAAAATTCCCACTTTTACTTCCAATTTTCTGAACAACATTAAACATTACAACTAACATTAGAAGAACTACAATCGTAAGCTGCCAGCTATATAAAATCATCATTACGAATACGCCAACCACAGTAATCGTAGAGGCAAAAAAATTTGCTACACTATTACTCAGCATTTCACGGATTGCATCGGCATCGTTCGTATAGTGGCTCATGAGTTCCCCATGGGTGTGCGTATCAAAATATTTAATAGGTAGAGACTGCATCTTTGAAAACATATCCGTTCTTATTTTGTATAATGTTTTGGTAGCCACTTGAAGCATGATCCTTGAGTATAGGAAAGTAAAAAATGCACCACTTACAAAAATGCATAAGATACCTAAAACTGATTGACCAAATTTTATCATCAATGCATCATTATATTCATGCATCAAAGGTTCCAAATAATTATCAATGACCTGTTTTAAATATGCCGTCCCAATTATTTGAACAGAAGAACTGAGTAAGATACTTATTGCAACGAACACGAGTCCTATTTTGTATTCCGACATATAGGAGAAAATTCTTTTTATAGTAGTACTTGTTTTCTCAGGTTTCATAGGTATTCTTGTTTTGTTGGGTCCTGGCATATTAATTTTCTCCTTTCTGTTGTGATTCATAAACTTCGCGGTATATATTATTTGTTCTTAATAATTCTTCATGCGCTGCAAATGCATTTATTTTACC
>JAEYQN010000045.1 GCA_023409995.1 Cyanobacteria bacterium OH_CBB_238 | reverse complement strand
GTGAATATGGCAATTCCATTATATTTAGAGAAGATAAAGAAACTATTTCTCTAACAAATTTCATATTTATACAATAAGAGCTATCAAACAATTTAAAAACAATAAATTGGTCTTCATTATATGAGCCGGTCATAAACTCTGTACTATTTTTGGTAATAAGCTCTGTTGCCCTATTTTTCATCACAACTCTAGACTCTGAATCCTGAGGAAATAAGCTGTCATAATTATAATGATCTTCATTTATTTCATTAGTTTTTAGAACATTTTCAATAGAATACAAATCTATGATAGAAACCAAGTTTTTATCATATTGATACATCATTTTTATTATATTATCTTCGGAGACATATGGGGGAAACTTCATTTCTGCAGCAGGAATCGAAACCACGTCTATAATTTTATCAACTACCATTCCAAAAATAGACTCTTCTGTACTTACAATCATCAATTGAGTATCAATCGAGCAAGATTGCCTTGAACCATCCAATATAGACTTCATATCAACTATATTTATTGTCAAATTATTATATGTAAGAACCCCGATTATATGTTTAGGTAGTGACTGTGGGTGTTCGAGCAGCGGCATTTTCAAAAGTTCAACTGTATGAGAAGTATGTATCGCATACATCTTTTCACCAAGCATAAAGAAGACAAACAAACTATCTTCGGAGCTTTTGGTATCATCATAATAAGTAAGATTATTAAGCATTTTTAGTTAGGCTTCCTCACTGTTATAATAAAAAATTATACAATAAATCAACGATTATAAAATAGAATATTCAACCTATAATAAAAAACATAATCTACAAAGTTTAAAGTTAGTCCATAAAAAGCAGGAGTATAAAATGCAAAACCCGAATATAAATATGATTGAGCATCTAAGACAAAAAAGGTTTATAGATCTGGGCATTTCAATAGTAAGCTTGATACTAGTCTCAACATTCATAATCCTCAAGGCACCAATATGGTCCACAATAATAATATTATTTGTCATCACAACAACCTTTTGCACCCTTCAAGTTATTTATTATAAAAAATTCATTACCCAAGTAAAAAGCATGAGAAAGAATATTGCAGATGAAATCCAAAATAGCGAATCTGTATCACTAAAGGCTCTTAACCTTAATTCAAAACAACAAACAATAACATCGAATTATATAGACCTTGTAAAAGAGATTAATCAATCAATCTTTCACTTTAAAAATATATCAGCTAAAACAAAAGAATATGCTCAAGGTGTAGCAGGAAAAGCCCAAGAGTCATTAGATTTTTCTCAAAAAGAGTCTGACTCAGTTAAAGCAAATATTCAGATGATGTTGACATTAAAACAAAAAATTCAAACAATTGCAGAATTAATTCTAGAATTAAGCGACTATATACAACAGATTGGAAACACTGTTGGAATTGTAGAAGATATAGCAGAACAAACCAACATGCTTGCCCTAAACGCAGCAGTAGAAGCAGCAAGAGCCGGGGAGCATGGAAAGGGATTTGCCGTAGTTGCAGGTGAAATTAGAAAACTAGCAGATGAATCAAAACAAGCAACAACAAAAATTTCATCTTTGATTAACGATATCGAACAAGCGACAAACTCAACTGTAATGGCAACTGAAGAGGGAACAAAAGAAATTGAGTCTGGGGTAACACTTGCACACAGCATAGAAATAAACATTGGTGCATTAATATCTATAATGAATGAGCTCACAGAAGGTATTGAAGGAATTTTAAACTCCACAATTGATCAGGCTGTTCTATCTGATGACGTTATCAACATAGTAGAAGAACTTGATAGAGAGCTAAACGAATCAACATTGAACTTAGAAGAGAATATGGAAAGCATAAAAGCATTTTTTAAAATTGCAACCAATATAAAAGAAATACTAATGACTAACAGGGAATAAAAAATGAATTTCTTACCTGAAGAATTTGAAGAAATTCTAAATATATTTAAAGATGAAAGCGAAGAAATTGTCCAAAGATTTAACAGTAATCTTTTAAGGTTTGAAAATTCTCCCCAAGATGCGCAGGTTATGTCAGCGCTTTTTCAAGATGCTCACTCGTTAAAGGGTGCAGCTCGAATGATAGGTTTTAATAGCATACAAAATATAGCTCACAAAATTGAAGATGTATTAACTTTAATAAAAAGCAAAAAAGTAAATGTATCTCAAGAACTATTTAACACGTTGTACCGGTCAACAGACTTCCTTTTGTTTTTAATAAGTAATTCAGTTAAAAACAAACAAGACTATAATTGTCCAGAGATAGAAACTTATTCTGCTGATTTAATTTCTATAATTGGGAATAAAGAGACTCAACAGACTTTAAATGAAACAGAAATAGAATTTAGAAATACCGATATTGAACAGTTCATAAAACAAGCTACCAATATAAAAGCATTATTGTTAGAATCCTTATTCGTACTCGACAAATATAACAACCAAGAAAAAAGTACCCATATATCAATAATTTCCGATAATATCAAAAATTTGTGCGATATATTTTATGCAACTAATTTTTCAGAGCTAACAAAAAACATTGAGTTACTATCAACATCATTAATAAAAAAATTAGAATCAGAAAAAGGGCTTGAAAATGAAGAAATAAGTCAACTCAAAAATGACATTGTAGAAATAATAGAAAAAATAAATTTTATCTTTTCTACACTATCCATCCCTTTGATTTATGGAGATTTCACCTCCGAAGTTGTAGAAAAAACATCAGATGATCAAACCATCGAATTATCACCAACAGAAGACCTCTACAAAAAACAACTAGAAGAAAAGTTAGAATATTTATCAAGCAATATTTCTCAAATAAAAATAGATGCTATTTATGTTGAAAACTCCCAAAAGCAAGTTCTTAGTCTTCTAAATTGTGAAATAGGAGAAGAAATCACCAAAATATATAAAAAAATATATGATATTCTTGATCAAATTAAGAGACTGAGAATAAAGCCCGAAAATGATATAATCTCAATTCTTAATCAAAGCGTAAATATAACAAAAAACATTATTTTAACAAATCAGGGAAATGAAGATGATGACCTAAGCCTTTTATTTCAAAGGTTATCTATTGTCGAACAAATGATAGATATGACAGATAATAGTACAAACTTAGCCAGCACTAAAAATATAAAGGCCGAACCCAAGCAAGAGTTCCAAAAAATACAAGATTTCTTCAAAACATTTGAGATTGGGACTATAAAAACTCTACGAGTAGATACAAAAAAATTAGACTCATTGGTAGGGCAAACAGGTGAATTAATAATTAATGGAATAAAAGCACAAAAACACCTGTCAGAACTAAACAAAATATCTTTCAAGCTGTCAGATTGGCATTCTCAACTAAAAAAAACAATAAATTATATAAAATATTTCGAAAAAAAGAATGCAAACAGACCAGAACTAAATGAGATTATAGGTACATACAACAAACAATTAATAGGGGCGTTTAGCGACAATCAAATAAAACTAAACGATGTTATGAGTGATCTAAACGAACTATATAAAAAAATAAATGAAGACGATATAAAACTTAATCATATAATCTATGAAATAGAAAATGTTGTAAAAAACATAAGGGTATTACCTTTAGGTACTGTATTTCATATGTTTCCCAGAATGGTTCGTGACATAGCTGAAAATAGTCAAAAAGACGTTGAGCTTTATATAAAAGGAAGTGAGACTAGCGTTGATAAGAAAATAATTGAAGAAATAAAGATGCCCTTAATTCATATTTTAAGAAATGCTATTGACCATGGGATAGAATTACCAGCTGACAGACTAAAAAATAACAAATCCAGAATAGGCAAAATTCAGCTTAGCGCAAGATGTGAAGAAAATAAAATTATAATTGAGATAGAAGATGATGGACTAGGAATAAATATAAAAAAGATAAGAGAAAAAGCATTACAAAAAGGACTTCTAACCTCTGATGAAATAAATTCAATGAATGATGAACAAATAATGAATTTAATTTTCTGGCCAGGATTCTCAACTGGAGACAAAATAACAGAGATATCAGGAAGAGGGATTGGATTAGATATTGTTCAAACCAAAATTTCTCAACTAAATGGTAAGGTAAAAGTATATTCAGCACTTAATAAAGGTGCAAAAGTTATAATAGAATTACCCATTTCGATGTCCACTGTTAAAGGATTTATTATCGGTGTATGCAATAAGAAATTTGCAATACCTATGAGTGCAATTAAAACTGTCAAATGGATAAATCAAGAAAAAATATTTTTAAAAGATGGACAAAAAGCTATAATATACGATAATCGATCCATTCCAATATTAGATCTTGCAGAAGTTCTAAGCATAAAGAGACAATCTCCAATACCATACACAAATATCACTGTAGCAATAATTGAAGCCGAAAATGCAAAGATTGCATTTATTGTAGACAAATTATTAGGGGACCAAGAAATTCTTCACAAAAAACTGTCTCCTCCAATTTATAAATTAAAAAACATTTCTGGAGTCACAAACTTGGCAGATGGGGACCTCTGCTTAATAATAAATCCTTCAGAACTCATTAATTCTTGCCTTGTAAATATCGAAAAATTATCATTATCTCCACAAAAGCTATTATCAACAACACAAAAATCAAAAAACCCCAGAGACTACAAAATATTATTAGTGGATGATTCAAAAATAACATTGACACTACTTAATAAAATAATAACTCAGGCGGGCTACAACTTGGTTTGCATTCAAGATTCACCTAATGCCCTCCAAGAGCTTAAGAAAGACAAATATGACTTAATAATCAGCGATATAGATATGCCAACAATGAGCGGACTTACACTGATTAAACACATAAAAAATGACGAAATGTATGCAAATATCCCTATAATGACAATATCAACCTCTCCAATAAGCAAAATAAGAAATGAGTTTAACGAATTGAAAATCAATATGCATCAAAACAAATTAGAGTTTGAAAAAAATGATTTTTTAGAAAAAATAGCAAAATTATTGAAACTACAAATGTAAAAGAGGCTACTAATGTAACCTCTTTTTCATACTTATTAAAAACTAAACACGTCTTTTGCGAGCTGCTTCAGACTTACGTTTTCTTTTAATACTTGGCTTCTCGTAACGTTCTCTACGCTTAATTTCAGACAAAATTCCCGCTTTTTGGATTTTCTTCTTGAATCTTTTTAGTGCGCTTTCGATACTCTCATTTTCGCCTACTCTGATTTCTGGCATTATTTTTTCACCACCTTTATATAAATTAATGTTTCGAACTACAATATCGACAAATGAATCGTATCACGCACATTTTTTGATTTCAAGTATTTTTTCGTTAATAAATAAAAAATATTTAGGCTTGCCCAATATTCAATCTGGTTTTGATAAGAGGACAAAGATCATCAACTATTTTGCTAAGTTCTTCATACGTGCCATTGTTAAAAATCATATAATCCCAATTACTACTATCCAAGGCGGTTTCAGTTATATCATCGGAATTAACAATAATTCCACGTTTTGATCTTGCTTCGATTGAAGCTTCTACCCGAATAGAGAATGAATTACTTGCCCGAAAAACCTCGTATTCTCTGGGCATTCTCAAATCAGGAACAACAAGATCCCCAGGAGTATTCACAACTGACTTAATCCAATAGTCTGGATCAATTGATCGCCCCCAATCCCCTAAAGCTATTAAATCTGGCCTATAAATATGCTTATTTTTCTCTATTTCTGATAAATCCAAACCTTTTCGTTTAGAATACTCCAGTTTTATCGCATCACCCAAAGCAAGTCTCCTAAACGAAGTAAAATGGCTAATGAGCATTTTTGCAACAACATCTTTACCAGAAAACTGCTTTCCAGAAATAGTTATGATTCTATTAGCCATCAAAAGAATTACTCTTCGGATTTAATACTTAAACTTATTCTTCTATCATCAGGATTAAATTTTAAAATTGTTGTACTAATTTTGTCGCCAATTTTTAATATCGTTCCTTTTTGATTTTGGAAATCAACTAATTCATTGTTTGGTAAAAGAGCCTCAACACCTGCAAAAACCTCAACAAATGCTCCAAAATGCTTGATTCTGGTAACAATACCTTCGATTTTGTCGCCTTCTTTGATTTGACTCTTAGCTTCTATCCAAGGATCTTTCTCAAGGTTTTTAAGACTTAAGCTAACTCTTTGTTTATCATGATCAATGCCAATTACTTCAACATTAACAATATCATTAATTTTCAATATATCAGATGGATGATCTACCCATCTCCAAGAAATTTGAGATAAAGGAAGTAATCCATCAACACCACCAATATCAATAAAGGCTCCAAAATCAGTAATTCTGACGACTTCACCTTTCACAACTTTGCCAACTTCTATTTGGGCAAAAGTATCACGCTTGCTTTCTTCTTTATCATCCGTATAGACTTTTCTATTGGACAATATAAAGTTACCTTGTTGGACATCCATTGTTAATATTTTAAGGTCAATTTTTTCACCAATGATATTTTCAATTGATTTTGCTCTTAGATGACTTGAAGGAACAAATCCTCTGACACCCTTCACTTCAACAAGGATACCGCCTTTTACAACAGAAACAACAGTACCTTCAACTGTAGAATCAGAAGCCTTAAGGTCTTCAAGTTCTCGCCAATTGTATGCCATCGCAACTTTTTTATATGAAAGAGTAAATCTTCCCTCTTCATCTTCTTCTTTTATAATGAGAAATTCGTATTCTTTTCCTTTTTCAAGAGTTTTTTCTACCGGAGTATCAATACTAACCTTGGCTTCTCTAGAAGGAACCATTGCGGAAGTTTTTGCACCGATATCAACAATTACTCCTTCTGAATCGTAGGAACAGACTATTCCTTTAACCAAATCACCTTTTTGAAAACTATAATCATATTTCGAAAGTAGTGACTCGAACTCGTTATCCGTAAACTTTTGTTCCACGTTCATTCTGATGTACTCCAATACTATCTCTTCTTTTTTGTAATTATATCAAATTTGGAAAAAAGTACACATTTTTTAAAATAAATCTTCACATATATTAATAAAGCACTTCCGTATATCGGAAGCGCTTTATTAAGCATTAAACTAGGTATGCAGCGAATAGGGCAGCCCCAAACTGGTTATTCTTAAGCTTTTTTAAGGCTCTCGATTCAGTTTGTCTAATACATTCTTTTGTAACGCCATACAAACGCCCTATCTCTTCTAACGTTTGCTTTTTTACATCACCAAGACCAAATCTCAGCCTGATAACATTTTGTTCACGCTCCTTAAGTGTATCCAATAATTCATAAATATCATTTTGAAGAGCATCATACTCAACTTGATTTTGAACAGAGACTCTTTTGTCTTCAATAATATCAGCCAAACACATATCACCTTGACCATTTGAGTCGTAATCAGCATCTAAGGATAATGTTTTAGAATAAGCATTTAGGTAGGTATCAATTTTAGCTGCATCCATATTCATTTTTTTTGCAACCTCGTCAATTTTTACACTGCAATTTTTCTTTTGCTCCATTTCAGATTTTATTTTTGAAAACTTAGAAAGAGTTTCTTGTATATAAACAGGTATCTTCATGCTATGAGATTGTTCTGATATAGCCTTAAAAATAGCCTGCTTAATCCACCAAGAAGCATATGTGGAAAATCTATAACCTAATTTGTAATTAAATTTATCAACTGCAACCATTAACCCAAGATTTCCTTCCTGAACAAGATCAATCATTGGCAAGCTACTGACATGAACTATTTTTTTTGCAATATTAACAACAAGCTTTAAATTTGCTTGAATCAAAATTTGTTTTGCATCAAATGAACCTTCTTTTGCGCTTTTTGCCAACATTATTTCTTCTTCAGCCGAAAGGTTTTTGTACTTTGAAATTTCTTTGACATAATAATTAAGTGTTTCATCACCACAAGAAGGAATCGTAAGATTTTTAGCAGGATTTGTTCTAAACACATTGTTTACACCCATTAATAAGTCTCCTATATTAATTAAATACACACAAACAGTCACAATAATTTGACCATATTAAGCAGGCTTTTTTCAGCACAAACATAGGCTTTTAAAGCAGCTCTTGGTCTTTCACACAGATAAATACACAAACTAAGCAAATTGATATATATTTAATATATCACCTAATATATACTTTTGCAATCCATGCATTAAGCTTTATTAAGACAAATTTAAAATCCGGCCATTTACAGAAACATTTCTTAACACTTCTTGGAAAAACAAAAGCCTTTAGCTACTTATTATCATTGATTTTTAGCAAAGGGTGATGATACAATCAAGCTGGGAGTGGCAATGCTTATTGAAGGAAGTATAAGATCAAATAAAACCCAAATTCTTATCGATGAATACGTAAATCTTCTCGACAAGGGAGTAAAGCCTGAAGAAATTCTGGTTATCACTTTAAACTCCTACAAAAAACAAGATTTCATTGAAAAAGTTAAGAAGAAAACACAATCGGAAACAATAACAAAACCAAACATTCATACTTTTTATGGACTTTGTTACAATGCCATATCTGACAACTGGCCAATTGTAGAAGAACAAATAAATATAGGCATTCCAAAAGTACTACCAAATCTTTGTGGATTAGAAACTTCACAATATATTATGAAACTTGCGGTTAGAAAAGTTGGATTTAAAGATTATCTATCAAAGATAAATCTTCTTCATCAACTGTTTAGGAGATATTCTCTTACCCTTCAAAATATGCTCTCAGATGAAGAAGTAGAAAAACGGTCAAAAATATTAAAAGAAACCTTCTCGGAAGACTCAAAAAAAGCATTAGACAATTACAAACTTATAACATTAGAAAAGAGAAGCTTTGATTATTTAAGACAGCTTTCAATATTCCCCTATATATATTCAAATACTGACTATTTCAGCCAAATAAAATATTTATTTATAGACGATGCAGATGAAATAACTTATGCAAACTGGAAATTTATTGAACACATAGGTAAACAATTAAAAGACGTTTATATTGCATATGATACAATCGGTGGTTCCAGGTGTGGTTACTTAAGTGCTTACAAAACAGGAGTATTTCAATTCGAAAAACTCTTTAACCAAAATGCAAAAAAACTTGACTCAAACGACACTATCTCACAGGATGCCCATAACTTGTTTACAAACATGCAAGCTGGAAAAAAGACTCAAATAAAACATATGAATTTCTGTGAAAAGAATAAAAGACTAGAAATGATCGACTCAGCACTTACGGAAATAAAAAAACAGATATCACATGGCGAAAAGGCACAAAATCTATGCATAGTAACGCCAATTATTGATGACTCTCTCAGGTTTTATTTAGAAGAATCACTTAAAAAAGAAGAAATAAAGTATCAGATAATAAGTGGTAGTGAAAAGCTCGCAGATTCTAACATAATCAAGACAGCCTTGACAATCGTTAAACTCGTTAATCAAGATTGGAACATAAAAATAGAACAACACGAAATTAAAAGTATTTTTAGGAACTTGCTAAACATCCCTATAAAATACTCAATTGGAATAATCAAACTCTTTGAAGAAAACGGGATACTCCCAGAATATGAATTTAAAAACCCAGAACACAATAAAAAATATAACAACTTAGTTAATATACTTAAATCAATAACTAAAGATAAAATATCCGCACAACTTTTGTTTATTTACGAAAAATTTTTATACAAAAAAGCAAGCAAGCTAGACACAAAAAAATACAGTTTCTTGCTTAAAGAAGTAAACGACTTTGAAAAAGCTTTTAATGAACAAACGGAACAACTAAAAAAAGAATTTATACTTCAACTTGAAAACAGTATAATAAGCGAAAATCCAGCAACAGCAACTCAAATTGAAGAAAATAGCATAATTGTTTCAACGCCTCAAAAAATAATAGACTTTGAAATAAAAACAAAACATCAATTCTGGCTCGATACAACCAGTATTGAATGGCAAAAACAGGACATTGGTCCACTATATAACTCTTGGGTATTTAATGCAGACTGGAATAAAGAAGAATTCACATATGAAGACAATCTTAGGCTTACTCAAGAAAAAACAGCAAGAATGCTCAGAAAGCTAATTTTATGTTCAGAAGAACTGATTTATTGTTACTCCAGCTTATATGACTCTTTAGGTAACGAAAATAATGGATTTGATTATTTTATAAGAAACGAAGTTATAAGAACCTCAAATAAACCTGGACAAATCACTCCAAGAGAAGATCAGAAACCTGTACTAGAATACAAAGAAGGTTTGATGGGAATAATGGCAGTTCCTGGTGCAGGAAAAACAACCATATTATTAGCGTTAATATCAAAGCTCATAGACAGAGGAATAAAGTCAGCAAATATATTCGTTTTAACATATATGGAATCTGCTGCACGAAATTTCAAAGAAAGACTCAGAGATTATTATTCAAATAAAGTTGAGCTACCAAATATAAGTACCATACACGGATTGGCTCTAAAAATATTAAAAGAAAATTCTAATTATTCAAAACTAAATTTAGATGCTGATTTTGAAATTTGTGATGATAATGAAAGACAAAAGATAATCAGAGAAGTTTTATCAAGACTCAATATTGAGCAAGACGAATATGAGAAATACGAAAAAGGCATATCAACAATAAAATTATGCTTAGTACCACTGAATCAAAAGTCACAACATAAAGAAATTAATAGTTTTGTAGATTTTTACAATGACTACAATAAAGAATTAAGAAAAAATAATCTAATAGACTACGATGATATGCTTGCATTATCTGTTGAGCTTTTAGAAAAAAATCCTGATGTTTTAGATTACTACCAAGACATCTGTCGCTATATTATTGAGGATGAAGCACAAGATTCATCTAGGCTCCAACAACATTTATTAAAGCTATTGAGTGGTAAATATAATAATTTAATAAGATGTGGTGACGTTAATCAATCAATAACCACAACATTTACAAATACTGATATTAAAGATTTTATAAATTTTATTGATAAATCCAATTGTGTAAAAATGGACTCTTCTCAAAGATGCACGGAGTCAATATACACACTTGCCAACAAGCTAGTAGATATTACACAAGACTATATGGAGACAGAAAATGCTTTCTATGCAATCCAAATGAAGCCAACCGCTTCTAACCCCACAACAACTAAGGTCCCCGAATTCAAAGAATTTGAAAACGAGAATGATGAAAAAACGTTTATAATTAAACTATTACAAAATCTTTTGACAAAAAATCCAAATAAATCCATAGGTATTTTATTAAGGCAAAATTACCAAGTCAATGATTATAATGAATTTTTGAGTAAATATGGATTTAAGACAATAACACGCACAGACTGTCTGGGGCAAAGAAGTATTTTTAAACTTATATTTGCCATAATAAAACTCACAAACAAACCCTTAAACAATAGTTTTGTAATTGAAACAATGCAAGCATTTCAAGAGAATAATATATTTTCATATACGACTAATGATTATGAAGAAATTAAAAAGTTGAACTCACCTTTTATTTCCTTTGAAAAAAACAGCGATAATTTAGACTCTTTCAAATGGGAGATGGATTATTGGCTCAATTTCTCTTACTTACCAATAAACGAACTCGCATTAAAAATAGGTCTGTACTATTTTAAAACCGAAGTTGCACGTTCAAATACATATCTTATTTCTACAATTATAAAAAGATTGTTAAATAACTATAAAACAACTGAAAATACAATAGAAAAATTATCATATATGGCAGATCAACCACTAAAATCAAATTATAATTTTTTTGAAGACGAAGAGGAAAACAACTACTCAAAAGAAGGCAAAATTAGCATAATGACCATGCACAAATCAAAAGGCGATGAGTTTGATATTGTATTAATACCTGAATTAACGGAAGAACTTTATTCAACAAATTTTGCCTCGGTGAAAACAAAGGCAAAAAGTATATTTTTTGAATCAATAAAATCTCTAAACAAAAATTATACTAGAAAATCACCAGAAGACATAAAAAAAGAGCAAATTGAAGAAACACTAAGACTATTATATGTAGGAATCACAAGAGCTAAAGAAGAACTTTATCTCTCTTACTCAAAAAGTTACCGAAGAAGGAAAAAGACAACTCCGTGCAAAATAATAAGTAAACTTATGGAGGATAAAAAATGAACAGCACAATATCCGCCAACATGATGAAACTATTCCAAGAGTGTCCAAAGAAATTTTATTTAACGTACAAAGAAGGAATTACAATCCCCCAAAATAACTCATCTTCAGAAAAAGGGAAAAACTTACACGCACTCATAAATTACTATCTAAAAGGATTCAATATAGACAAAATAAAAAAAGCATTAAGTGCTGAAGAACTGCAACTATGGAATAACTTTTTATCACTTAAGATAAAACCTGCTAATCTATTTGAAAGTGAATATTCTTTTAACGTAAAAATAGCAAACAAAAATACAGACCGGTATTGGTGGCTAAATGGCAGAATCGATGCAATTATTAAATCTGGAGAACACTACACAATTTATGATTGGAAAACCGGAAATATTCCAGAAAACCCACAAAATGATTTGCAAACACAGACCTACATCTTTGCTTTAGATAAGATTTTAAAACAACAGAAAACAGCTACCAACATTAATCAAATAAAGTTTAATTATATAAACCTGAAAACGCTTGCAGAATATAGCCTTAAAGCAGATGAAAACTACTTAACAGAAGCCTCAAAAAACATTCTTAACATTCTTAATAATATCCATTATTGCACAAGCAGCAAAAAACCCGCCACACAAGAATTTCAGCATAAGAAAAAGGCTTGCACTCACTGCAAATTCAAAAGTATTTGTGAATCTGATGTATTTTTATAAAAAACGTGCTATACTTATAGTAGGTTAACTAATGGTTAGTAAAAAAAAGATGTTCAGATGCAAGATTTTTAACATTTTTGTATTGACTTTTGCATTGGCTGTTATATGTTCAGGATGTGGCGCTAATGCAGGGAAAGATGGTGCTTTTTTTAAGGTTGAGTCCAAATATGACAAATTTATGGGCACCCAAACTAACCTAAATCAAAATAAACGAGTAGGTAATGTCGTATACATAGGAGCTGAAGATACAACAAGATTACCAAATCCTGGGCGCACTTTGCCTGACGAACCAAACTTTGAATTTGATAACTTAACCAGATAACTTGAATTCTATAATTTTTTATATTACTATGCATGTAGTGCTATATTCTAAAAAGGAAAATCAGATGAATTATTCTCATGGCTCTCTTGAAAACGAGATTTTAAGTGCCGTTTGGTTTATGGAAGAAGCCGAAAACAACATGGCAGATATATCTGTTAATGAAGTTCTTGAAATGATAAACAATAGTGGAAATATAAGGGCCTACACAACAGCAAAAACAGTAATGGACAGGCTTGTAGAAAAAAGCATCTTGCTAAGATATAAAAAGGGTAAAAAATTCTACTATAAATCTATTGCTTCAAGAGAAGAAATGGCTCAAAGTGCCATAAAAAAGCTTACCAAACAATATTTTAATAATGACATAAGATCGCTTATGAAAGCACTTGAAAAAGAATGTTTGACATTAGCAAAATAATAGAGTTAATTAAAAAAATTCTGCTAACGATCTACAATATAACAATAAAATCGATAGAAAGTTTAAAACAAAAGAAAACAATTGATCTTGAAGTTATTGTTGAAAGTCGCAAATTTGTCTCTAAAATAATTTTGGAAGCACTAACTGAAAAATGCTGTGTTAGAGATGCTCTTTTAAAGTTTCCTCCTGAATCAACAGATCCATCTATTCAAACAGCTTGGAAGGCATTATGCTATCTGGAGGCAGATGAAGATATAAGAAAAAAAGATAAAGACTATGCTCAAGAGCAAAATGATTATATTGAAATGATAGCTTTCACCCTACAAAAAGGAGATGAGCTTCCTAAGAACATTATCAATGCATACACTCCCTATAAAACAAACGCCCTCATTCCACATTCGTCAGGCATAAAGGGCGTTATATCAAAATTGACAAAATTTCTAAACATTTAATATTATTCAACGTCTCTTAATTTTTTATACAAAGATATTTGTTCATTTGTTAGTTTTTCAGGAATATTAATTAGAATTCTAACACTTAAGTTTCCATAACCGCCTGATTTTTTTGGCAAACCTAGTTCTTTTAATCTTAATAGTTTACCATAGCGAGTTTCTGGCGGAATTTTAATATTTACTATACCATGTAGGGTTTGTATTTCTTTTTTACCACCCAATACTGCTTCGGCAGGTGAAATTTCTACAGTTTTTGTTAAATCTTCATTATCAATAGAGTATTCCCCATCACTGAACTTAATTACAAAAAACAGATCTCCCTTTCTTCCAAGCCCGTCGGATTTTCCTTCGTTTACAAGCCTTATTTTTTGACCTTCCTTAACTCCTTTTGGAATTTTAACACTTAGGTTCTTTGTTTCACTGATAACGCCAGCTCCTCCGCAGTTGTAGCAAACTGAACCTACCCCATCACATTTAGGGCATTTGCTCATAGTGTTAATTTTGACATTGATTGGCTTATCGGCCATTAAATCTTTAGCAGTGACTTTGAGCTCTTGAGTTATGTCTAAATCCAATTGTTTTCTAGCTGCTTTGCTAGAGCCTTGTCTAGCTGATGAAGAAAAAGAACCTAAATCATCATATGAAAAACCTCGTTTGCTTTGACGTCCGCTACTTTGAGCAGAGGAAAAATCACCAAATAAAGAACTAAAGAAGTCTGAAAAACCGCCAAAATCGCCAAAGGATTGACTATACCCACCTTGCCCATAGCCTCCTTGGCGAAAATCGAAGCCCTCAAAACCCGGAGGTGGAGTAAAATCAGAACCGGATTGCCAATTTGCACCAAGGCTATCATAACGACCTCGTTTTTCTTTGTCAGAAAGAACCTCATATGCTTCATTTATGTCCTTAAATTTTTCAACTGCATCGGGTGCTTTATTAACATCCGGATGATATTTCCTTGCCAATTTTCTATAAGCTGACTTTATCTGTGCTTCAGTTGAAGATCTTTCAACGCCTAATATTTTGTAATAATCTTTATATTTCATTAAGTTATAAACTCCTTATTTTTCATAATAATATAAAAAAAGCACAGTTCTTACAATTTTAATTATTTTTTAATTATGCTTTCAAATCGACTATTTCAAGGATTAACATATTATCTTGATGTTGTAGTATTTAATTATGAAAAATATAATAAAAGTTCTAATTTTAACAAGCATAATATCACAACCTTTAGTTACATTCGGGGATGAAGTAGTGCTAAAAAGTTTTACACCACCAATTTCAAATGTAAAGCCTACAAATACAAAAATAAAGCCCCAAAACGACGTAAACAAAAGACAACAAAAATCAAACCAAGCATCGGACAGCATAGTTAGTATAAGTAATAGTTGCCCTATAGCACAACCGCTAATTCCTCAAAATGCAACAAAACCTCCATCTGAATACATATATAAAGATGACAGCACAACCATAAGCAATATAGATCCAACTTCAGCAAATTCAACAAACAGCTATTACCCTGGATTAAGAGGCAGTAATCAATTAATCATCTATACTCCTTCTTATGGAGTAAGAACAGGTACAAATGAATTTGGGTCAGAAGCCATTGTAATTGACAATACAGTAATTCAACTAAACGGTGCAGACTCATTAATTCCACCTTCAGGATTTGTTATCAGTGGCCATGGTAATGCGAAAAAGTGGATAAATGAAAATATAAGCATCGGCTCTAAAATACTTATTGATAATCAAAATAACAAGCTCCACTCTTATTTAACTTCTGATAGTTTAATTTTTGCAGCAAAAGAAAAAATTAAAGAAGCTAACTCTTTAATGGAATATTATAGATCAATAGATGTTCTATATGATGATAAAGCCTCTCTTGGATATATTGCAAAAGCAAAAGAAGAACTGAGGAAAGCCGAAAGAGACGAAGCCAATGCTCAATTATACATCAGTCAGGCTTCTGAAGCAGCAAACCTAGCTATAAAGCATGCTATTCCATACAGAGCTGAAGAATTAAAAGGCATATGGATAAGACCAACAGAAAAAACACCCGAAGATATTGTTAAAACATTAGATAAATTACAAAATGTAGGAATAAATAATATTTTCCTTGAAACATATTTTCACGGTAAAACAATATATCCAAGCCAAGTTCTTAATAACTACGGCGTAATAAACCAAAACGAATCATTTATAGGTTTCGACCCGTTAAAAGTATGGATCGACGAAGCACATAAAAGAAATATCAAAGTAAACATATGGTTCGAAACATTTTACGTTGGAAATCAACCACCTTGTAGCAGTCCTAAAAACGTATTAAACGTGTATCCAAACTGGGCAAATACTACCAAAGCAGGCTATGCTTCATCAACTCCGGTGGCATCAATTTCTGAGCATAATGGATATTTTATAGATCCTGCCAACCCAGATGTGCAGAATTATCTTTTATCTATAATAAATGAAATAGTTGTAAACTATTGTCCTGACGGGATAAATTTAGATTATATCAGATATCCTCAATCTATAGCTGCAAAATTCGGTAATTACGACATGACAAACTGGGGATATACAAACTATGCTAGAGATGAATTTAAAAGAAGATTTTGCGTTGATCCTATTGACATAAAATACAATACCGATGCATGGAACATATGGGCAAAATACAGGCAAGATAAGGTATCCAACTTTGTTTGTCAAGTTAAACAAGTAACAACAAAGTATGGAATTACTTTAACAACAGTGGTTTTTCCAGACAGGCAAAAAAGTCTTGAAACAAAAATGCAAGACTGGAAAACATGGTCTTTAAATAACTATGTAGACGGATTTACTCCTCTTATTTTAACCAGCGATAAAACTACTGCCTCTTCAATGATAAAAGACATAAGGGTAAATGCAGGAAGTAACATAAAAATCTATCCTGGACTATTTGTGACATTTATGGGTGGAGCATTTGATGATCTATTAATGCAAATTCAAGAATCACGAAAACTTGGAACCGATGGAGTAGTTCTTTTTGATTATGCTCACCTAGATCAAAAATATATTGATGCTCTTAAAGCAAGGGTGTATAATCCTAGTAAGCCTCTTGTTCTTGAAGAACCCAAAAGCTTTAAAACACCTCTTAAAAAGAAAAAGAGATGGTTTAAACGCCACAGGGATTAGACGGTTATAAAAATTCCATGTATAAGGAGACATAATGACAACATCAATAAATTTTACCAAAATGCAAGGTTTGGGAAATGATTTTATAATACTAAATTATAAAGAATATGAAAAAGTTAAAATACCAACAGATAATTTGGCAACAATATTGTGTGACAGAAATTTTGGCATTGGTGCAGATGGACTTATTATAGTTAACCCATATGAAGAAAGTGCTGATATTGGTTGGATTTTTTACAACTCCGATGGTAGCATCGCTCAAATGTGTGGTAACGGAATGAGATGTTTTGCAAAGTATGTGCATGACAGTGGAATTATAGACAAAACTCAATTTAGTGTAAGTACAAAAGCTGGTGTTATAGTTCCAGAAATTATAGACAGTGAAACAATTAGAGTAAACATGTCAGCACCTATTCTGGACCCAAGAAATATTCCAGTAAAAGTGCATGATAACCTCAATTTCGACATTGAAGCAGGTGATAGATTTTTCATTGCAAATGCTGTAAGCATGGGGAATCCACACTGCGTAATTTTTACAGAAGAAGATACTAAGAAATTGGCTCTTAAATATGGAAACTATATTGAAAAACACGAACTATTCCCCCAAAAAACAAATGTAGAATTTGTTAAAGTCATATCTTCAAAAGAACTAGTAGTTGATGTTTGGGAGCGTGGTTGTGCAATAACTTTAGCTTGTGGAACAGGTGCTTGTGCAAGCGTTGTGGCAGCAATATTAAACAACTTATGTGAACACAAAGTAAAAGTTAATCTTCCTGGTGGTAGCTTAATAATAGAGTGGGATGGCTCATTAAAGAATACAAACAAAGACGTCTATATGTCAGGACCTGCAGAGTATGTGTTCACTGGAACAATAAGCATTCCGGATTGTTAGATTGTATATTGGCAAATCCCAATCAATGGTTAACAATATTTAAATGGAAATTTTAAAAATAGAAAACTTAAATTTAGCATTTAACTTACAGAGTGGTCAATTTCAAGCACTCTATGATGTTAATCTAAAATTAGAAGTCGGCAAAACACTCGCCGTTGTTGGAGAATCTGGTTGCGGCAAAACACTCACCGCAATGTCAATCTTGCGACTTATTCCAAATACAGCAAAAATAATAAGTGGGAAAATTATATATAAAGACCAAGATCTTCTCAAATTTAGTGAAAAAAAAATGCAGAAAATAAGAGGAAAACATATTGCTCTTATACCACAAGATCCAATGACCTCTTTGAACCCATTATACACAATAGGTGAACAGATTCTAGAAATCGTAGAACTACACCAGCAGCTGACGGGTATCAAGGCAGAAGAGGCTGCGATTCTCGCTCTTGAAAAAGTAAAAATTCCAAATGCAAAAGAAAGATTAAAGAACTATCCACACGAATTTTCAGGGGGGATGAGGCAACGTGTAATTATAGCAATGGCTTTAGCTTGCAATGCAGACATAATTATAGCAGATGAACCAACAACGGCATTAGATGTGACCGTTCAAGCACAAATAATGGATCTGTTGAACGAGATAAAAGTAAAATACAATACATCGATAATCCTAATATCACATGATCTTGGATTAGTTGCCGAAAACGCTGAAGATATAGCTGTAATGTATGCTGGCTCAATTATAGAATACTCAACTAACGATGAATTATTTAAGAATCCAAAACACCCTTATACGCAAGCGTTACTTAATTCTCTACCAGATATAAATACTAAAACATTAGAAACAATTAAAGGACAACCACCATCAATAAAAGAAAATCTTATAGGTTGCCCATTTGCACCAAGATGTCTACATTGTATGGACATTTGTAAAAAAAATAACCCACCAATTAAAAGTATTGAAAATAACTATATGGTTAAGTGTTTTTTATATACTTAACACTGAGCTAAGTTTAAAAAATGTTGAGGCATTCGACAATAATCACCATATTTTTCTCTCACTTTTTCTATAACAGAAATAAATTCAGTATACTCAGGATGTTTGGGATTCCATATCTCATGCAAATCAGCATTTTGATCCATTAGTGTATTATGCCGCCTATACTCCCATACACTTGGATAAAAACCATTTTTCATAGCAAATTCAACAAATGCTGGAATTTCTTTGTAATTAGTAGAAAAAGCCACAAATATCAAACAAATTTCATTAATTAACCCACTATTTTTCATGCTGGCAAGCCATTGAAGATTCTTTTTAACTTTATTAAAATTTGAGCCTATCATAATTGATTCATATGTTTTTTCTTCTATTGCATGCATAGAAACAACAACCCTTTCCATTCTATTTAGAATCCCCATTTTCTTACAAAAACTCTCATTGAATAAAAGACCATTAGTCAATATTTCAAACTTTAAGTTTGGATAGGTTGCCACAGCTTTACGTAAAAGCTTCATAGAATGCGGGCTTGCAGTCAATTCACCTACTGAGTTTATGGACATTATTTGAGCATTTTTCAATAATGGTATAAATATTTTATCAATTAATTTGTCATATTTTTTGTTGATTTGAAAATTATTACAAATTTTCAAATCTCTACAAATAGTACACTTTAAATTACATTGCCTATCATATGAAAACCTTACAAGTGTGGGATAATTTGGATATTCAGACGCAGGATTTTTGTTATCACAAAACTCTCGCCTATCACAAATAGATAAATTGCAGTGAGTATACAACTGAGACATTACACTTTTTCGCAATTGGATTGCTTTTGGTGAATACCAGATATCATCAAATGTTTCAACTTCATTAATATTACCAATATAATAAAGATTTTTCAGATAATCAGGACAACAAGTGTACACTCGGCCATCAACGTGAACCTCGATTTCATTAAATGGCCTGTAACAAACTATTTTATCCAAACTTACCTC
Source organism: Cyanobacteria bacterium OH_CBB_238 (assembly GCA_023409995.1). Taxonomy (GTDB): domain Bacteria; phylum Cyanobacteriota; class Vampirovibrionia; order Gastranaerophilales; family Gastranaerophilaceae; genus JAEYQN01. Next base: position 764 of record JAEYQN010000045.1, on the reverse strand, counting down.
CCAAAACAACTTTTCATATGCTGAATATAGTTTTTTATAATTTGTATCTTACTAACTGGTTTCAATATTTTTAAAAACTCAGGCAACTTTTTGTAGACAAAGGGATCACTTAACCTTTTTACAAAGTCATTGTACAAATAATGACTTGTTTTAAAAACAGCAAACTTATCAACTTTTTTAACAAACTCTGTATTTGTTGTATCGTTTACCATTATAAATATTGGCATTGCATCATACTTTTCTGAAAGTTTAATAAATTTTTTTATATCTTTATAATTAAGTACATTTATCGCAAATTCAAAATTTAATATATCAAAAACTCTATCTCTTTTAAGCTTACTTATATATTCCATATTTTCCAAAACTCTATCATACGTTTCAGATCGGAAAATTTTTCTATGTACACGTTTTGATCCCGAATGAATGGATAAACAAACCTCTGCAATATTTTTTACCAACCCCAATTTCTCAACATTTTCCTGCGTAAAATTTATTCCATTTGAAAATATTCGCAATTTAATATCAGGATACACTTCAACAATTTTTTTCAATATTTTTTGAGAATGTTTACTATCAAAAAATTCTCCAGAACAAGATATTTCCAATAGCTTAGTATCTTTTAACATTGGTATAATTTTAGACTCAAGTATTGACTCCCATTTTTTTGCAATAGGACTTGGCATTATCATCACTTTATCTCGACAGAAAACACATCTTTGAGAACATGTATAATCATATGACAAACTGACCAAGGAAGGATACTT
>JAEYQN010000013.1 GCA_023409995.1 Cyanobacteria bacterium OH_CBB_238 | reverse complement strand
CCTTATGCATGCATCCGCAAGTAATTTTATTTGATGAAGTAACCGCAGCACTCGATCCGGAGATGGTGAGAGAAGTATTGGATGTTATGTTACAGTTGGCAAAAAATGGTAGGACGATGGTGATTGTCACGCATGAGATGCAGTTTGCAAAAGCAATTGCAGACAGAATCATATTTCTTGACGGATGTAAGATCGTGGAAGAAAACAATCCATTGGATTTTTTTGAAAATCCGAAGACGGAAAGAGCAAGAAAATTTTTACACATTTTTGAATTTGACGCCTGACACACAGGTGCAAATATATAATTAGCTAATAAAAGAGAGGAAAAAATTATGAAAAGATGGAACAAAGTAATCACGATGCTGCTGACAACAGCAGTAACAGTTGGAGTTTTGACCGCATGTGGAAATGCAAATACAGCATCTACGACTAAAGTAGCAAACGAGGTTGCTTCTTCTACCGCAAATGAAGAAGCGGTTATAGGAACTGCCAGAACATTACAGGAGATCAAAGATAGTGGTAAAATTATAATAGGAGTCTTCAGTGATAAGAAACCGTTTGGTTATGTGGATGAAAATGGAATATACCAAGGCTATGATGTGTACTTTGGGAATCGAATCGCAAAAGATCTGGGAGTGGAAGTAGAATTTGTTCCAGTAGAAGCAGCAAGCCGGGTTGAATATCTGGTGACAGCAAAAGTGGACATTATCTTAGCGAACTTTACGGTTACAGATGAACGTGCTGAAAAAGTAGATTTTGCACTTCCTTATATGAAGGTTGCCCTCGGAGTGGTATCACCAGACAGTGCTTCCATTAAAGAACCGCAACAGTTAAATGGAAAGACATTAATTGTAAGTAAAGGAACCACAGCAGAGACCTACTTCACAGAAAATTATCCGGATGTCGCATTATTGAAGTTTGATCAATATAGTGAAGCATTTAATGCATTATTAGACGGTCGTGGCGATGCACTTTCTACGGATAATACAGAAGTACTTGCATGGGCGATTGAGAATGAAGGATATCATGTAGGGATAGAATCCCTTGGTAGTCTTGATACCATAGCCCCAGCCGTACAGAAAGGCAATACAGAATTATTGAATTGGATCAACGATGAAATTAAAGCTCTTGCAGAGGAAAAATTTTTCCATGCGGACTATGAGGCTACTCTGGCACCTGTCTATGGAAATGCGGCAGATCCAGAGAACTTAGTTGTGGAAGGTGGAATTGTGGAATAGTGTAAAGTGTGAGAACTAATTCTAAGCAGCCAAAATACGGCTGCGAAGGATTACTAAATCTCACAAAGGAAGAAGGCGCAAGCGCCTTCTTCCTTAAATCTTTATTTTATCATATAAAAAATGGTGGCAATATTGCTGATAATTCTCCCGTTTTACAAAAGCAAGGGCTGCCCTTGTAAGACTGTCTGCTGCGCCTTGGTTAAGCTCATTTCCTAATGAGGGATCCGCCAAAGAAGGGAACCCCAAATGACCATATTGTGACATTTTTGTAAGGACACAGGCAGAAGACATTATTTCTTGCTCGCTTATTTCAAATACCGAGCTCGTCTGCGGAAAAGATTGCCCCCATCGGGGAAATAGCGCATACACCGTGTATGGTATTGATTTCGTCACAGACTTGTTCGACGGCAATCAGGTAATGCAATAATAATCATGTTCTTAATGCCCCAAGATACAATATTCTCTAACAACTCCTTTACAATTAATTTAACTGTTTGAGGTTTGTAATGGATGTTGCCATAAAATCCGGTGGCGCCCGCACAAGCTATTGGCAGTGGTGGCATCGAAAGGAACGTAAAGTCCGGTAGCCTTTCTGAAAGTAAAGAAATTGTTTTTTTTCTCCAGTGTTCTCCTTCAAAAACATCGGTGCCGAGCGGAAGATGATGGCTGTGCTCTTCTATCGGAGCGATAGTTTGAAATAAAACGGTTTTTGTCTTGTCCAATTCATGGATTTCAACCCATGTCATATCTGTAATATTCTTTATAATACTCATCTACTTTTCCTTTCTTTCACAGACGCTTACCGGATAATACACTTCAATTTCTATATTGTTTGGATTAAAAACAGATTGCTTTACTGCTTTGACTTTTTCAAAGGGATCTCCAGTAATTTCATAATGATTTTCTGTGATCCAGTCTACCATTGCAGCATGTGCTTTTCCAGTTTGGCTGAATGGACCTTTGTGCAGTGCCCGGGCATAGAGCTGGGAACTGATCAGTTGTGTCGAAAAATCAACCGATTCATATACATTCTTGACCGGTATACAAACTTCGAGATCCCATGATTCATCAGGAGAACTGTTGCCCGAACTATGATAAATAACCCTGTGGGAATCGGTTGGCTCAAGGGAATATCGTACGGTATATTCGTAAGCTTTGCCAATCAATCTTCCAACATCCTCTATGTTGACCCAATCGCGGCAGCACACCGCATTTTCGTCTTGAAGAGATACCATATCAATCAAGTAATTTTCTGGTTCCTTCTCTGGTGTTTTTTCGCTGGATTGCAAAAGCTGAATCTTTTGTGTCAGCATATTGTAAATTTGCTTTTGTCGTTGGATAGTAAGCTCCATTTCTTTATGCTTCCGCTTAAGAAATTCACAGAAGGAGTTGTTATCAGCCTTAGCTTTTACACGTTTGATTTCTTCTAACGAAAAGCCATAGGATTTCATTTCATTGATAAACAAAAGTTCCGTGACCTTTTCAGATGAATAATAATGGTATTTGTTTTCTTTCATAAAATCAGGCATCAAAAGTCCCAATTCTTCATAAAGACGTAATGTTTTTAAAGTGGTTTTACCAATCAATGCAAATTGGAAATCGTAATGAAAACGCATGACAAATGTCTGAAAATGTAATAACATATATCTGGTAACACAATGAGTGTACAAAGAAAAGAGAGGTTTCCATGAATAACATTACGATAGAAGAACTTAAGAAGGCCGACATGCAGGAGGGCGTGATTGTTGATATCCGTTCAGAAGCAGATTATATAAAAGGAAGTATTTTGAATGCTGTTTCCATTCCGATGGATCGGTTTGAAGAAAATATAGAGAAACTCCCAAAAGGAAAAAAGGTTTATGTTTTATGTCATACAGGGGATAAAAGTCAAAATATTGTTGAATTATTAGAAGAACATGGATATATGGCCTATAATATTGAAGGCGGTTACCGATCCTATTTAAGGCTACTTTTAAGTAGTATGGTAGGAAAGGAAGAAGAGGCTCTGTTAAAGAGCAAAGAAATTGAACGGAGTATCATCAAAAAGTTCAGGAAAGGGGTTTGGCGTAGATTTACAAAAGCAGTCAATGAGTACCAGCTGATACAAGATGGTGATAAAATTGCGGTGTGTATTTCAGGCGGAAAAGATTCCATGCTGATGGCAAAGCTTCTTCAGGAAATGAAGCGTCACGGAAAGAATAATTTTGATTTGGTATTTCTTATCATGAATCCTGGTTATAATGCAGAAAACTGGCAGATCATCTTGGATAATGCAAAATTACTGCAAATACCTCTGACCGTTTTTGAAACAGATATTTTTAATATTGTTGCAACCGTAGAGGATAGTCCGTGCTATCTGTGCGCCAGAATGCGGCGTGGTTATTTATATAGTAAGGCGAAAGAATTAGGATGTAATAAGATCGCTTTGGGACATCATTATGACGATGTGATTGAAACGATACTAATGGGTATGTTATATAGTGGTAAAATTGAGACTATGATGCCAAAACTTCATAGTCAGAATTTTGAAGGGATGGAGTTGATACGTCCGATGTATCTGATTAAAGAAGAGGATGTATTGGCGTGGAGAGATTACAATCAGCTTCAATTTATCCAATGTGCCTGCCGGTTTACGGAAAGTTGCAGTAGCTGCGGTGGAATGAAAGGTTCTAAACGAGATGAGATGAAGGGATTGGTTCAGCAATTCAGAACCATGAGCAATGTGATAGAAACAAATATTTTTAAGAGCGTTCAGAATATTAATGTTAACAGGGTTTTAGGGTATCATAAAGATGCAGAAGAATACTATTTCTTGGACGATTATGACAGGAAAGCATAAAGATGGGGAATAATCGTGAGAGATATATTGGAAAATAGTAGGAAATGCTTGAATTATGTAAGAATATGAATGTATTATTAAGATGAAAATAAAATACGATTGAGGAAAAGATTTACATGAGGGTAAAGGAGAAGAGAAATGAAAAAAATTGGAATTAAGGAAGTGGTAGCAATTGGAATCGGAACTGCATTGTTTACGGTTTTGACGCAGGTGCAGATCCCAATGGGATTTATTCCCAACACTGCATTACAACCAAGAGCAGCTTTACTTGCGTTTTTTGCAGCTGTATTTGGACCATTCGTAGGGGGAGCAGTTGGTTTGATCGGACATGCATTGGGCGATGCCTTGTTCTATGGAAGTATTTGGTGGAGCTGGGTATTTCCAGAGGTGATTTTTGGTGTTCTGCTTGGTCTGTTTACAAAAAAATTCGCAATTAAAGAAGGTGCATTTGATAAAAAAAATATGATTCTGTTCAATGTGATTCAGATAGTAGCAAATGCTGCAGCATGGATTTTAGTAGCACCGGTCCTTGATATTTTAATCTATGCAGAACCAGCAAATAAGGTATTTGCACAAGGGTTCTTTGCTTTTCTTGGAAACATCATTATCACTGCGATATTGGGTACATTGATTGCAGCAGGATATAGTAAAATCGGGGCAAAATCATCAAGTCTTAAGAAAGAAGATTAATTTATGAAACCAATTATCGAGTTTAAAGATTTTTCATTTAAATATCGATCACAAGTAGAGCCTACGCTCCGGGATATTAATCTTTCCATTTATCCCGGAGAGAAGGTATTGATCATAGGACCATCCGGATCGGGGAAATCAACCTTGGCAAATTGTTTAAACGGGCTGGTCCCTTTTTCATATCCAGGCAAAATTACTGGAACTATCACAATTGAAGGTGAGAATCCAGCAGATCTTGGTATTTTTGGTATGTCCAAAAAGGTCGGGACCGTATTACAGGATTCCGATGGGCAGTTTATTGGTCTGACAGTGGCAGAGGATATTGCGTTTGTCTTAGAGAATGATAAAATTTCTCAGGAGGAGATGATACAGAAAGTGGAGGATGCAGCCTCCCTGGTAGAGGTATCATCACTTCTGCATCATGCCCCCACGGCTCTGTCTGGAGGGCAGAAGCAGAGAGTATCCATGGCAGGTGTTATGATAGACAATGTGAACATTCTGCTTTTTGACGAGCCGTTAGCCAATCTGGATCCTGCTACAGGAAAGCATGCGATTGAACTGATTGATGAGATTCAGAAGAAAAAAAATGCAACGATCATAATTATTGAACATAGGTTGGAAGATGTCCTACATTGTGAGGTAGACCGGGTTGTTGTGATGGGTAATGGAATGATTATAGCGGATACGACACCAGATCGTATTTTGGCAAGCGATATACTAAGAGAGCAGGGCATCAGAGAACCGTTATATATCAGCGCGCTGAAACACGCTGGATGCAGAATTCAGGAACATAATCATCCGCAGCATATAGCGCACATGAATATTTCTGATTATAAAGAAAAAGTATTTCAGTGGTATCAAAAAGAGAAATGGAAAAAAGTTCCTACAATAGATGATAGGTTACTTCAGATAAAAAATCTAAACTTTTCCTATCAAGGGAAAAGACCCGTTCTTAAGGATATTAACTTTGCGATCAACAAAGGAGAAATGTTAAGTATTGTCGGAAAAAATGGTGCCGGAAAGACCACGTTATCAAATCTGGTATGTGGCTTTTTTCATGCGGACAGTGGGCAGATTTTATGGAGGAATAATGATATTTCAGAATTATCCATTAAGGAACGTGGAGAAAAGATTGGATTGGTCATGCAGAATCCCAATCAAATGATATCCAAAGCGATGATATTTGACGAGGTCGCATTAGGACTAAAAGTACGTGGAGTGCCAGAGGATGAAGTAAATCAAAGAGTATATGAGACGTTACAGATATGTGGATTGTATCCTTTTCGGAATTGGCCGATATCTGCATTAAGTTTTGGACAGAAAAAAAGAGTTACGATAGCCTCCATTC
>JAEYQN010000007.1 GCA_023409995.1 Cyanobacteria bacterium OH_CBB_238 | reverse complement strand
ATCATACCTTCTAATTCTTCTTGGGTATGATTTTTTAATGTTCTTGATGCAGACTCAACAGCATCCGCAATCATCAAGATGGCTGTTTCTTTCATATTTGGTTTTGGACCAGTATATCTAAATTGATCTTCTTTTACGTTCTCCTCCCCCTCTTGTTGAAGAGCTTGAGAATAAAAATAGCTAGCCAACGAATCACCGTGGTGTTGGATTATAAAATTTTGGATAATAGGAGGTATTCCGTATTCTTTTGCTAAATCGATACCATCTTTAGGATGCGCTGTAATTACCATTTTACTTAATCTTGGATTTAGTTTCGTATGAGGATTTTCTATTCCAAAATAAGTTTGATTTTCAATAAAAAACAGAGGTCTCTTAATTTTCCCAATGTCATGATACAAAGCACCAACTCGTGCAAGAATCGGATCTGCACCAACTGCTTCAGCTGCGGCTTCACACAAAGTAGAAACAGTTAAACTGTGAGAAAATGTACCAGGAGCCTCAAATTGCAATCTTCTTAAAAGTGGTTGATTATGATCTGCCAACTCAGCAAGACCATACGGGCTTATTACACCAAAAACACTCTCAAGGACAGGAAGTACGCCCAAAACAATGACACCACTCATTACACCGTTGAGTAAACCTGCTTCAATATCTCTTATTACAATATTCATATCAATATCTATAATGCACTGCTCCAAAAAATATATGCTGGCAATTGAAATAAACATAACTCCAGCTATCTCAAAGCCTATTTTTATAAGATCAAATCTTCTTGAATATTTAATTTTTGCAGTATTTATAGTTGAAACCAGAACTGCAATGATAAAAACAGCCATCGTTGGTGCAGAGAATTGCAATGCTAAACCAACAATCGTTATTAATGTTATAGCTATCAAAAATGAAGCTCTAGCATTCATAAATATAGATAAAATTACCGCAAAAGCAGGAAATGGAAGCAAATATGACGACCATGTATCTGGAATTATTACCGCGAAGATTGTCAAAACCACCGATAATAATGCAACTATTGAGAGATAACGCCTATTTAAAAACTGTTTCTCAAAATATAAAAGATAGTAAATTAAAGAACAAATACCAATAACAACAATACAAAAAATACCAATCAGCCCTTTGATATTAATCTGTAATATGTTATATCCGGCCTTGCCTAAAGCTTCTCTTTTTAGTCTGGTAATTGGCTCTCCTTGATAAACAATTTTTTCACCTTTTTCAAAGGTAACTGTTGTTGGGACAACAGAGTCAACAGCATTTCGTTTTGCAATTTCTGTTGCAACTTCATCTACAACCATATTTGGCATAATAACTTGTTCTATCAATGAAGAAATTATTCTAATTTGATTTCGGGTAGAAGACGGGTCAACATTTCGAGTAACAAGCCTTAGAATATTATCTTGCTCGAAATCTTTTTCGGTAACTCCACCTTTTAAAACACTATCAAGAGTCTTTTTGGCTCTTAATTCTAAGATTTGAATAGAATTATCGTCAGCATTCATAAAGTAATTTACTATGAATTTTTTTCGAGAAATGTCAGAAATATCAAATAACGCATCTATTTGATTATATTTTAATGCGTGAGTTATATCTTTTTTTCTTATAAGATTGATTGAATTAACAAGACTATCCAGATTATTTTTAACATAAGAATCTTCAGCAGGTGTAAGAATTGGATCAATTTTTTGAGCAATTTCTTTTTTTCGTTGGTCCGTCTTGATAGTATCAATAACTTGAATGGTTTTGGGAGCAGCCACATCCATTCTGCTTGTATTATCATCATTAACTATGCTCTGAAAAAAGAAATATTTAAAAGATAACAATGCAGTAAAAAAGAGGGCAAAAGCTGCAATTATTAGAATATTCACTGCTTTGCCAGAATCAAATGATTCTTTCAAAACATTAACAAAATGGGGTCTTTTCATATATAATCACTTACTTGTATTCAATCTATCCTATATATTTTACATCTTTCTATTATATTTGCAACTTAGATGTTCTAATAGAAAGAAATATTAACCAAAGCCTTAATTATATTTGAACTTTTAAATATTAGATAATATAATTTAAAAACATAATCGAATAATAATCCACAGAATGAATATAAAAAATAACTTTAAAAAAAGAATAATAACATTAATCTCTATACTTGTACTATTAGAAACACTGTATTTGTTTGTATTACCTCAAGCAGTAAACTTTTTTCTAACTAAAAATATTAAAAAAATCGAAAAAGTATATGAAGAAAAAACAAACCATAAATTAAGTTTAACTGGACTTAATTTAAAAACGCATTTTAATTTATCTTTTACTGCAAGTGCTGACAAAATAACAATAAAAACAAACAGTGCCAAAGAAAAAAATACAATTATTGATGCTGACAAAATAAGTATCAAAATAAAAATATTACCTTTACTTATAAAAAAAGTTGAAATCAATAATTTTGTAGTAAGCAAGATTCTATTAAATGTAACTCGAAATAAAGAAGGACATTTCAACTTAGAAGACTTGCTACTTAAAAGCGATAAAAGAACAATCAAAATAGATTTCAAAAAAACAAAATGCATAATTAAAGGCTATGAAATAAACTTTAATGACTTACTAGTAACCAGAAAAACCACATTAAAAGGTACTAGCTTTAAAATAAACAATTTCACTTTGAGAAAGCTTATTGACCTTGAGATGGAAGGAAGTATTTTAACAAATACTAATACTGCAAAATACAAAGTATCAATTCACTCAAAACTTCCAATAATTAAGCATATGAATGACTCAGATATGTCTATAAATGTACATATCAGTAATTTATCATTACAAGACTTATCCCCATACTTCTCAAAACACTTATCAAGCAAAATAAAACAAACCTCAGGAATTATAAACAGTGATTTCAAAACTGAAAAAGCAAACAAAAACTCAAACAGAATTATTGGCAATATTAATGCTAATAATATTGAGATATTGCAGGCTAAACATGAAGATTCAATAACAATTCCTGGCAAAACCTCAATATCAATATCTCTTACAACATCTCAAAAAAAACTCAAACTAGACAAATTTAATATTAATAATGATAAATTCAGAATCTCTGCAAATGGATACTTAAAAGATTATAAAAATAAAAACTTTTACATTGATACCACTGCAAAAATAGAGCAAGCAAGACTTGAAGATCTTGCAGAAATGCTTCCATCTAACTTAATCCCAGGAAGGGAAGAAATAAGAAAAGTAAAAAAATATGGACTATATGGTGATGCAAAGGCTCAAGTAAAAATTAAAGGCTCTATGCCTGAACCAAATATAACAGGCAGTGTAATTGGACAAAATGTGCATGTATTAAAAGGATTAGAAAAAGAACATGTAGCAAAAATAAAACTCTCATTTGAGAAAAGAAAATTAATTACAGACGTGCTTATATCTTTGCCAAATAATCAAAAAGCAACTGTAAAAGGTTTAACCTACATGTATCGAGATGCTCAAAATCACTTCGATATAAGATCAACAGGCGCACTTCCATTAAAATTAACTCAAAAAATATTACTTCCTATTCAAGATGTTTTTCAATTTCAGCTTGGACCAGTTCCGCAAATGAATATTACAGGGGGCACGGGGTCAGTAGAGCTAGGAATAACCGGCACAAAAGATGACGGTGTTGTTAAAGGTTTTGTAAAGTTTAAAGATGCAAGAACAACCTATCAAGGCATATTTGGCGAACTTTATAATGGAGACGGAAGAGTCGACTTTCTTGGTCAAAAAATAACATTTGAAACCACTAGAGCTTATATAAAAAATTCACCTATTAAACTATTTGGATTTGCAATAATAAATAAAACTGTAGATTTTAATATCCAGTCAGCAAAAGCAAATGCAAAAGACATACTTGAAATTGTCAATAAGAGCTATTTATTATCAGAAGTAAAGGAAGGCATTGCTGTCCTAAAAGCTATTTCGGGTTTTGCAGATATAAAACTAAATATAAAAGCAAAAATAAACCCTAATGCTGATATAGTATCTAACCCCAAAGAAGCGATGAAAGATATGAAGGTAAATGGCTCACTAGGAATTAAAAATGGAAATTGTATTTTAGAAGGCTATAAAACACCAATAACAGCCATATCAGGAACTGTCTTTTTTACAGAAACAAAAGTAAAATTCCCATCTCTACAAGGGAAAATAGGTGACTCAACAGTAAATTTCTTTGGAAATATAACAAGCAATTTACTAACAAAAATTCCACACGTAAACATATTTGTAAAAGGTGACAAAATAAAAGCAGCAGACAGTATAAAATATATGCTAAATTCAGACTACTCAAAACCAATAAGTAAAGATATTCAAGCTATACTTTACAAAATATCTGCAGAACACACTTTATTATTACATTATAATTCAATATCAAAAGACATAGACCTTGATAAAGTAGCATTATCGATTAACTTCATTCCTCAAAACACTACAAAAAGCATAAGAATTAACGAGGGAAATATTGAATTAAAAAATAGTGAGTTAAAGATAAAACAAACTAGTGTCAAAATTCTTGGAACGACTTTTAATATAAACGGTTCTATAAAAAGTGTATTTGCACACAAACCAATATTCAACATTAATGCGGTCGTTAATAATTTAGACCTAAGAAATCTTAACTATATTTCAACATCAGATGCATTACCTGCTGCACTAAAAAATATTTTAAGTCAGTACAAAAATTATTCCGGCAATGTAACTACAAATATAAAAATATCTCCATTATCTACAATTGGCACTTTTGACCTATCAAACGTGAAATTTACCCACACAAAATCAAATACTCCAATTATTATTAATGATGCATCCCTACAAATAGACACAAACAAATTAACCGCCAAAAGAATGACTGCAAGCATTGGTAATTCACCGTTATACGCAGAATTTACCATATCAAACCTCTTAAAAAAACCTTATATAGAAGGTTATTTAACAACAAAGATAACAGAAGATTTTTTAGATACTTACATAAACTCAAAAATGACCTACCCTATCAAAGTAAAAGGTGATGTTTCTTTAACTGCAAATTTTAGCGGAGGTTTAGACAAACTAAACATCGAACCGACAATAAAATTGAGTGAAAAATCCGATATTTCATATTTAAGCACAAATCTTGGAGACGAAGACGGTGTAAGAGAAATAGCTAGTAGCATATTATATTCTCAAAATGAAATAAACATAAAAAAATTAGAATATATAAAATACCAAACATCTCAGAATAATAG
>JAEYQN010000020.1 GCA_023409995.1 Cyanobacteria bacterium OH_CBB_238 | reverse complement strand
AGCTACCTCTGACTTTGAAACAACACGAGGAGGCGGCAGATTTTCAACATCAGTAAATGGCACATTAACAGGTCGTGGCGGAGATTATCTAATTATCGATGATCCAATAAAGCCTAGTGATGCCAATTCGGATTTAATTAGAACAAAAACAAACGACTGGTATGGAAGCACTTTATATTCAAGATTGAATGACAAAAATAACGGTAAAATTGTAGTTATTATGCAAAGATTACATGATGAAGATTTTACGGGATATTTGCTTAATACGGATGATTCTTTTAAACATATAAGTTTACCTGCAATAGCTGAAAAAGATGAAGAATGGCAATTAGAAAAAGGAGTTATTATAAGAAAAAAAGGTGAAGCTCTTCATCCTGAACGCGAAAGTTTAGATAAGCTTTTATATGCAAAAAATCAAATGGGAGAATATGCTTTTGCCGGGCAATATCAACAAAATCCTGCACCGTTGGAGGGCGGATTTATCAAGAAGAAATGGTTTAAATTCTATAATAAACTGGAATTAATCCCAAATATTAAAAATCGAAAAATAAAGGGACAAATAATTCAATCTTGGGATAGTGCAAGTAAAATCAATGAATTAAACGATTATTCTGTTTGTTTGACCTTTTTTATTACAGATGATAAAGAATTTTATTTGATAGACTGCTATAGAGCAAAACTTGAATTTCCAGAACTAGTTAAAAAAGTTCAGGAACTATATAACTATGCAAAAGAAAAATATGAGCACTCCGTAACAGTTATGATGGAGGATAAAGCATCAGGAACACAAGTCATTCAATATTTAAAAGAAAAAGGGCTTTATCTTGAAAAAATATTACCTGAATACGATAAACAAACTCGACTTAGAAATATTACTCACTTAATTGAAAATGGAAATTGTATGTTTCCTGATGACAATCCAGATTGGTGGTTAGACTTTGAGCAAGAACTTTTACGCTTCCCAAATGCAAAACACGATGACCAATGTGATGCACTTAGCCAAGCTCTATCTAATTACAAACCGTGTGGTATTAAAGCGCTGAGTGGCATAATTATATAGATATTAACTTGACTTCTATTTAGTTGAGAATGATTAATGTGAACAATGAGGTAGCATTATGAAATTAAACAAGTATCGGAGAAGAACTAAGAAATGAAAAGAAAAATATGCTGGCTTATCTCTCAATGTACAACGAAAATACTTCAAGAAAGTATTTTGTTTAGACGTAGTTAATTTTAAAAAATTAAAAATCAAATATAAAAATAATTAGAAAAAAATATATACTATTACAAATAGAAAAACAGAATTATATAATAAAATTGTAGTAACCAAGTGGCTAGTTGCTATTAAAATTTATTTTTAATACTATCGTGCTAAGTGAGATATAATCATTGTGAAAAGGGAATGTATGGTTGAGATTTTAGAAAAAAAGTTTGAAAAAGAAGCAATAACTCCAGATAACCCAAAGTGGAATAATTCTAATGATAGAATTAACCCCATATCAAAGAAACCTTTTGATACTAGAACAGAATTTGAGAGGGATAACAATAGAATAATACATTCCAACGCATACAGAAGATTAAAACATAAAACTCAGGTGTTTTTCGCCACTAATAAAGACCACATTTGTACCAGAATTGAACATGTCAATCATGTTGCTTCTATAGCAAGAACTATAGCAAAAAATTTAGGATTAAATATCGAATTGGTAGAAGCTATCGCACTTGGACATGACTTAGGTCACTCTCCATTTGGTCATGAAGGTGAAGTTATCCTAGCAAAAATTATAGACCCTAATAAAACGATGACACACGCTTTCTGGCATGAACGTAATAGCTTACGATTCATTGATAAGATTGAAACACTTCCAAATTATCAAGGACAACATGAAACCTTAAACCTAACATATGCAGTAAGAGATGGTATAGTATGTCATTGTGGAGAAGTTGACGAAAATGGGTTGAAACCACGAATAGACTATATTAATTTGGAACAAATCCAAAAAGGAGAACTTAACCCCTACACTTTTGAAGGGTGTGTAGTAAAAATTTCTGATAAAATAGCCTACCTAGGGCGCGACATTGAAGATGCCTTCGAATATAGGATCTTGAATAAAACACAATACAAAGAATTAAAGCAAATTGCTGAAAACTTGATGAAAGAAAAAAAGAAGCTATCGGAAATTAATACAACTTCATTGATGTATGTATTTATAGAAGATTTATGCAAAAATTCCTCTCCTGAAACCGGATTGAACTTTACAAAAGAATGCTTTGAGATGATGAACCAAATAAGAAAATTTAACACTGAAAATATTTACAAGCATAAAAGACTAAATCCATTTAAAAATTATGCAGCTCTTGTGATTAACACCATATATGATTTTTTAGAATCTTATTATACTTCTGATAATACTATTAAAAAACTTGAAAAAGACAAAAGATTTTATCCCAAATTAATAGGCTGTTTTGAAGATTGGCTGATTAAGTATTCAGATATAAATAAGGAAAAAAGAGGCACGAAGAGGTATATCAATGAAGTGATTTACAATATCAATAACAAGGATGACTATAATCAATCAATAATAGATTTTATTTCTGGAATGACTGATCAATTTGCTATAAATATGTTTGAAGAAATAATCACCTTCTAAACAAAATATTTATACTAAGTTAAATGCAATCAAATTAATTTGGAGGCTAAATGAATAAGAATACAAAATTTATATGCCCTAAATGTACATCTGAACAAGGAATTGCTGGAAAAGCGATAGAAGCCGGAACTTTTTCAAGCATAACTATGATTGAAAATTAAAGGTATTATTTCAAAGTTTTTACAACAAGAATACCGATTTGTGTTTGGATAAATAGATTAGACTTGACTTTTAGTTTGTTGAGAGTGATTAATGTGCTGTTAATACAAGCCTAGAGGTAATTACAGCATGATTAAGGATATCAAAAAATTAAAGGAACTATCAAAGAAAGAACTTTTAATACAATGGTTTGACGTTTTTAAAACCACTGTTCCGATACATTTGAGCAAGTCTTATCTGAAAAAACATATCTTTTGGCAAATGGAATATGGTGTGTTAGATCCAAATGTTCAAAGGCAAATTGATAAGCTTGTTGAACAATATACAAAGACAAAAACACTTAATCCAAAAGATATTAAAAAGATTCAAAAATTTCAAGTTACAGCTGGAACAAAGTTTATTCGTGAATTTAAAGGTGAAAAGTATGAAGTGACAGCCTTAAATAAAGGATTTAAATACAACAATAAAACATACACGAGTCTTTCTGCCATTGCAAATGAGATAACAGGCTCTAGATGGAATGGTAAGAAATTTTTCGGGGTGGCTGTATGAAAGAAATAAAAAAGATAATCAAATGTGCTATTTATACAAGAAAATCAACTGAAGAAGGATTAGAGCAAGACTTTAATTCACTCGATGCACAAAGAGAGGCTTGTGAGGCTTACATAAAGTCACAACAACACGAAGGTTGGGTTCTTGTTGAAAAACAGTACAATGATGGCGGATTTTCTGGAGGAACACTTGAACGCCCTGCAGTCAAAGAGTTACTAAAAGATATTGAAAACAACGAGGTTGATATAGTTGTAGTTTACAAAGTTGATAGGCTTACTCGCTCTCTGATGGATTTTTCAAAGATTGTAGAATTGTTTGATAAGCATAATTCATCATTTGTTTCAATAACTCAGCACTTCAACACGACAACATCAATGGGTAGACTCACTCTAAATATTCTTTTATCCTTTGCCCAATTTGAAAGAGAAGTAACCGGAGAAAGAATAAGAGATAAAATTGCAGCATCAAAGAAAAAAGGAATGTGGATGGGGGGCTGCACTCCTTTTGGATATCAAAAACAAGATAAAAAACTTGTTATAAACGAAAAAGACGCAGAAAAAGTTAAGCATATTTTTAATCAATATCTTGAATGTAAAAGCGTCAAGAAGTTAAAAGAATATTTGGACGAAAATGAATTTAAAACTAGAAATGGCAAAGATTTTTCTAAAGGTCAGTTATACCATTTACTAGCTAATAAAGTTTATATTGGCAAAATTACACATAAACACTGTATTTATGAAGGAGAACACGAGGCAATTATAGATATAGACATTTTTAATAAAGTCCAAAATATCTTGTTAGAAAACAGAGTTGATAAAACCTGCGGAATAAAATCTTCATCTAACTCTTTGTTGGCTGGATTAATTTATGATGATAACGACAACAGAATGACACCAAGTCATAGTAATACTCGAAAACGTCGATATCGATATTATGTCAGTAGCGCAATAAATAAATATAACAGAAAAGACGCAGGCTCAGTATCAAAGATCCCAGCCGGAGAAATTGAAAAATTTGTCATTGAAAATATAAAAGAAGTACTACTCGATAAAAAGCAAATTCAAAAAATAATTGCTGAATTTGAGATTAATAAACAGAAAGAACTTTTAAAAACAGCACAGGATATTGAAGATTTTTCTGATCCAAAACTAATTAGGTCAATTCTAAGTAAAGTTGTTATTTCAAAAAAATCTGTAGAAATCACTTTATGCCAAAAAGCATTAGTAAAAACTTTAGAAAGAATTACTCACAATGAAATTTTATCATCCCAGCACAATGAAGAAGAAATTGTTCCGTTGATAATTTCTAAAAATATAAAACTTTCACAGCCATCAAACAGTGGGAATATTTTAATTATAAAGACTAATGGTAATGATGCACCAAATCCAAATCCTTATTTAGTCAATGCAATTGTAAAAAGCTATTATTATCACAAAAAACTATTAGAAGGAAAAACAATACAAGATCTTCAAACAGAAGAAAATTTAAAAGATTCAAAACACATAAGAAATATTTTAAGTTTAAAATATTTATCACCGATAGTAACGGAGCAAATACTAAATGGTACTCAAGCCGAAGATTTGAGTTTGCAGAAATTATTTGTTAAAAATGTAAAAAATATTTAGATAAAAATAGTTCAAATAAAGAGTTTAATCAAAATCTTCAAGTAAATTATTCTTTAATTCTATTATATTTAAATTATTAAGATCATAGTTATAAATTGATGCAATAATTATCTGATGATTAGCAAAATCTCTCTTTAATATTTCAATCATTTTATGGATATTTATTTCATCTACTTCTTTACCTCTTGGGGAATCTAATATAATTGGCACAATTATATTAGAATATTTTTCCAATATTTTCATATAGGATAGTTTGAAAGCAAAAACTATTTTGTGAAAAATAGCTCCACTTAAAGATTTCAAATCAGAAGTAAATATATAATCTTTGGATGGGCTTACATATTTTTCATCTACACCCATCTCTTTAGCATAGTCCGATATATATTTATGTAGTTCTGTTATTAAGGTATTATTGCTTTTTGTTCTTAGATCAATTTCCGCTTTGATTT
Organism: Cyanobacteria bacterium OH_CBB_238; assembly: GCA_023409995.1. Classification (GTDB taxonomy): domain Bacteria; phylum Cyanobacteriota; class Vampirovibrionia; order Gastranaerophilales; family Gastranaerophilaceae; genus JAEYQN01. The sequence goes on along the minus strand of JAEYQN010000020.1, from coordinate 7,769 downwards.
TTGTTTTTTGTTCTTCAAGTCGTTTAATCATATTTTCAACACCAATATAATTAATTTTGATTTTTGAAATATCTGCATCAAATTTATCAATCATCGATTCTGTATCTGTTTGAAATAATAGATTTTCTTTTTTTTGAGTTTGTTTATATGAATTTATTTTGTTATCTATCTGAGATATTCTTGAGTTAACAATATTAATTTTCGCAGTTATATAATTGATGTTATCTTTAAAACCTTCAATAGTTTTTTCATTTACAGGAATTCTATTACCACTTTTATCAATAACATGTAGTTTCATATCCGTAATATATTTTCTAAATCCCATATTTTTACTTAGAACATTGTTTAATCTGTTCTGTTCTATCACTAAAGGTTTTTTTTCAAATTCAAGAATAGCAATCTCTTTTTCAATTTTATCATTCAGTGAATCATATTCTGTAACCTGAATCAACTTTTCAATTTGATTTTGATAATTTGCTATCGATAGCATACTTCTATATTTTTTTATTTGAAATTCAATATACTTTAATTCTTCGTACAACTCTGAACAATCTACTTTTGACACACCTTGAATAAACTTATTAAGACTAAAACGAATTGAACCAATTACAATCCCTCTATTTAATAAAGTCCACCCTTTTTCTTGATCTACATACATAGCACCCAAGATATTTTCTAAAATGTCAGAATTTGTGTTCTCAAAGACAATAGAGTGAAGTTCTTTCTCATTTGCTGGTAAAGAAAAATATCGTTTATTATTCTCATTACTGTAAGAAAGATAACAATATGAATCGTTCCTTGTTATAACAATTTCTTTTTCCGAATCAGTTACAATATTTAATTCGAATTTGCAATTTTCAAATTTAAAATTTTTTGTATTTGGGATATCAAAACCTAACGAATATAATAATGTCCGCAATAGTGTTGTTTTCCCAACACTATTTTGTGTACTATAAATCAAATTATAACCTTCATTAAATTGAAAAGTTTTATTAAAAAAACCATATGTAATTTTCAAAGTTTTCAATCGCATATATTGGCTCCTTTTTTTATTTTGCCAATAATTATTCTCTTTGAGATAATCTTATTTAATATAACTTTAATCAAGCAATTTTTAGTATATTCATCGAGGTTTTCTATGTCAAATTCATCTGAATAGATGCAATATTCTTCGTTTATAAATTTCTCTGTCTTTTCTCGTTGAGTTAAATTCTTATTATATTGTTCATAATCATTTAATACTTTATTAACAAATACGAATTCTTCTGATTTATTATCAATGATAGACTTATACTTAAATTCAATTTCTTCAATTATTGCATCGTCACAATCATTAAGGTATTTGTCTAATTTATCAAAGCTGCACACCTCAACAATTAATGCCCATATCATGTCAGTTTTCTTTATTTGAATAGCAGAATCAGGTATTGTTGAATTGTGAAAAAAGTCTCGTTGCCATATTTCAAGCATTTTCTTAGGTGTATACTGAGTATGAATTTCTAATTCTTCTAAAAATTCACTAACAGCTTCTTTAATAAATTTATCTCTATTGTCTTTATCATCTCCTATAAAAGGTAATATATAAACTTTTAATTTATTCGTATTAATTGAATAATTGTTTTCACTAATTATGTTTAATATTTTTGTTTTACATTTTTCTGGCAATTCGTCATAATCAAACTTTGTTCTTCCTAAAAAATGTTCAATTGAAAATTTATCGTTAAAAGGGTTTGAATGGTTTGTTATGTAAATAAGACTTTCCGCGTTTCCCTTTGAGTGAGCATTATTTAGAGTTCTTATTCCTTCTTTTAATTTTGCCAACAAATTAGAAGTTGAATTAATATCTTCTATTGATTTGGCTTGTGAGTAAAGAATATTGTTGTTATCTAAAGTTATTTCTATATCTTCAGTTTTTCCTTCAACTTTTACTGATTTAGCATTTTTTATATTTTCAAGCATTAAAAGAATGGCAGCATTTGCTTGAAAATCCCAGCCAAAAGCTGATGCCGATGCATTAGAAGTTAATTCAGTTTTGTTTTTAATATTAGTACTTTTTGCCATTTATACCTACAAATTAAATTTTATAATAAAAAAAAGTTAATTTGAAGTTTCATTAACTTTTATAAAAGCACGAATTATTCTAATTTATTATTTTGGAATTACTTGGCGTCAACTATATCTTGAAAGTCTAATTTGATTTTTGAATTTTTGATAAATTTGATTTATTCAAATTTCAAAACTGAAATCTTAATATACACATATAAAGCGTTTAGTAATCATATATAATAAAAATATGTATAATGAAATTCAACAAATGAACAAAATCGATATTGCGTTCAACATGACCAATCAAGCCGTAAAGATGTTTTTTCATAAAGATGACCCTATCAGTACCCATGTTGTTATTTGTGCTGCAAACGAAATATTGAGTACTATTATTAAAAAAAAGGGGTTACAAACAGCGCTGGGTCCTAATAGTTCATTGATAAAACCAGCAAAAAAGAAAGATATAATAAAAATTAGGCGAGCAAAATATAATTTTTTTAAGCACGCAGACAATGATGATTTAGCTTGTATAAATTTTGATCCAAACACAAATTGGTTCTTCATTTTTGAAAATGTTAATTTTTTAAATACACTTAAACAAGAACTAACAAAAGAAATGTTATTTTTTAACATTTGGACTTTTTTATATTTTCCTAATATTTTAACGTTACCTGAAGAAGTTTATGAAGAACTTGAAAAAATTGGCTTATCTGCAAAGGAAGCATTTGAATTATTTGATGATATTGTAAAAAGTGATAAATGGGATTTAACAATATTTAAAAGTTTGTATCCTTGCATTTAATCCAAAGTTACTTTGAAATAATTCTAACCCATTCTCAACTTTAATCGTTTTAGGCACCCGAAATTTTCCCTTCTCCTTTGCGAATTTGCGTTCTATATGAAAAACGGACTAGGCAAATCTCGAACAGAGAATTTTGGCTAATTTTTGCATAAAGAATTGGAGAATTCATATTAAATAAATTCTCTTTTAATATTATATAGCCCTAAAGTCCACTCAGTGGAGTGATTTCTTAACGAAAAAACGGACTAGGCTTTTATCTTAAAATTAAATGGTGGAGACGGAGAGATTCGAACTCTCGTCCAGAATGGAAGTACATAAACATCTACGAGCGTAGGTTCTTTTTTCTCGCTTTAGCAAAGGAAAGAATCCACAACCAAAAACTAAAGCCAAGCAGTTTTAAGCGATGCGCGCCGTGAGAAAAATCTTGGTACGGTTAATTCTCATCCCCATACTGCGTCTTGCTTAATTTACCCTATCAGACGGCAAGCTGGTCTGATAAAGTGGGCATAGTTCAGTCTGTCGAACTAAGCAGCTAAAGCGTGAGCTCTAGGTGCGAAATTGCCTTCAATAACGTTATTAGCGTTTATTTTAGTTTGCTCGTTGGTAACTCAGAACAGCGCTGAGACTCGCAATTTAGGTCCATCGATCACCCTGTCAAATCCAAAACGTCCCCATATTTAATTTTCAATGTTCTTTATTTTATTATAGCAGGAATTTATGTCGTTTTAAATACTATGTTAAAAGAATTTTAGCAAATAAACTATACAAAAGTATTAGTTCTGATGGGTTATATTTTGTCGTGATTTATGATATAACAGTTATAATCGAGAATTTTATATATATTTAGTCAAAATTATTGGAGGACAATTTATGTCAGTTGGATCATTTGTATTTATGTTGCACAGCCACCTCCCATACTATAGAAAAGCTGGTATGTGGCCATTTGGAGAAGAAAATCTCTATGAATGTATGTGTGAAACATATGTACCTCTTTTAAATGCAATTTCTGAACTTTATGAAGAAGATGGAATTAAAGCAAAATTAACAGTTGGTATTACACCAATATTAGCGGAACAGTTAAACGATGAACACCTTCAAAATGGGTTTATCGAATACTTGGATTCTAGAATAAAAGCAGTATCAGGTGACTTGGAACGATATCCTGATCCTAATGTTGCTCATTCACAACATTTAAAGTATCTTGCAAAGTACTACTTTGATTGGTTTAATCATCTTAAAGATTGTTTTATTAACAGATATAATAAAGATCTGATTAGTGCATTTAAAAAATATCAAGAACTTGGGTGTATAGAAATTACTACTTCTGGTGCTACTCATGGATTTTCTCCATTATTGGCTACGGATTCTAACTTAAATGCTCAATTCAAAATTGGATCTGATACCACCAAGCGTCTATTTGGTAAAAAAGCAAAAGGTGCTTGGTTGCCAGAATGTGCTTATAGACAGGGTTATGAGTTTGTGGGCAAAGATGGTGAAAAGAAATGGCGACCATCTATCGAAGTTACCTTACAAAATAATGATATAGAATATTTCTTTACAGAATCTCATGTTATCGAAGGCGGAAATTCAATAGGTAATAGGCGTGTAATTGGAGTATATGGGAACATTGAATATATTCCACTACCTGAAAGAGAAGCGACTGGATATGATACTTTCTCTGCTTACTGGTTACCAGATGCACAAGTGGCTGTTATGGGCAGAAATGATAGAGCTGGTTTCCAAGTTTGGTCTGCAGCTGACGGCTACCCTGGTGATGGATGTTTTAGAGAATTCCATAAAAAAGATGATAAATCCGGAATGCATTACTGGAGAATAACATCGTCAACTACTGATTTAGGTGACAAAATGCTCTATGATCCGGTATTGGCTATGAATCAAATAAACTCCAACTCTGATCACTATACAACACTTCTTTACCATATTTTAAATGATTATAAAATTGCTAATAATAAAGAAGGTTTGGTAATGGTTTCTTTTGATACGGAGTTGTTCGGACACTGGTGGTTTGAAGGTGTTGAATTTATTAAACAAGTTATTAAAAAATTCCACCAATTTATGCCTGAAGTTGAAAGGCTAACCGCTGCTGAATATCTAGAAAAACACCCACCTAGAGAAGCAATTCAAATTCCTGAAAGTTCATGGGGTGCGGGTGGACATTTCTATGTTTGGCAAAACCACTTAACTGAGTGGATGTGGCCAATTATTCATGGCTGTGAGAAACGCATGATAGATATAGTTTCTAAATATGAAAAAATTCCTGAGGATAAACTATTACATAGGGCATTAAACCAACTTGCTAGAGAAAATCTGTTATTGCAAAGCTCTGACTGGCCTTTCTTAATTACTACTTGGCAGGCTAAAGATTATGCTACAGATAGATTTAGAGAGCATGTAGAACGATTTGAATCTATTGCTGACATGATTGAATCAGGAAGCATTAACGATGCAAAGCTTAAAGAGATAGAATCTATTGATAATTGTTTCCCTGTAATTGATTATAGAGCATATTCGCCAATAGCTGAAGGGGTTATTCCTCAACAAGAAGCTAAACTTGCTCCATTGTACAAAGACTAATAAAAACTATACTATAGATTTTAATAAAGACTCACTAGTACCAGCAGATGCTGGTACTAGTGTTTTATAATAACACCTTGAACATCTTTTTCCATATTCAAGGAGCGTTCCAAACTTTTTGATAATTCTGCTGCTGTATTCGCTGTGTAGAACTTACCTGATGTTACTAATGCCGCACACTTTAATTGATTATTTGCCTCAGCATCATCTATTGTGAATGCTATAACATCTATCTTTATATCGTCTCGTGTTTGCATCAATTTAATTGCATAGTCACATGGGCTTTCATCACAATTCTCACCGCCATCACTCAATAGTATTATTCTTTTTGGACCATTGATTCCTAAAAAATCAGAGTTTACAGCTTTTTTAAGTGAATAAGTTATTGGCGTCCACCCCGCAGCATTTAAGCTAGAGAGTTTTGTGCTAATTTTTTGGGTGTTATTTTGACTAATTGGTGAGACCAATTCCGAAGCTGTACAACTTTGATTTGGGGTAAATCCGTTTTTATGGCCATAAACTCTTAATCCTGTATATATATTGGAATTTAGTTTTGGCAGTATTGAAGATAGAGTTTGTAAGGCTACATCTATCTTTCTGCTGCTACCTAGGGATTCATTCATACTATTTGAGAAGTCTACAATAAATAGTATTTTTTCTTTAAGCTTACTGACGTTATTATTAGGTAAGCTACCTGCTTTATATTCTTGGTAATGAAAGCTTGAGCCATTTGCAAATGCAGTAGATACCGATATAATAATTATAGTTAAAGCTATTATTGATAAATAATGTTTTTTCATTCTTATTACAATCCTCAAGAAAGGTTGGAAAAATGGACTTCTTTGATGTGATTAATACTAGAAAGACTATCAGAAAATACAAGGTTGACCACCCCCCGATTGAAGATATTAAAAGAATTATTGATTCAGGTAGATTAGCCCCTAGCGCAACTAATTCACAAAACTGGAACTTTGTTGTTATTATTAATGATCAAATTAAACAGCAAATGTTGCAAGCAGTGGAAAATACTTTTGCAGAAATTGCTTCTTGGCCAGAAAGTATCGGATATGAAAATAAAATTACATTTTCAAAAAATTATTCTACATTTTTTGTCAATGCGCCTGTTGTGATCGCGATAGTGGAAACTTCTAAAGTTTCTTACATTAAAGAAATTTATAAAAAGAAAAAATATACAGAAGAACAAATCAAAGAGGTTTGGGCTGACTCATCACTATTAAGTATGGGTGCTGCTATTGAAAACATGTCGCTTGCTGCGCATTCTCTTGGTTATGGATCTTGCTGGATGTGCGCCCCTTTAGCTGCAGCAAAGAAGTTTAAATCAATATTGGATTTGGATGAGGATCAAAGAGTTGTCTCATTGTTAACCTTGGGTACTCCTTTAAATGATTCTTATGTATCACCTACTAAGAAAACTTTGGATGAAGTTATGAAAATTATTGAATAAATCAAAAATGCTACCTTTTGAGTAGCATTTTTCGTTTATATATTTAGTTAAATGGTTCTATGTTAAACCTAACATTTTCTTGTACCAACTAAATGTTTCGATTTCTAGTCCGTTAAAGGTGGTTTTTAAACATTGACGTTTTAGGTATTTGTCAAATTCATCATTAAATTTTGACTTAACTGCTTTTTGTGCAGAAAGTTCTTTTGTTAGGTTAACCATTCTAGAGCCTCCTATTTTACTAAACGGTAAATTAAAATATATATAAAATGCTTGATTAGGGTGGGAAATAAAAAATGAATTAAATTCTATGGGTCAATTATATCATGTGTGTCACATTATTTCTATAGTACATAAAGGTATAAAATCAAGTTTTTTTGCTACCATTTGAATAGACGGAATGTAAAAAATATTTAAGTAAATTGTTTTTTTATATTATTCTCTGCTTTAACTCTTAAGGCAAGATAAGATGCGGGGTGTATAGTATCATTCGAAGGTAAGTAACCATATTTTGTTTTTAACCTATTCACCAAGGCTTGTTTATCTGGGTCTGGATCGAAGAATAGTTTTGCATATAAATTTACTCCATCTTTGACTAGTGGAGAGTTAGAGTATTCAAATACATTGGGATATTTTTTCTCATAAAACTTGTGAGTAAGAACATTTATTCCAAGGTTATTAATCTCTTCTTGAACAGAGTTTGCAAAATCGTTATCTACAGCATGGCCAGCTTCATGCATAATTGCTTCTGAAATTGCTAGAATGTCACCTTTTGTTTTTGGTTCTTTATATTCTTTATTAATTACTATTTCATTATTTTGATAATTGTATTGAGCAAAAATGTCTTTACTCATTGTTTCCTTG